>JAHAZM010000036.1 GCA_018385275.1 Eubacteriales bacterium | reverse complement strand
ATCGAACAGAAAGCCGCGGTCCATCGTACCAAGGACCTCAAGCGTGTTTTCATAAGTGATGCAGGGGCGTTCTCCTTCATAAGAAAGGCACATATCCGCCATGGAAAGCGCGTCGCGCATGCCGCCGTCGGCTACCGAGGCGATGAGCGAAAGCGCCCGTTCGTCATAACCGGCGCCCAGATCGTCGAGAACGGTCTTCATGCGCGTGATAATATCGGCCATGGAGATATGCTTGAAATCGAACCGCTGGCAGCGGGAAAGGATCGTGGCGGGGAGTTTCTGCACCTCGGTCGTGGCGAGAATGAAGACCGCGTGCGCCGGAGGCTCCTCGAGCGTTTTCAGCATGGCGTTGAACGCGCTGCCGGTCAGCATATGCACTTCGTCGATGATATAGACCTTATAGCGTCCGTGTTGAGGCGGATAGACGACTTTATCGCGCAGTTCGCGGATCTGGTCGACGCCGTTGTTGCTGGCCGCGTCGATCTCGATGACGTCGAGATTGCTTTCGCTGCGCAGCATCTGACAGGTCGGGCAGACGCCGCAGGGCTCTCCGTCGGCGCCGGAATTGGGACAGTTGATGGCGGCGGCGAAGATTTTGGCCGCCGTCGTTTTGCCCGTGCCTCTCAGACCGCAGAACAGATAAGCGTGCGAAATGCGCCCGGTCTTGACCTGGGAACGCAGCGTCTTGCGCACATATTCCTGTCCGACCATTTCGTCAAAACGAGTCGGACGGTATTTTCGGTATAATGCGAGATACATTCGTTACACACCCTTCGGAGGCTGACCCGTGTATTCGCGCGGGTGAGAACGGAAGCGCGTATACGGCGCCATCCAATCCAGCTCAACCGTGCCCAGCGGGCCGCTGCGCTGTTTGGAAATGATCAGCTCGGCCATACCTTTTTTCTCCGATTCGGGATTATAGACCTCGTCGCGATACAGGAACATGACCGTATCGGCGTCCTGCTCGATCGAGCCCGATTCACGCAGATCGGAGAGCTGCGGTCTGTGATCGGGGCGGTTTTCCACCGCACGCGAGAGCTGGGACAGAGCGATGACCGGCACGTCGAGCTCTTTGGCGATCAGTTTGAGCGAACGGGAAATATTGCTGACTTCTTCCTGTCGGTTGCCGGTCTTTTTGCTGTTGTCCGCCGCCATCAGCTGCAGATAATCGACGACGACCAGAGAAAGACCGCGTTCGATCTTGAGACGGCGGCATTTGCTCAGCACCTGCATCGGGGTAATGCCCGGCGTATCGTCGATATACAGAGGGGAACGGGCGTATTGTTTGAGCGCCATGGCGAGGCGCTCCCACTCCTCCGTGCCGAGTTCGCCGCGCCGCGCCAGTTGGCTGTCGACGCGGGCCCGGGAGCAGATCAGGCGGGAACAGAGCTCCACGCGCGACATTTCAAGGTTGAAGACCGCCACGGGCAGTTTAAGTTCGGTCGCCACGTGATCGGCGATATTCATGGCCAGGGACGACTTGCCCATGGCGGGACGGGCGGCCAGCAGGATCAGGTTCGCCTTGTTGAGGCCGGAGAGCATGCGATCCATGTCCTCAAAGCCGCTGGCGATCCCGGTCAGCTTGTTTTTATTGGTATACATATCCTCGATGCGCTCATAAGCCTCCTGAACCGCGCTGTTGGCAAGGCGCAGGGAGGCCGCGGAATTGCGCAGAGAAATATCGAAGATGCTTTTTTCGGCGGCGGAAAGGATATCGAGCGTCTCCTGCTCGCCCGCGTAGCCGTCAGCCATGATCTCGCCGCCGGCTTCGATGAGGCGGCGCAGCGTATAACGGTCGTCTACGATGCGGACGTATTCCTCCGCGTTGGCCGTTGTGGGGATCCCCTGAGCCAGTTCCGCCAGATAAGCGATACCGCCGGCGGTCTCAGTCGTGCCGCGCTTCTCCAGCTCGTCGTAGACCGTGACCATGTCCAGCGGGACGCCGCGGCCGAACAGCGCCAGCATCGCTTCGAAGATCTCACGGTGCTGCTGAGAGTAAAAGCTCTCCGGGATCAGTCGTTCCACGGCGATACTGGCCGCGGTCTTATCCAGCAGCATAGAACCCAGCACCGACTGCTCAGCTTCCATATTATGCGGCGGGATCCGTCCGTTGATCTGCTCGTCCATAGATCGTCTCTCCTGTCGATTACTTTGCTTTCACGATAACGCGAACGGCGGCGGAAACGCCTTCAAAGAGGCGGATATCGGCGGTATACTCGCCGGTGGCGCGAACCGTTTCCATAGCGACCTTTTTCTTATCGACCGTCAGACCAAGCTGAGAAGCGACCGCCTCGGCCACTTCTTTATTGGTCACGGAACCGAAAAGCTTGCCGTTCTCGCCGGTGGCGACCTCCAGCACGACGCTTTTGTCCTTCAGACCGGCGGCGGTTTCGACGGCGTTCTGCCGCTCCATCTCCCGGCGGTGCGCTTCCGTCTGGTTTTTGACTTTCACGCTGTTGAGATTGACGCTGCTGGCTTCCACGGCCAGTTTTCTCGGAAACAGAAAATTCCGGGCGTAGCCGTCGCTCACTTCGATGACGGCGTCCTTTTTCCCTGTGCCTTTGATATCTTTGAGTAAAATCACTTTCATGGTTCGTTCTCCTTCCTGTTCAAAAACTCCGCGAAACGTTTCCGGAAATTCGTGATCGCGTCGATGAGTCCCGCGGTGACCATCAGCCATGTGCCGCAGAGGAAAAGCGCAAACACCAGAAACATGACCGCCATCGCCCGGGAACGGGCCGTGTTTTTCAGATAAAACCAGACGAACGTCACGCCCGTCGTAAAAAACAGCGGCAGCAGCGCGCCTGTGGCAATGAGCGCCTCGTTCAGACCGAAAAAGCCCGCAATCGCGGCGATCAGGTACAGCACGCCCAGGATGCGGCCGTGGGGCTGCGGCAGAGACATTTCCGCCGCGGAAGGCAAGCGAACGGGCGAGCGGGTCAGACCCAGCGCCGGCCGATCCGTCAGCGACGAGCCTCCGATCAGGATTCCCAGCAAACTGTTGAGGACGGCCATGACCGAAAGCGTCAGCATCGTACCGTATCCGACATTGTCGCGTACCAGATCAGCCAGCAGAGCGCCGCCGAGCGTCCGGACTTCCTCGACCGGAAGCGACATGATCCTGTCCATATATTCAAGCGCCGAGGCCGTACTGGCGCCGGAAGCGTATTCCGTCAGCAGCAGGCCGCGGTAAATCGTGTCCATAACGTCGTCGGGAAAAGCGTGAGCGGCCGTTTCCTGCACCACGGTCAGGAGATCCGTTTCGCCGGCCAGCGCCAACCCCACCGCCGCGAGGGCGACGATAGCGGCCGACGCGAGGAAGTACCACGCGATCCGTTTGAAAAAATCGGCTTTTCTGGCGGTGCAGACGGCTGTAACGCCCGCGGCGGCCAGTACGAACGCGCCGGCCAGCAGCGGCAGCGGTCCTTTTTCCGTCAGGAGTGTGACTCCCATTAGGACCGCCGTGCCGATCAGAACGGCGGGAAAATCAAAGACTGACAGCAGGGAACAGGCCAGCACGGCAAAAGCCGCCGGAAACAGGATCAAACCCGGCCATTCCGCCGTAAAGTAGACGGGCAGAAGGACCAGCAGCGTCAGGGGAAAGATCAGAATATGAAGTTTGAACGATTTCTTTTCCATAATACGGGCGCCTGTTCCGATCGCGCGGCGGCGAGTCGCGAACAAAAGCGAAAACGGTCGGTCATTGATAAACAAAAGGGTGATGCCATCACCCTCTGTTTCTTGCACAGCATCCTTTTGGCCGGATCAGATGATCCGACGCGCCCAAGAGAACACCCGGTTATAATAACCGCTTTTCAGATTGGAAATACAGACTTTGACGCCGTTCTTGGACGAACTGCTGGCGTGGATGAAGTTCCCGTCGGAAATATAAATGCCGACATGATCGGACAGATCGCTGTCCGTTACGGTATTGAAGAAGACAAGGTCGCCTTTTTTCAGCTCGGAGATACTCTTGATCTTGATCCCGTAATCCGTATAGCCCTGTCCGTAGGCGTAGCGCGGCAAAGAGTAACCGAAATGCTTGAACACATACGTCGTAAAGCCGGAGCAATCGAAAGAATTGGGGCCGGCGGAGCCCAGAACATAGGGTTTGCCCAAATACTGCTTGGCATACGCGATGATCTGATCCGCCAGCGCGATCTTGGGATCGACCGTGGGTTTCGGCGTCGAAGTCTTGGTGGTTTTGGGCGTGGTCGTCGGCTTGGACGAGCCGCCTGTCGCCGGAATCGCCGAGTCGGAAAACATGATGTTCCGGGTGCGGGTGCCGACCATGCCGGTCACAATGAGGCCGCTGTTTTTTTTCTGGAACGCTTTGACCGCTTCCTCGGTCACCGTACCGAAATACCCTGTGATACTGCCGTAAGTATAATAGCCGAGCTGTTCAAGCCGCTGCTGGATCAGTTTGACGTCGTCGCCGCTGTCGCCGCGGATCGCCCAGTCCTCTTCCTCACGGATCGAGGTGATGGAACGGCGCACCACGATGGGCGCAAGCGACGGCGTCTGCGTCGACGTCGGTTCGGACAGTCCCAAAGCCGCAAAAGTCTTGGGGCCGGCGATCCCGTCGACGACCAGTCCGGCGGCTTTCTGGAAATCACGTACGGCTTTTTCCGTGATCGAGCCGTAATAACCCGTCACGTCCACCGTAAAATAACCTTTGTTCTTGAGGATCTGCTGCAGCGCGCGGACGTCGTTGTTTTCCGCGCCGTTGCGAAGCGTGGCGCCGCTGACGGTGATGGTGCTCGGGTCCGTCAGACCCAGCGCGCCGAAGGTTTTCGGTCCGGCGACGCCGTCGACGACCAATCCCTTGGCTTTCTGATAATCGCGCACGGCTTTTTCGGTAATGGAACCGAAGTAGCCGGTAATGGTATAATGATAGAAACCTTCCCGGGTCAACAGGGTCTGTAATGTGGTGACCAGTTCTCCCTCGTCCCCGTTGCGGACGATGAACTCTTTTTCCGCGAAGGCGGGGATCGCCAGCGCCGCACAAAGGACCGCTGTCAGCAAAACCGATAATGCTTTTTTCACGCTCTGCTCTCCTTTCCCTCCAAAACAATGTAAGTACCGTTGACAAAGCCGTCCCGGTCCTCATAGCGGACATGGTACCAGCCGTCTTTTTCTTCCATGACGCCGACCAGGCTGTCCGGCGGAATAATCAGCAGGACGTCCGCCGCAGAAGAGGCGGCCGCCCGCATATTCAGATACGCGCCGCCGGTATTGACCCGGCCGAGACTGAGTTCTTCCAGATCGATAAACTCCGCCGAGGCATAACCGACCGTATCCTGATACTTTATTTTGTACCATACAGAGTTGCTCTTGTCAAGCAACGTGAACTCGCTGTTTTCATATAACCGTCCGATCACGGCGTAATTCTGTCCGGGTCCGGAGCGGATAAACAGCGTGCCGGTCCCGGGTTTGACGCGCACCGTGTACCGCGTGTCCGGCGGAACGGTGGGCGTGGGCGTTGGCGTGGGTGTCGGCGTCGGCGTCGTATCCGGCAAAACCGAGATATAATCGGCGCTGGCGTAGCCGTGCAGACCGTTGTAGCTCACCTCGTACCAACTGCCGCTGCGCGCTCCTACCGTAAAGGTCGCTCCCTCCCGGATAAATCCGAGGGTCGCGTAACTCGTCCCCATCCCGGCGC
>JAHAZM010000034.1 GCA_018385275.1 Eubacteriales bacterium | reverse complement strand
GCGCTGATTCCTTCCAGGACGATCCCGTCGACCGGAATGCGCTCTCCGGGGCGCACGGCAAACACGTCGCCCACGCCGACTTCCTCGATCGGCACCTCCGTTTCCGCGCCGTCCCGGACGAGTACGGCCGTTTTGGGCGCGATCTTCATCAGACTCTTCAGCGCGTCGGTCGTGCGTCCTTTCGAGATCGCCTCGAGCAGCTTGCCCACCGTGATCAGCGCCGGGATCATGGCGGCGGACTCAAAGTACAGTTGATCGTGATACAGCGTCATCAGATCGGCGTTTCCCGCGCCTCCCGCGATCAGCCCGCACATCTCGTAGAAAACCCATACGCTCCACGCGAACGAGACCGTCGACCCGAGCGCGACGAGCGTGTCCATGTTCGGGCTCGCGTGCCGCAGAGCGGCAAATCCGCTTGTGAAAAACTGCCTGTTGACGAGCATCACAGCCGCCGCCAGCAGCAGTTGAGTCAGCGTCAGCGCCGGATGATTGTGCGCCAAAAACGCCGGCAGAGGCCAGCCGGCCATGTTGTGCCCCATCGTGAGGTACATCAGCGCGGCCAGAAATACCGCCGAGACGATCAGCCGGCGCCGCAGTTTCGGCGTTTCCCGATCCTTCAGCGCATCTTCCTCCGCCGCGAAAGCCGAGGTTTTCCGGGACGCGTCTTTGACGGCGGCGCCGTAACCGGCCTCCGTCACGGCCCGGATGACGGAATCGTCCGGAACGTTTCCCTCTACGCCCATGGAGTTGGTCAGCAGACTGACGGAAACGCTCTCTACGCCCGGCACTTTGGCTACGGCTTTTTCCACCCGGGCCTGACAGGCCGCACAGGTCATGCCGGTGACGATGTATTGCTTCATAGCGCGCTCCTTTTCTATTTCATCAGCTTCTGCAGGACTTTGACGAATTCGTCGATGGCCTCGTCGTTCCCCGCCCGGATATCGTCGGAGACGCAGCTCCGGATATGGCAGGCCAGCAGTTCACGGTTGAAACTGTTCAGCGCCGCCGAGACGGCCGAGACCTGGATCAGGATATCAGGACAGTAGGCGTCGTTTTCCACCATAGCCTGGATTCCTCTCAATTGCCCCTCCGCCATGCGCAGGCGTTTGAGCAGCGCTTTCTGCTCCTCGGGCGTTCTTTTCTTTTTTCGTTTGCCGCAATGCGGACATACGGTTGTTTCCATGATGCTCTCTCCCTTTTGCCGACACAGGGCGCCGGCGTGGAATCTGCCTTTATCTTATACCCCAGGGGGGTGTTTGTCAAGCACGAAAGCCGTCTTTTCCGGTTTGAAAACCGCATTTTTATGGTGAAATAATCGTGCGCGCGTGATATAATCCTCTCATAAGGAGGGTTCGCCGTGGAATACGTTCATCATTATCGTTCGCCGTTGGGCGCTCTCACGATGGCTTCCGACGGGAACGCTCTCACGGGGCTGTGGTTCGACGGACAAAGATATTTTGCCGATACGCTCGACGGGCGGCACGAGGAGAGGGCGCTTCCCGTTTTCGAACGGACGGAACGCTGGCTCGACCTGTATTTCAGCGGCCGCGAGCCGGATTTTACGCCGCCGCTCGTTATGAAGACCACGCCGTTTCGTCGGGCTGTCTGGGAGCTTTTGCTGACCGTGCCGTACGGACGGACGACGACCTACGGCGCGCTGGCCGCCCGGTTGGAAAAGCAGGGCGTCTTTCCTCGCGTGGCGCCGATCGCCGTCGGCGGCGCGGTCGCGCATAACGCGCTTTCGCTTATCGTTCCGTGCCATCGCGTCGTCGGCGCCGACGGCAGTCTGATCGGATACGCCGCCGGACTCGATAAAAAAATCGGCTTGCTCACGCTGGAGAAAGCCGATCTGAAACCGCTGCTTTTTTCCGACGGCGCGCCGCACCTTTTCCGGTAAGCCGTCATCCGCGCGGCGCCGCGGGAGGGTTGGACCCGTCCCTGACGCACGTTTTCATGAACTGCTTGGGCGACAGCTTGGTAAAACGGGTGAAGACCCGCGAAAAGTATTGCGGATCGGAAAACCCGGTCATCCCCGCGATGTCGGCCACCGATGAAACGCCGCTTGCCGCCAGCGCGCAGGCGTTCTGGATCCGGATCGACTGGATGTACTGTCCGATGGTGAAACCGGTCTCGAGGCGGAAACGCGACGACAGATAGTTGCCGTTGTAGCTGAGCGCTTCGGCGATGCCCGCGACGCGCAGATCCGGCTCCTGATAATGATCCTCCACGTACTTGCGCACGCGCGTGACCGAGTCGGCCGGGTCGGGCTTGTTGCTCGCCCGGTCGGCGCCCGACAGGATCGTTCCGAATATCCGCAGCAGGCAGCTTTCCGCGAGCAGTCCCGCGCTCGACTCCGTCGAGATCGCGATCGCGCGGAGCAGATCGTCGAGACATTCGCCGTATCCGCGGAAAAAACAGTTGCGGAAGGTCGCCCCGATTTGTTCGCACATCCGGCCGGCCGCGACGCCGTGATAGCTGATATACAGATAGGTCAGTCCTTTGCCGTCGGGGAAAGCATATTTCTGCGCCGGCAGCACGAAGAACAGATCCCCCGCCGTGAGCGTTTCCTCCTGATAGACCGTCCGCACCCGGACGGTGCCCGTCGCCACGGCGTAGACGCGGAAAACCGGCTCGGTCCGGTATTCTTCAAAGAATTTCGGTTTTTTTTCATAGATAAAGTCCACCGCGCTGATTCCGTCTGAAGAGTGTGAGCTCGGGATGAAGCGGCAGATATTGTGAGACAGTTCGATCGTGGCCACCCCCTTTCTTTCAATAATACCCGCAAAGATGAGTTTTGTCTATCTTTTTGCGGATTTTTTATCTTTTTTTTAGAAACCGGCTTTGATATAATAGGATCATAGAATCACCGAAAAGGAGGAATACAACATGATCAGGATCGGCGTTCTCGGCGGATACCGCGGCACATCGATGATCAATTACTGCGTCGCGGCGGGCAATCGCGCCAAAGTCGTGGCCATCTGCGACAACAACCCGGAGGTTATTGAACGGCAGAAAAAAGCGCTGGAGGGCGTGGACGTCGCTTTCTACGACAATTTTGAAGCGTTCATTCAGCACGATATGGACGCGGTGGTGCTGGCCAATTTCGCCAACGAGCACGCGCCCTTTGCGATCCGCTGTCTGAACCGCGGTCTTTCGGTTTACAGCGAGGTTCTGCCCTGTCAGACGCTGGCGGAGGCGGTCGAGCTCTGCGAGGCTGTCGAGCGCTCGGGCAAGATCTACGCCTACGGAGAAAACTATTGCTTTATCCCCGCCGTCATGAAAATGAGAGAGCTTTACCGCGCCGGCAAAATCGGCGAGATCGAGTACGCCGAGGGCGAGTACATTCACAACTGCGACGCCATCTGGCCCTCGATCGCTTACGGCGACCCCGAACACTGGCGCAATAATATGTACGCGACCTTCTACTGCACGCATTCGCTCGGTCCGCTGATCCACGTTTCGGGCCTCCGCCCCGTATCGGTCACGGGCTTTGAGGGGAAAATGGTCGGCCGCACCCGCGGACACGGCTCCAAATCCGGCGCCTTCGGACTGCTCATGGTGTCGCTGGAGAACGGCGCAATCTTCAAAAGCATCCACGGCGGACTTTATAAAAACTCGGTCTGGTACAGTGTTTACGGTTCCAAAGGCGAGATGGAGACCGTTCGCGAGGCGACCGGAGGCGAGGAAAGACTCTATGTCAACGCTGACGAATACCCCGGTGAGTATCCGAAAGAGGAGCACCGCGAGGTGATCGATCCGGTCGTGAAAAACGGCGTAGTCGAGCATTTCGGACACTTCGGCAGCGATTACTACATCATGGATGAGTTTGTCAAAGCCGTTTCCGGCGAAGCCGACGCCAATATCATCAACGTGTACGAAGCGCTCGATATGTTCCTGCCGGGTCTGTTCGGTTACCGCTCGATCCTGGCCGGCGGCGTCCCCGTCGAGGTACCCGATTTCCGCGATCCGGCGGTCCGCGAGAAATATCGCTTCGATCGTGCCTGCACCGATCGGAAGGTCGCGGGCGACCAGTGGATCCCCCCGTTCTCGGAGGGAGAACCTGTGATTCCGGAGGAGGTCTACGTCCGTCAGCGTCAGATATGGGATAAGGAAAAGAACGGCGGCAGTTATGTGACCGCCGTCATGAAACAGGGTTCGCTCAAGAAGTAAGAAACACAGAATGCGAGGGGAGAGCATGAACAACAGAGAGCCCTCCGATCGGGAAATACGGGAGCTGTTCGAGAGTCAGAACGCCCGGCATACCGAGATGACCGCCGCGATCGCGGGCGAAAACCTCCGCGGTTATCCGATCGCGGGCATCAATATCATGGATCACGCGCAGCTGAATCGTCTCGCGGCGAGAAACGGGATGAAGGATCCCGATTACGTCCGTGATCCGATCGCCGTTTATACCAGAGTCCAGCATGAGATCGGCGCGGATATGCTGGATCAGTGGATACCGGACAATCCTTTGACCATGAGCGAGCACGGATTGACCGGCGAGACGCGCACCGCCACGACCGGTATCGAAACCATCGTCGTCGACGGTATGACGATCCGAGAACCGGAGGATGTGGTCGCTCATCTCGAAACCGTCGAGTTCCCGCGGCTGGAAAAGCAGCTTGCCGACTTTGATAAGGAGAAGCGGGTACGCGAGATCGGCCTCACCGAATACCGTCTGCAGCATGAAATGGGCCTGGACATCCTGAAAACGGGCTACGACATCGTCCGTTTTCCGATCCTCGGCTATTATACTTACGGGTACGTGAATTACCTCTGCGCCTACGCGCTGTACGAGGACGTCATGGAGCGGCATTTCAAGCTTCAGGCGGAACTGTGCAGAAAAAACAACGAGGCCGCCGCGGAAGCTTATAACCGCTATTCCCTGCCGCTCCTGTGCCGGCTGGATTTCGATATGACCGATTCCCGTTCGACGCTGGTCAATATCAGGAGCCTGAACCGGATCTGGTATCCTCAGCTCGATTACTGCCTGCAGCCGGTACTGAACGGATGTGACGTCCGCCTGATCTGGCACTGCGACGGCGCGATCAGCTCCATGGTGCCGGGCCTGATCGACGTCGGGATCCGGGGATTCCAGGGCTTTCAATATGAGGACGGAGTCGATTTCGCCGGAATGTGCAAACTTCGCGGAAACGACGGCAGACCGCTGTTTATGCTGGCCGGCGCTTCGGTTACACGGACGCTGCCGTTCAAAACGCCCGCCGACGTCCGCGCGGAGCTGGACTGGCTCGTGGACGTCCACGGCGACACGGCGCTGGTCCTCGGCTGCTCGTCGAGTATGGCGCCCGGCGTGTCTTCGGAAAACGTCGACGCGCTGCTGGCCGGACTGAAATATTATCAGACGCACAGGAAGTGATCGTTTGATCTTCCGGGAAAACGTCGCGCCGACGCCGCGCTTTTTCGGTCCCGGCGGAAGAGAAAAACCGAAAGAAACGGGCCTGCCCCGCGTTACGACCCTCGTGCCGATCGATCTGATCGGCATGAGGGCTTGTTTTTTTGAATTTTTCAGAAAGTCTGTTATTTGATATTGACTCGACCCGGCAAATGTGTTATATTATGCGAATAATCTACGGATGCTTTTATGAGAGGAGGTTTCATATGGGAAATCCGATTCCGACGTCGTCGCCGGCCGCCGTTGTTATTTCGATCGCGCTGATGCTTTTTCTCGGGTTTGCCATGACGCGGCTGACAAAGCTGGTAAAACTGCCGAATGTCACGGCTTATATCCTGGCCGGTATCCTGATCGGTCCCTGTTGCCTCAATCTCGTCCCGCAGGAGATCATCGGCGGCATGGATTTTCTCCCGGACGTCGCGCTGTCGTTCATTGCTTTTTCAACGGGTGAGTTTTTTCGGTTCTCCGCATTAAAGAAAAACGGCGCCAAGGTCGTTGTCATTACGATTTTGGAAGCCTGCGCCGCCTCGGTTTTCGTTTTTGTTGTGACTTTCTTTCTGCTCGGATTGAGCCTGCCGTTTTCTGTCGTCCTGGCCGCGCTGGCCGCGGCGACCGCGCCCGCTTCCACGATGATGACCATTCGACAGACGGGCGCGAGAGGAGAGTTCGTCGATACGCTTTTGCAGGTCGTCGCGCTCGACGACATCGTCGGGCTCGTGGCGTATTCCATCGCTGTTTCGGTCGCGCTCGCGGTGCGGGACGGCAGTGCTGTCAATATTGTAAGCATTCTGCAGCCGATCGGCGTCAATATCGGCGTGCTGCTGCTCGGCGGCGTGTTCGGACTCGTGATGAAATGGCTGCTCTCCAAACGCTCCACGGATAATCGTCTCATCATCGCGGTGGCACTGCTCTTTGCCTTCTGCGGCGTGTGCGCGCTGCTGGGGATTTCTCCGCTGCTCGGCTGTATGTCCATGAGCATGATCTACATCAATCTCACGGGCGACGAAAAACTCTTCAAGCAGCTCAATTATTTCTCCCCGCCGATCCTGCTGATGTTCTTCGTCCGGTCGGGACTCTCTTTCCGGATAGATCTTTTGTTCGGTCCTGCCGGGACCTTGGGCGGCGTGTCGCTGCTTTTGATCGGTGTGATTTACTTCGTTATCCGTATTCTCGGGAAATACACGGGAGCGTTTGCCGGCTGCGCGATCGTAAAAAAACCGAAGCCCGTACGTAATTATCTCGGCCTTGCGCTTATTCCGCAGGCCGGCGTCGCTATCGGTCTTGCCGCGCTTGGAGCGCGGACGCTCGGCGGAGAAATGGGAAACGCCCTGTATACGATCATCCTTCTCTCCAGCGTCCTGTACGAGCTGATCGGCCCCGGCTGTGCGAAACTGTCGTTGTATCTGTCGAAATCCTACGCCACGCTCGAGGATGTCGCGCCTGTGGAGGAAGTCGCGGAAACCGGCGAGACCAAAACCGCGGTACAGCTTTTGATTGAACGGATCCGGAAGATCCAGGAGGAGATCCCTCCGCCGAAGTCTTATGACGAAGAAAACGAGCAGGCGTTCCTGGATGCGGCGGAAGAACAGCAGCAGGCGCTGCGCAATTATCGGAATCCCAATATGCGAAGGAGGCGCTTTTTCTGATGAGTGTTTATTTTGATCCGATCGCGTGGCTGCTTGGCCCGTGGTCGTCCCAGTTGAACGTACCGAGCGTGCTGCTGCGGATCGTGCTTTCCGTTCTGCTTTCAGCTATGATCGGCTGCGAGCGTGCCAGCAAACGGCATGCCGCCGGCCTGCGTACGTTTATTCTGGTGTCTTTCGCGTCTACGATAGCGATGACGCTTGACATGTCGCTTTCCGGAGGGATGTATTTTCTCTCCGCGGCGGCGATTGTCGGGATCGCGATCCTTTCGGTCAACTCCGTTCTCTTCAGCTCCAAGAGTCAGATCAAAGGATTGACGACGTCGGTCGGTTTATGGACCTGCGGCGTTCTCGGACTCTGCATCGGCGCGGGCGCTTACACGGTCGCGGTGATCGCTTACTTCGCGCTGTTTTTCAGTCTCTCCCTTTTCCCGAAAATCGAAACGTATCTCAAAGATCGCTCCAATCATTTCGAGTTTCACGTAGAGCTGGACAGCCCGCAGCGTCTGCAGAGCTTTGCCGCCACTCTCCGTCAGCTCGGCATGCGGATCGACGATATCGAGATCAATCCCGCTTACGCCGGTTCCGGGTTGAGCGTTTATTCCATCGCGATCTCCGTCAGTTCGCAGGAACTTCGGAAGTATAAAACGCACGGAGAGATCATTGAGGCGCTCGATACGCTTGAATACGTGCACCATATCGAAGAGATCCGTTGAAGAAAACATAACGAAACGGCCGTCCGTCTTTTGGGATGGCCGTTCTTTTATAAGCGTACGGCAGACTTGCGCGTCGACTTGCCTTTCCTCGCCGACGGGGACAAAAAAAGGCGAGGGGGATCTTCCCTCGCCTTTGTACGCTTGGAATCGTTCGGTTCCTTCGATACGCTTATTTCAGGATCTTGATCTTGCCGATGATCGGAAGCTGCTTGGCCTGACCGCGGGCCGCGCTGACGATGCCGAGAACCGCAAAGACCACGCAAACGATGCTGATCAGACTGTTCAGGACGGCGAAGAGCCAACCGACGTACGGAATGTTGGACAGGATGCCGAAGACCACCCACGTGACGATCTCGACGATGGCGAGCACGAGGCCCTGATTGCAGTGGAAGCGCGCGAATTTGGAATCCTTTGCCGCAAACAGCGGGATCAGGACCAGCCAGGAGAGATAAGCGAAGATGCCCATGACTTTGTTTTTCTGGATGTCTTCCTGCTCGAATTCCGCGGTGTTGTCCTGCATGTTGGTCAACTCATTGATTTTTTCATTTACATCTGCCATAATACTTTGCTCCTTTATTAAAAAAGCTAATTGTATATTACCATAAAACGAAATATAAATCAATGGTTTTTTGCGTGTTTTCTGAATAAAATCAAGAAAAACGCTTCCGAAATGAACCGCGGCGTCCGGATCGTTCGGATACGGTCCGGTTTTCACGCGATTCGCCCCCTGCCGGGCGCGCTGAGAAAAACTCCGTTACAGGGCCAAGGGGAAAAACAACGAAACAGCCGAAAATCGGTTGTTTCTCGCTTAAGAAGGCAAAAAAACAAGGGAGAGACCGCTTGGACCTCTCCCTTCGATATGGTCCGAGTGGCGCGATTCGAACGCGCGGCCTCTTGCTCCCAAGGCAAGCGCCCTACCCCTGGGCAACACCCGGATATTCGGTTTTTGGCCGACGTTCGCGTCAGAGACGCGCCGGTTTTCCGGTCAAAGACTCATACAGCGCTTCGCAGCCGCGGACAATATCCCGGTAAGCGACGTCGAAACTTCCGCTGTACCACGGATCCGCGACGTCGGCCGTACTGTCCGCAAAGCTGAGCAGTTTGCGGATCTTTCCCTCTGGATCGCCGCCGAAAAGCCGTTTCATGTTCCGGACGTTGGCCTCGTCCATCCCGATCAGGAGATCCCATTTCCCGTAATCGGCCCGCCTCAGCTGCACCGCTTCGCGCGGCCCGAACGGGATGCCGTGCGCGCGCATCTCCGCGCGTGCCGGCGGATAGATCGGGTTCCCCAGTTCTTCGCTGCTGGTCGCCGCGGAAGCGACGGTAAAGTCTCCGCCGTGCCGCCGTACGAGTTCCTTGAATATGAATTCCGCCATCGGGGAGCGGCAGATGTTGCCGTGGCAAACAAAGAGAATTTTCATAGGAACTATTCTACTGTAAGAAATGCAGTTTGTCAATTTGCTTCGGCTGTGATATGATGAAGCGGAAAGGATATGATCCGTTATGAATCGTCAGTTGTTTGAGTTCATCGCCGCGTCGCCGACGGCCTTTCATACCGTCGCGGCCGTTTCCGCGGAACTGGAGAAAAGCGGCTTTACGCGTCTTGCCGAAAACGACGGCGCGTCTCTGACTCCCGGCGGCCGCTATTTCGTGACGCGGAACGCCTCGTCCCTGATCGCTTTTACGCTGCCGCGCCGGAAACCCGTCGGCTTTATGATCGCCGCCGCGCACACGGACTCGCCTTGTTTCCGCCTGAAGGATCACGCGTTCCTGACGGACGGCGCGTATCCCCGCCTTTCCACGGAAAAATACGGCGGCATGATCCTCTCGACCTGGATGGACCGTCCGCTGGCCGTCGCCGGCCGGCTGGTCCTGCGCCGGGGGAACGGGATCGTTTCCCGTCTGGTGGACACGGTCGAGCCCGTCGCGATTATCCCCAACGTGCCGATTCATTTCAACCGCTCCGTCAACGACGGCGTCGCGCTCAATCCGGCGGTGGACATGCTCCCGCTCTGCCGGGAGAAAACCTTGGCGGGGTTGTTCGGCGCGGACGCGGCGGATTTACTGGCCGCCGATCTGTTTTTGTATAATCCGGCGCCCGGGACGGAGTGGGGCGAGTATATCTCGGCGCCGCGACTTGACGATCTGCAATGCGCGTTTGCCGCGCTGCAGGCGTTTCTGGCGGCGGAAAACGATCGCGCCGTTCCCGTCTGCTGCCTGTTGGACAACGAAGAGGTCGGGAGTCAGACCAAGCAGGGCGCGGCTTCGACCTTCCTGCTGGATACGCTGAACCGCATCGGCGGCGAGCGGACGAGAGAAATGCTGGTCTCCGGTTTCATGGCCTCGTGCGACAACGCCCACGCCGTGCCGGTGGATCATCCTGAATTGACGGATAAAAACAACGCCGTGTATATGAATCACGGCGTCGTGGTGAAATTCAACGCGGCTCAGAAGTATTCTTCCGACGCGGTGTCGGCCGGCCTGTTCCGTCTGTTTTGCGACGAGGCCGGCGTGCCGCATCAGTCTTACGCCAATCGCTCGGATATAGCCGGCGGTTCGACGCTGGGCAATATCGCCAACGGTCACGTCGCGGTCAATACCGTCGACGTCGGCTGCGCGCAGCTGGCTATGCATTCTTCGCTGGAAACGGCCGGCGCCCGCGATACCGCGTATATGACCGCCGCCCTGAAAGCGATGCTTTCCCACGCGCTGGAGACCCGGTCCGACGGCGCTTATACGATCCTTTGATCCGTTACGGACGACAAGCTCCGCAGGGCGTGTAGCCCTGCTGCAGGAGCGCGCTGCGAGTCCCGCGGTAATGACCGCGATTGGACTCGCTTATTTTTTGGCACGATTCGCAGCTGGGGAGGTGAAACTTCTTGTTTCCCGTGTTGAGCACGTATTCGACGATCACTTCTTCGCCGGACGGCGTCAGTTGATAGCTCGCGCCCGTGGCGTAGTCGATGGCGATGAGGGGCTGAACGTTGTAAACGAAAACGTGGATACGGATCGTCGCGTCTTCTACGGAAGCCGCTTCGATGCGGACCCCGCGGCACACCAGCTCGTTCCCTTCAAAAACAGGCGTGACCCTGTACAGCACCCGATGCCCCGTGGAGCGGATATACGCGCCGACTCTTTCTTCGAACGGCTGCATCCCCACGGCGTTGAAATACCGGGTGCCGGTGATAAGATTGAACGCGTTGGCGTTTTCTCCCGTCAGCTGGAACGCGATCAGGTGACAGCGGTTGTAGAGCGATCCCTGATCGACGCAGTCGTAGGTGACGCTGTGCCAGCCGGTGGGCTTGACAGAGTAGATGCTTTCCCGCGGTTCGGTCGGCATCAGTTCACGGCTGATGCAGGCAAAAGCCGGGCCGCACCGCCCAAGACTGTCCAGAGGCGAATAGCTTTCGAACGGCGCCAGCGCCATGTCCGCTTCGGTGAAATCCGGCACGCCGCCGTTAAGCGTGACGTAGGGCTCTCCGCTGTAAGCCGGGATGCCGTCGATCGGGACGAGCGTCGGAACGGGCGTCGGCGTGAAGATCGGAAGCAGCGCGCACGCGCTCAGCAGGATCGCGCACAGAAACAGACAAAACAGCGCGAAAAATCTTTTTGCGAATTTATCCATGGGATCGGTCGGACCTTTCTCGTTTGATGGTATCAGTGTAGCACAGCCGCCGTCGCCGGGTCAAATAATTTTGCGGATAAAACGACCTTAAAAGAGCAAATACTGAGAAAAAAGATCAGTGAGGCGAATTATGGTTTTTTTATTCTCGGCAGTGCTGGCCGTTTTGCTGACGGCGCTCTTTTTTGCGTTCCGCTCCTTTCGCGTCCACCGCGAGCTTACCCGCCTCGACGAGGTCGAATTGCGCATATCGGATTACTCTGCAACCGAACTTGCAGAGAAATTCGGTTCTGAGAACCATATATATGCACAGATGAACATACGATTGCGTGAACCTGTCAAGCGGATCGCCGCTCGCTTGAAAACGGAGACGAGGTCTCTTCGCGATGCCGACCGCGCCGAACGGGAAGCCTTGCCCGCCGTCGGGTGGCTCCTGGACAACGCCGGTCTTTTTGAAGACGAACTGCGCGCTGCCGCCCGCTCCTTTGCCCGGGTGCGCCTGCCGGCGGAGGAGGGGATCCCGCGCGTGCTGCTGTTGGGCTGGCTGCTGACGGAAAAGTACGACGGCAGCGTGGACCTCGGCGTCGTGCGGGGGTTTCTTGAAACCTATTCGTCTTATGAGACGCTGACGGATTCCGAGTTGTGGATGCTTCCGGCGGCGATCCGCCTTTGCTGTTGTCTGAAAGCGGAACGCGTCGCGGCCGATACGCTGCGCGCGTTGGAGGGTCGCCGCTGCGCCGCCCGTCTGCTGCGCGATCCGCTCCGCGCGCCGCTGCGCGGAGAATTATGCGAAACGGCGCGCGCTCTTTCCGAAGAGAACGCCCGTCTGGTCCGCCGGCTGGGGACGACCTGCCGGGAAGCGGCCGTTCTGGCGGCCGACGCCGCGTCGCTGAACCGCAGTCGGATCGCTTTCGCCGTCACCACGTTGCGCGGCACGGCGGCGGCGGACTGGGAAACGCTTTGCACGGACGTCAGCGGGGTCGAGCGGCTTTATGCGGCGGAAAAATGCGGCGTGTACCTACGCATGGACGCGGAAAGCCGCGCCTATTGCCGGAAGCGCACTGCCCGTTGGGCCGAAAAGGCCCGTACCGACGAGCTTTCCGCCGCGGCCGCGGTCGTCGCGCTGGCCGACGAACGGGGGGTCGACGTCTGCGAGATCCTCTTCGGCCGATACGAGGAAGATCTGCGCGCCCGTCTGGGCCTGCGCCGGCGGCGCAGGCGGGACCGTTCCGCGGCTTATATCACGACGGTCGTCGCGCTTTGGCTGATCCTGGCGGCCGCGTTCACGGCGCCGTTCGTTCCGTTCGGCTTCTGGACGTGGAGCGGCGCGCTCGGACTGGGACTGATGCTATGCGGCGAACTGGCCGTACGAGCTGTGCAGGCGGTCCTGACCCGATGGTACCGCCCGCGTTTCCTGCCCAAAATCAAAGTCGATAAACTGACCGAGGAGTCTTCCGCCGTCGTCATCATGCCTTCCGTCCTTTCGGAACCGAAGGACGCGCGCGCCGCCGCCGAAAAGCTCGAGATGTATTTCCTGACGAACTGTCTGCCCGGGATCCGTTTCGTCCTTTTGGGCGACTATCCGGACAGCTCCTCTCCGACGGCGCCGGGAGACGAGGCGGTGCGGGCCGAAGCGTCCCGGGCCGTCCGGGATCTCTGCGCCCGTCACGGGGACGTGTTTTTTTATTTGCAGCGGGCCCGTCGCTATCATGAAGCGGACGGAGTCTATTCGGCCTGGGAGCGTAAGCGCGGTTCTTTGATGGATTTTACCCGTTTGATCGTGAAAGGCGAGAGCGGCGGCGTTTATGACACGACGGTGGGCGACGTCGCGAGTTTGAAAGGCACGCGCTATATTCTGACGCTGGACAGCGATACCGCGCTGACGGCCGACAGCGCCGGCCGTCTGATCGGAGCGGCGCTGCATCCGATGAATCGCGCCGTTTTGTCCGAAGACGGGAAGCGCGTTCTTTCCGGCTATACGATCTTTGCGCCCCGGGTCGGCGTTTCGGCCCGTTCCGCGGTACGGACGCGCTTTTCTCTGCTGTTTTCCGATCAGTTCGGTCTGGATGCCTATTCTTCGGTTTCTTCCGATTTATATATGGACGG
This sequence comes from Eubacteriales bacterium, assembly GCA_018385275.1. GTDB lineage: Bacteria > Bacillota > Clostridia > Christensenellales > MB2-83 > MB2-83. Next base: position 46,107 of record JAHAZM010000034.1, on the reverse strand, counting down.
GATGGGGGAAGCCAATTACGGCGGCAAAGGCCTTTATGACGCGCGGGCTTTTTATGCCGTGCTGGCCGATCTGTTCCCCGACGATCTGATCCTGAGCCACGATCTGATCGAAGGATGCTTTACGCGGACCGCGCTGGTCAGCGACGTGCGTCTCTTCGACTCTTTTCCGTCTTCGTTCATGAGCTGGAGCCGCCGCCAGAACCGCTGGATCCGCGGCGACTGGCAGATCGCGGGTTATCTGTTCCCTCGCATCTGCGACCGAAAGGGCGCTCGCCTGCCCAATCCGCTTTCTCCCTTGTCCAAATGGAAGGTCTTCGACAATCTCCGTCGTTCCGTGCTGCCTTTTGAAACCGTACGCCTGCTACTGCTTGGACCTCTGCTTCTGCCTCTCGGGTTCCTGTCGTTTGGGCTGGCCGCCGCGGTCTGGGTTCTGCCGCCGCTGCTGCGGTTTCTCCGGGAAATCTTCGTCGCGCCGGCGGCGGCGCTTCGTCATTTGGCCAAAGCCGCCGTCGACGTTCTGCTGTTGCCGTACTACGCGTATAACCAGATCGACGCGACGGGCCGCAGTCTGTACCGCGTGCTGATCTCGCATAAAAAATGCCTCGAGTGGGTCACGTCCGATGCTTCGGAGCGTCAGCATAGTCAGATCAAAAGCCTTGTTTCGGCCACAGCGCCGGTTTTGGCCGTTATATTTTCACATTTGCTCATTTGTTCAATCATATCCGCGCCCGCCTTTTTCCTCGCGCTCCCGCTGGATCTGGTCTGGCTGTCGGCGCCGCTGCTGATGCTGGCCCTGGACGGCAGACCGGAGCGCGCCGCGCGGGACCTGACGGAAGCGGAGCGCCGCAAACTCGGCATGACCATGGCGCTGACCTGGCGATATTTTGAAGAAACGGACCGGGAAGCGTTCCATCATCTGCCCCCGGACAATTGGCAGGTCTATCCGGACAACGGCGCCGACGACGGCTTGGCCGACCGCACGACGCCGACCAATATCGGCCTGACCATGGCGGCCTGCGTTGCGGCGCTGGATCGGGGCTATCTGTGCCAGGACGCGTTTCTGGACCGGATCGAACAAACGGCCGGGGTCCTGCGAGAGCTGCCCAAATGGCACGGCCACTTGTACAACTGGTATCGCCCTTCGACGCTGGAGGTCCTGTCTCCGCCGTATGTTTCCACGGTGGACAGCGGAAATTTCTGCGCCTATCTGTTGGTTGCGGCCGCGGCCGTCGCCGCTCTGCCGGACAGGCCCCCGCTGCCGGAGGACGCGCTGACCGGTTTTGCGGACGAAGCCCGTCTTCTCGGGGATGAAACCCTCGTCCGCGATTTGGAAAAAGCCCGTACGCCCGCCGAGCGCTTTACGGCGTTGGAATATCTGGCTTCCTGCGCGCATCGCCGTATCGCCGACCGCGCCAGGGCTCATCTGAACGCGCTGCTTACCCGGTATCCTCGTCTGCGCACGGAAACTCCGGCCGAGGAGATCCCCCCGGCGCGGACGTGTCTGACAGGCGCGGACGAGCGCGAAGCGCGCGCGGCCCGCACCTTCACAAAACGGTGCGAAGCCCTGTCCAAAACGCTTTTGGCGATGTTTACCGAAACGGATTTCTCCGTTCTGCGCAGCCGGACGCGCGGCGTGTTCCTGGTCGGCATCAACACCGACGAGGTCCGCCGCGACAACGGCGCCTGCTATGATCTGATGGCCGGAGAAGCCAGACAAACCGACTATATCGCCATCGCGAAAGGCGACGTGCCGCAGAAGCAGTGGTTCCGTCTTTCGACGGCTCTGACCGAGACCCCCGGCGGTAAAGCCCTTCTGTCCTGGAGCGGAACCGCTTTTGAATACTGGATGCCCACGCTGGTGTTGCCGACCGTTCCCGAAACCGTTTTCGCGCAGACCATGAAAACGGTCGTACGCGAGCAGATCCGTTTCGGCCGCCGTCACGGCATCCCCTGGGGGATCTCCGAAAGCGGCTACTTTGCCTTTGACCGCGATCTGAATTATCAGTACCGCGCCTTCGGCATCCCCTCGCTGTCGCTGCGTCCCGACGAAGGATGCGATCTCGTCGCGGCGCCGTACGCCACGTTTCTGGCGCTGCCTTTCGCGCCGGCGGAATGCCTGGCTAACCTGGCGCGGCTGGAAAGTCTTCGTTGCCTGGGCGACTGCGGTTTTTATGAGGCCCTGGACTGCACGCCCGAACGCGTGGGCGCGGGCAAAGCCGCGGTCATCCGCAGTTATATGACTCATCATCAGGGCATGATTCTGCTGGCGCTGGACAACTGCCTCGGAGCCGACGCGATCAGCCGTTACTTCTTTTCCTATCCTTTCCTGCAGGCGCAGCGATTGTTGCTTGAAGAAAACAGCGCCGGTTTTGCTGTCCGGGATCGCCGCCGGGAAGCGCCGGTTCCGTCCCCCGTGCCCGTCGAAGAGAGGCGCTGCCGCTCGCTCCGCGCAGGAGAAGAGGGCCTTTGTTTGCTGTCCAACGGCCGCCTGCGGGCCCACGTCACGACGGACGGGATCGTGACCCTTTGGTACGACGGCCTGCAGTTGAATTTGCCGACCCGTTTCCTGCCGTCTGATATGAAAGGCTGTACGGCGGTTTTTTCCGAAGAAAGCGCCGCTTTCGAAATGACGCCCGACGGTGAGACGCTCCGCTTCCGCGCGCAGATGGCGGTGGACGGACGCCAGGATGCGTTCGTGATGCGCCTGAGTTTGACCAATCGCGCCGCGTCGGCCTGTTCCCTGCGCTTGGAGGAACGCTTTTCTCCGGTGCTGGATGATCCGCGCTCTTATCGGGCGCATCCGGCTTTCAGCACGCTGTTTTTGTCTGAAACCCAACCGTCGCCCGACGGCGGCAGCGCGGTTTTCCGCCGCGTTCGCCGGGGCGAAAAGCCGATTGCGGCGGCGATCCGCCTGACGGGCGCGCCGGCCTATCGGACGAAAGATTTCGGGGTCGGAACGTATCTGGAGCTCGAGGGTGGTTCGACGCGGGAGCTGTTCTTCGTCGTTACGGCCGCCCGTACCGCCGGAGAAGCGACGCGGTTGGCCGGCCGGTTTTCCGATGAGGAAACCTGCCGTCAGTCGGCCGTTTCCGCCGCCGATATGGCCCCGATCCGCCTGGCGGGTCTCGGCGTTCGCCCGTATACGGCCGATCGCCTTGCTTCGCTGGCGCACAGAATCAACGATAAGCCGCTGCTGAGCCGGGATTTGCCCTTGATCGCCAACAACGGCGTCGGTAAACTGTACGGTCTCGGGATCGGAGGCGAATACCCGATCCTGCTGGCCGAAGCCGCGGGCAACAGCGATCTGGCGGCGGAACAGATCCTGCAGGCTTATCTCTATTACGCGGACAAAGGGATCGTGACCGACGCGGTCATCCTGTGCCGCGGTGAATATTTCGCTTCTTCCGCCGCACGCCTGCGCGGCCGGGTAGAGGCGTTCCGTCTGACGGATAAACTCAACGTCTCCGGCGGCGTGCATCTGATCGGTACCGAGACGGACCGGGAAACGGCGGATTTTCTGCGCGCCGCGGCGGTCCTTGTCTGCGACTGAGAGGGGTTCTCCATCCCTCCGACCCGTCCGACCAAGGCATACCGTCCCGAGTGCGAGTATCGTAAACCGCTGTACCCGGATTTTCCTCTTGAAGAACGACCCGCGATCGAACTGTTTAATTCCATCGGCGGTTTTACCGACGGCGGCAGCAGCTACACCTGTTTGCTGAACGGCCATACCCATTTCCCCGCTCCGTGGCAGAACGTGCTGACCAACGGTCGTTTCGGTACGATCACGACACAGAACGGCCACGCGTATACCTGGGCGGACAACGCCCGTCTTTTCAAACTTTGCGGCGACCATACGACGACGGCGGCCGAGGATGAAACCTTGTTCGTTGTCGATCGGGACAACGGCGCTGTCGCCACAGCCGTCGTCAGCCGCGGGGGCGGACAGGGCTCGCTCTGTCACCGCTTCGGGGCGACGGTCTGGCGCGCGTCCCGAAACGGTCTGGCGTTGGAGCAGGAAACCTTTGTCGACGTGAGCGAGCCGATCCGCTATACGCGTCTGAGGCTGACGAATCGCACCGACGAGATGCGGCGTTTGACGGCGGTGTGGCGCGTAAAGCCCATGCTGTGCGACGGGGTGAATACGGCTAACCGCCTGCTGAAAGCGACGCGTACGGGTTCCGGAGCATCGGTCGCGAATCTGACGGACGCGAGGACCGGACGCCTGTTCCTTTCACAGATCAACGCGGAGACAACCGTGCTGGCCGACGGAGTTCGCCTCGCGTCTCCGGCCGCGGTGCGGGAACTGATTTTCGAGACGAAGCTTGAGCTCGCGCCGGGGCAGAGCCGAAGCCTCGATTATACGATGAGCTATGACGAGACGGAGCCGCGAGCCGATTTCGACGCGGCCCGGGAAAAGCTGACGCGTTTTTATACGGTGGATCTGACGCCGGTTTCCGTTCGTACCCCGGATCGGGAACTGGACATCCTGCTCAACGGCTGGCTGATGTATCAGACGCTGAACGGTCGGTTTTGGGCCAAAGCTTCTCTCTGGCAATGCGGCGGCGCGATCGGTTTCCGCGATCAGCTGCAGGATTGTCTGGCGCTGTTGTGGCACGATCCGGCGCTGGTGCGGGCGCATTTGCTGGAGGCGGCGGCGCATCAGTTCCCGGAAGGAGACGTTCTGCACTGGTGGCACCGTCCGGGACGGGGCGTCCGGACGCGTATCAGCGACGATATGGTCTTTTTGCCCTACGTCACCGCGGCTTACGTCCGTTTTACCGGCGATAAAACGGTCCTGAGCGAGCCGGTTCCTTATCTGAAAGGCGAGCCGCTGGCGCCCGACGAGCGGGAGCGCTATACCGAATACGTCCCCGGTGAGCAGCGGGAATCGCTGCACGAGCATTGTCTCCGGGCGCTGGACAAGGCCTATTGCCTCGGTCGTCACGGTCTGCCGCTGATGGGGACGGGTGACTGGAACGACGCGATGGATTGCCTGGGCGCGGGCGGCAAAGGCGAAAGCGTCTGGCTGGCGATGTTTCTGTGCCGCGTCATGACGGATTACGCGCCGCTTTGCCCCGGGCAGACAGGGGAAGAACTGCGCGCCCGCGCGCGTCGCCTGACCGAGGCGATCAATTCGACGGGGTGGGCGTCAGAGCATTATCTGCGCGCCTTTACCGATAAGGGAGAACCCGTCGGCGCGCCGGAAGCGCACGCGTGCCGGATCGACCTGCTGACCCAGAGCTGGGCGGTGCTGTCCGATACGGCGCCCCTGGAGAGACGCGTCAGCTGTATGCGTGCCGCCCGCCGGGAACTGGTGGACGAAAGCCGCGGACTGATCAGACTGTTCTGGCCGCCCTTTGACACGGACGACGAGCCGATGGGTTATATCAACGCCTATCCGCCGGGCGTCCGTGAAAACGGTGGTCAGTATACGCACGCCGCGGTCTGGTATATCGCCGCTTTGGCCAAAATGGGGATGGGAAACGCGGCGGTGCGGATGCTGGATCTGATCAACCCGATCAATCACACGCGCACGCATCTGGAAAACGAACTGTACACCCGCGAACCCTATGTCGTCTGCGGCGACGTTCAGAGCGACGGTCCCCGGGCCGGACGCGGCGGATGGAGCTGGTATACCGGCGCGGCCGGATGGATGTATAAAACGGCGCTGGAGGAGGTTTTGGGCATGAAAAAAGAAGGGGATAGGCTGGTTTTTCAGCCTTGTATCCCCTCCGAGTGGGAAAACTATGAGATCGAATACCGCTATGCTGCGGCGCTGTACAGAATCTCCGTTTATAATCCGCATCGCCTGCACGGCGGGGTGCGCGGCATCGTGGTGGACGGAAAGCCCGTCGAAGAAGTCAAACTGGAATCAAGCGGCGAACACCGCGTCAAGATCACCCTCGGTCAAACGGAGCGTACTTGACGCAATAAGCGGCGATACCGTCACAGATCCCCTTGGCCATTTTGGCCTGATAGGCTGCGTCGGTCAGGAGCGCGTCCTCCTCCGGGTTGCTCAGGAATCCCATCTCGATCAGGGCCGAAGGCGTTTCGGCCCAGTTGAAGGTCGTCAGCGTGTCATAGCGCAGATCCTGGGAAGAGACGGCGCCGGTTTCCGCGATAAAAGCGGTTTTGATCGCCGCGGCGGCTTCATCGCAGCGGGTAAGATACGGATTGGAGGCGGGCAGCACCATCAGAACGCCCTTGACCGAAGAATCCGACGTGCCGTTGCAGTGCAGGCTGACGGCCAGATCCACCCGGTAGCGGTTGAAGATCAGCGCCCGCGTCATATTGGAAATATCCGCGTCCTGCGTCGTACGGATCATCACGACGGTCGCGCCCGCTTCGAGCAGCTTGTCCCGCAGAAGGAGCGAAGTATCCAGCGTGATCCGGGATTCCGGGACGCGGCTCACACAGCCGGTGGTCCCGCCGGCGACTTTTTGCTTCGTGGTGGACGAGCCGGGAGAGACCGGTTCCCGACCGGTGTTGGCGCGGCCTTGATGACCGGGATTGACGCCGATGACGTAACCGGTCAGAGGACCGGTTGCCGTCGGATAAAAGACCGGGACGTCGGGCAATTCTCCCGGCGCGGCAGTCGGAGCCGGAGTCGGTGAGGGCGTCGCCGTCGGATAAAGCCGCAGGGCGGAAAGGACGGCGTCGGCCGGAGCGTCAAAGAGCAGTTCGGCCGAGCAATAGGCGTTGGAGCCGTCGGCGGTACGGATGGAGGCCCAGCCGTCCGCGACAGCGATGACCAGAACGACGTCGTCGCGCAGCAGATAGCCGATGATATTGGATTGATCCGAGGCCGTCGGGGAAGAGCGAACGCGCAGCGAGCTTTCCGGATCGACCCGGACTTTCATTTTTCGTTCTCCGGTCGGAGAAGCCGTCGGGGTCCCGGTGGGAACGGCGGTCGGCGTCCGAACAGGCGTGGGAACAGGGGTGGAAACAGGCGTCGGAACAGGCGTCGGAACAGGAGAGCCTGTCGGGGTGACGTCGGGAAGGCTTGACTCCGTAACGGCCGGGGTATCGGTCGGCGCGGCCGTCGGCGTACGCGGCGCGGCCGTCGGCGGAGAAGTGGCCGTCCGCATCGGGGGAATGGGTCGGGCACAGTTCGTCAGACAGAGAGCCAGCAGGAGAAGGCCGCAGATCGCGGAGACATATTTCGGGATCCTCATGAGAAATCACCTATCAGTTTGACTTCCGGCTCCAGGAGGACGCCGGAATGAGCCAGAACACGCTTCTGCACCTCGCCGATCAGCGTATAAACGTCACGGGCCGTGGCGCTGCCGTCGGAAACCACGAAACCGGCATGCTTGGGAGAAACGCTCGCGCCTCCGACAGAAAAACCTTTGAGACCGGCCTGCTCGATCAGAGCGCCGGCATAGCGGCCCGGAGGACGCTTGAAGGTACTGCCCGCGCTGGGGAATTCCAGAGGCTGTTTGGCGCGGCGGGCGGCGTTGTATTCCCGGCGGCGCAGGGCCGCGCCGCCGTCGGGATCGGGAAGAAGATCCATTTCCGCGGCCACGACCACGGCGTCGGGATAGGCAAAAGCGCTGGTGCGGTAACCGAGTTCGTCAGAGGAAACGTCATGATCGCAAAGAACCCCGTTCCGGATCAAACGGACCCGGGTCAGGACCTGACGGATCTCGCCGCCGTAAGCTCCGGCGTTCATCGCGACGGCGCCGCCGACGGTGCCGGGGATGCCCGAAGCCCATTCCAGTCCCTGCAGACCGCGGCTGACGGAACGGTTGGCCGCGGCGGCCAGCGAGGCGCCGGCCAGCGCCCGCAGATGCGTGCCGCGGATCGCCAGATCGGAGAATTTCTCCGCGAGGCGGATCACGGCGCCGCGGTATCCGCTGTCAGAGACCAGAAGATTGCTCCCGTTGCCGACGACGAAACGGTCGAGGCCTTCCTCGTCCAGCAGACGAAGAGCGAGCATCAGCTGCTCCTCAGTCTCGGGCTCGATGAACAGATCGGCCGGGCCGCCGATACGAAAAGTCGTATAAGCGCTCATGGGCACGTCGCGGCGGACGCAGGGACCCAGTTCGCGCAGGATGCGTTCATAGGATTTCATGGCGACTCCGAAAAAAACAAGATGATCCCGGGACATCCGAAAAGGGGAGACAGGATCGCGCCCGGGTATATTTTATTATACTTTTTTTGCCGACGCTTTGTCAACAGGCGGTTGCTGCCAGAGACGTCCGCTCGGAAAAAGAAGCGGGAGAGGAAAGCAGCGGATCGGAAAGCCGCTTTTTCATATGGCTTCAGCGGATCGTGACCGGACAGAGCGTTGAACTTGCCGGTCGGAATAAAAGCGCGGCGAAGAGGAAGGGCTTCGCCGCGCTTTGCACGGTCGTTTTTTGTCGTCGCTTTCTGATCGCATCGTCAGGATTGAGGATCCGTCGGCGGCAGGATATCGTCCAGCGTCGAAACGTCAACGTAACGCTCTTGCGGTGCGGTCACGGGTTCGGACGCGGGGGTAACCGCTGCGGCGGGAGCGGGGGCTGTCGGCGTCGCGTCGGGGGCGGCGGGAGCCGGTTCGGAAGAGGGGACCGCCGGAGACGTGTCGGAAACGACGTGGATCTGCGTGACCCCGTCTTGTCCGTAGACAACGCCGTTCGGAGCGGCGGCCGCGGGCGCGGCTGCCGCAGCGGTTGCCGCGGCTTTTTTGGCGCGGCGGTTCTTCATCAATATGGAACCGATGATGAACAGGATGATCAGCACGACACCGACGCCGCTCATGATGAGACCGACGTTGCGGAACGCGATCCCGATGGGCTGGAAAGCCCCGGCGAGTTTTGTCATGCTTTCCGGAAGAAAGCCGACCAGACCGTTACCGGTCAGACCGATCGTCGCGAAGAAAAGCCCGACCATGAGGAGCGGAATACCGGTCCAGATGAAGCCGCGGTGCCAGCTCCAGCGCAGCAGGCTGATCAGCGCCAGCAGCAGGAAAATGACGACGCCCAGCGCGATGCGGGCGGTCGAGGACAGGAGCACGGCCACGATCAGACGCGCGTCCTTGGAAATGCTCTCAAAGAGCATCGAAGAAGACGGCAGCGCATCGGCTACCGTGACGGCCAGATCGTCGCACAGAGCGCACAGGTTTTCTTTTTCCTGAGCCGTCAGATCGCGGCCGATCAGGATCGAAAGGTCGCCGATATTGTTCTGCAGGGACTTGGTCAGGGATTCGGTCAGCGCAAGTTTGGCCTGCTCAGGATCGGGATTGGTTCGCAGAGGGTCGCAATAAGCGGCCGTGTTGCCGATATAATAATCCAGTACGTCGCCTATTACGTCGCCGAAGAGCGACGTAGTCAGCAGAGCGGGCAGATTCTTTTCGGTGTTCTCTTTGTCTATGCTCTCTATAAAGGACTGGACGCTTTCATCGTCCATGATCTTCCCGAATCGTTTCTGGGCGGTTTCTATGTCAACGCTGGACAGGAAGCCCTTTACGGCTTTTGCCGTGATGAAAGGTTCGCCGGAGGAACCGGGCAGTTTGGAGGACAGCTCGCGGAGGGCTGTTTCCATTTCGGACAAGTCGAGCTTGTCGATCGCTTGCTGATATTCCTGCCGTGTGATGTAAGGAAGACCGTCATGCTCGTCCGAGTCTTTTTCGAGACGGGCGCCCGCGGCGGCCAAAGCGGCGGACGAAACCGTCCGGCCGGCGGACTTCTCAGGCTCGGCGATGGAACCGACCGAGGCGATCAGGGCGGAAACGGTTTGGCCGGACAGGATCCGGTCGACGGTGCAGAGCGTGCCGAGACCGAGAGCCAGCACAAAGATGACGACGGCCAGAGCGAAGGCCAGGATCGCCGTGATGAGTTTTACGAAAAACTTCAGGACCTTCATAAAAACCTCCGTTAGATTCTGATTGTCAAACTTCCTTCCGAACGGATCGAAAGGAAATGGATGCTCTCAGAGCCGAATACGGAACTGACGGCGCTGATGAAACGCTCACGCGCGGCGCGGCGCAGGAAGCACAGGATCGTGCCGCCGAAACCGCCGCCGTGGACGCGGCATGCGCCGTCGGCGCCCAGCGCTTCCGAAGCCGTCAGCAGAGCCAGTTCTACGCGCTGTTCGGCCGAAGACCCGGCGTGCAGGTTCTGCAGGTATTTCCAGGAGCTTTCTCCGCTTTCCCGGACGGCGGAAAAGAAGCCCTCGACGTCGCCGGCGTTCAGCGCCGCGGCGCCGCGGTCGACGCGCTTGTTTTCCTCGAAGAAGTGATAAGCGCGCAGGATCGCCCGGCCAGGCACGGCGCGGGACAGCTCGCCCAGCCGAGAGAAAAACTCGTTCTCATCCACGTCGACGAGGAGGTCGTGACCGAAGAACTCCGCCACGGCGTGCATTTCACGCGTGATAGAGGCGTATTCGTCGGTCAGATCGGCGTGATTGCCCAGCGTGTCGACGACGGCGAGGATCAGGTCTCCGCCGAAATCCGCTTTGACGGGACGGATGCGGGCGTTATTGTTGAAGTCGATCGTCATGACGCCGCCGACGGCGCAGGCCATCTGATCCATCAGCCCGCAGGGTTTGCCGAAATACGTCCGTTCCGCGTACTGGGAAATACGGGCGTTCTCGGGGCCGGAGATCGGCCGGTCGTTGTAGAGTGAAACAAAGAGTTGAGTGATGAGCGCTTCGACGGCGGCGCTGCTGGACAGACCGGAACCGCGCAGGACCTCGCTGGCGATATAGCCGTCGAAACCGCCGATGGCATAGCCTGATTCGACGAGCTTGTGTGCGATCCCGCGAACCAGCGCCGAGGTGGTGCCTTTTTCATTGTCATGGGGCTCGAGATCGGACAAGGCGATACTGAAGCCGCCGGTATAGCCGTCGGAAAAGAGGCGGACGGTATTGGATTGATTGCGGCGTGCGACGCAGAGAGCGTCGAGGCTGATGGCGGCGGTCAGGACCCGGCCGTTGTTGTGGTCCGTGTGGTTGCCGATGATCTCAACGCGGCCGCCGGCCGAGGCGAGAGAAATATCGCCTGTCTGGCCGAAGTGTTCTTCAAACAGGTCGAGCGCCCGAAGATAGCGTTTCGGCTGCCTGACGCCGTCGGTACCGTAGAGATGGCTGAAGTGCGAAGCGAGCGCGCCGGAGCGGATCGCGCTTTTCCATTGATTCAGATCCATAAAGCAAAAACCTTGTTTTTCAGTATTTCAAGTTTATTATCTGCGCAAGGAAAGCATTTGTCAAGCGTGAAAAAAAACGGCCGGAGAAGAATCCGGCCGCTTCGTTCAGGATAATTTGATGAAAATTTTTGATAACAACTTGCATTCGCCGCGCGGACGGATCTCGATGCGGTTTTCTCCGTCCGAGAGATAGGGCGTCAGTTCGAATGTGAACGGGTAGGGGAAAACGTAGCAGGGCGGCATGTGCCAGTCGGTGACCAGTTCGCCGTTGACGTAGAGATCGAAGTTGCCCTCGAAAGAGGGAATGAAGAGGAACTGCCTGCGCTCGTTCTTTTCGATGGAGAAGACGGGCGTGTCGAAGACGGATTCGGTATCCGGCAGGGCCAGCGCGGCGTCGCAGGCCAGCGCGGCTTCCTCGAGGCGCGCGTCGACAAGCAGGGTCATCTCGCGGAATTTTTCCCAGCCCTCCGCCTGTTCTTTGGTGAAGCCGACGACGGCGCCTTCGCTTTCGGCCACGCTCAGACCGTCGCAGCGGTACTGACGCAGCAGGCCGGCGACGTTGCGCGCGACGGCGTAACGGAGGAAGAGGTTTTCGACGCATTCGGCCGCGATAGCGCAGCGCTCGTCGTATTCCTGCGCTTCAAATGTACAGTTGAGCATACGTACATTCTTTGCGTTGCGGATATAAAGGACCGCGGAAGGGTAGTCGCCGCCGAAGTTGGTCAGATGCTCGGGGTACATATTGCGGAAGTCGAACATGTCGCCGTGGCCGACAGTGCGTTCGGCCTCTTCTTTCGTGCCGCCGCCGGGCGCGATGAGGTGGACGTTGGACAGCGTCAGGTCCTCTACGACGGAACCGGGCAGGGCGGAAATGAAGTTGTTGGCGTAGACGCGGAGATTGTATTCGGGAATGAAAGAGGTCGGCCGCATGACGGCGGAGATATTGGAGAAGCGCAGACGGCGCACCGTGCCCGCCTTCGGGCGGGAAAGCGGGACCTTGCTGCTCATGTTGTAGCGGTTGGAGGTGATGAAGAACGGGCGAAGGACTTCGTTCATGAGGATGTTGTCGAAGCTGAGGTCCTCGAAGACGGCGTCCTGCGTCAGTTGGAGTTTGAAACCGTCGCCGCAGTCATGGAAAACGCAGTTGCTCATGGCGATGCGCTTCATATCGCCGGCCGATTCCGGGCCGATGCGGATGGCGCCCCAGTTGCGGGAACGGATCACGCAGTTGGTGATCGTGAAATCCTCGCACGGTTCGCCGGGGGTAAGTGCTTTGAGACCGATGGCGTCGTCGCCCGCGTCGATGTTGCAGTTGGAGATGGTGACGCGCTTGCCGCCGTCGAAATCAAGACCGTCGCCGTTCCAGGAGTCGGCGGAACGGATCTTGACACCGTCGATGGTGACGTCGGTGCTGTTGAGGCCGTAGACGGTGAACATACCCGGATTGGTCAGCGTCACGTCGCGGAGGGTGACGAAGCGGCATTCGGAGAAGACGCACAGGAACGGACGGCCTTTTTCCGGCGAATAACCGAATTTGGTGCTGCGCCGGCCGTCGACGGTTCCGGTGCCGATGACGCCGCAGTTGGTCTTGCGGTCGGCCAGGATCAGAGCGACGCAGGGATTATCCTGAAAATTAAACTGGTCGCCGCAGCAGTTGACGGCGCCGCCCCAGGCGCATTTGCGCTGGGTGCCGGTGTAATCGCGGATGTCCGTGCTGCCGATGATGCGGCTGCCGGGCTGGAGATTGAGCAGCACGTTGTCCTGCAGGAGAATAGTGCCGCACAGATAGACGCCTGCCGGCACGTCTACGACGCCGCCGCCGCTTTCCGAACAACGGCGGATCGCTTCATTGAAGGCGGTCGTGCTGTTGAAGCTTTCGTCACTGACGGCACCGAAGGCCAGTACGTTCATATTCATAGGAGATCCTCCTTGTTTTGATATTTGTATTATAAATCATTTCTATAAAAAAGCAAGAGAAAATGAAGAAAAAACCGGGAAAAGAACGGCGATGCCGGACGGCCGGGCAAGCGCGGAGCGGCCGAGCGGGAGAAAGCGGCCGGCGGACGGAAGGAAAAGCGGCCGGACAGCAAAATGCGGCGCGGCTCCTTTGGGGAACCGCGCCGCGGCAAAGCGAGGGGAACGGCGATTCAGCGGATATAGGCTTTCAGGAAATCGGGCATTTCTTCCGGTTCGGCCGAAATGGTCATGACGACGCGGAAGCCGTTCTGATCGGACAGGGTGTTGAGTTTGGAGAAGAACCCTTCGAGGGAAGCCAGATCGGTGTTGACGATCTTTTTCAGACCGTCGATATAGAGATATTCGATCCCGTAATTCACGGCGGTGCCGCCGCAAATGAAATGATATAAACTCTCCGCGTCGTGCAGGCCGTAGTTTTCCGTGGCCACGAAGCGGATGTTGCGATCCAGATCATACATATAACGGCTATTGTCGTCGATAAAAACGACACAGCCGTCTTTGGTGGAACGGACGGCTTCGTTGGCCGAAGCGATGATCCGTTTGGTTTTTCCGCTGCCTTTTTTTCCGTAGATGAGCTCAATCATATAAGAGGTCCTCCTTCATCGTGTTTGCGGTCCTCCGACCTGTTTCTATTATACTCGAACCGTCGCCGGATTTCAATAAGAAAACCGAAAAAAAACAAAATAATTTACAGGTTCGAAAAAAAGAAGAGCCGGTGTCGGCTCTTCGGTGATCTTTATTCTTTTGCGTGGTCTTTTTTGCGCAGGACCGCCATCATCACGTGGCGTTCCGGATCGATCTGGGAAAGGATGAAGTCCAGCTCGTAGTCGCTCATGACCGTGTTGCGGCCGTCGGCGTACAGTTTGTCGACTTCGGCTTTCATCTGCGCGACGATCGGATCGGTCTTGAGTACAGCATGATCGCCTTTCAGGCCGTAATAGCTGTTGAGCCAGAAGGCGATGCCCGCCAGGCCCGAATGCTCGTCGACGGAGACGGTGGCCGGCCGGTTGAGGATCTTGGCGGTATTGAAAATATTGTAGATCTCTTCGTTCTTCAGCATGCCGTCGGCGTGAATGCCGGCGCGGGTGGAATTGAAGTTGCGGCCGACGAAAGGCGTGTTCGGCGGGATGTCGTAGCCGAAGTTGTTTTCAAAGTATTGGGCGATTTCTGTGATGACGCTGAGGTCCATCCCGTCCGTGGTGCCGCGCAGGGAAGCGTATTCGATGGCCATGGCCTCAAGCGGGCAGTTGCCGGTGCGTTCGCCGATGCCGAGCATGGAGCAGTTGACGCTGCTGCAGCCGTAGAGCCAGGCGGTGGCGGCGTTGGTGACGACTTTATAGAAATCGTTATGGCCGTGCCATTCGAGCTGTTCGCTGGGCACGCGGGAATAATGGTGCAGACCGTAGATGATGCCCGGCACGCTGCGCGGGAGCGCGGCGCCGGGGTAGGAAACGCCGTAGCCGAGCGTGTCGCAGGCGCGGATCTTGATGGGGACGCCGGATTCGGCCGAAAGCTTCATCAGCTCGTTGGCAAACGGCAGGACGAAGCCGTAGAAATCGGCGCGGGTAATATCCTCAAAATGGCAGCGCGGCACGATGCCTCGGTCCAGAACGCGCTTGACGACGCCGAGATACTTATCCAACGCCTGTTTGCGGTCCATGTGCATTTTTTCATAGATATGATAGTCCGAACAGCTCACGAGGATGCCGGTTTCGCGGATCCCCATTTCTTTGACCAGATCGAAATCGCTGTCGTTGGCGCGGATCCAGGTCGTGATTTCGGGAAACTCGAAGCCCATCTCCTGGCAGCGCCGGATCGACGCGCGGTCTTTCTCGGTATAAACGAAGAACTCGCATTGCCGGATCAGGCCCTTGGGACCGCCGAGCTTGTGCAGCAGGGCGTAAAGATTGGCGATGTGCTCGACGGAAAAAGGCGACTGCGCCTGCTGCCCGTCGCGGAAGGTGGTATCCGTGATCCAGATCTGATCCGGCGGGTTCATCGGCGTCAGGCGATAGTTGAACGCCGTTTTCGGGATCTGGTCGTAGTCGTAGATGCCCCGGTACAGGTTTGGTTCCTTGGGATTCTGCAGCTCATACTGAAAAGCCGAGATCTCCAGAAGGTTTGAGTTCTTTCCGTATTCTACCATGATGCTGTCCTCCGATGAATAATTCATTTTGGAATTATTCGTTATGAGTATGATTTAAAAACAGAAATCCGATTTTGTCAATCGGTTTTTTCCTTTATTTCCTTGAGTTTTACGTTTTGAAGAGCAAATATGCAGTTTTCCGCCGAAAAACGGAAGACTGCATATTTTTGCAGGAAATTATGCAAAAAGAAGCGGAGGCAGGGAGACGCGGAAGAAAAAAAGATCCGCCCGGGACGGGGCGGATCGGGAAAAGACCGATTATTTTTTGGCGCGGTAGCGGGCCGTGGGATCGAGGATGCGCTTGCGGATGCGGATGGAAAGGGGCGTGACCTCGACCAGCTCGTCCGGTCCGATGAACTCGAGCGCTTTTTCCAGCGTCATGACGCGCGGGGGCGTCAGGTGCAGCGCTTCGTCCGAACCGGAGGCGCGCATGTTGGAGACGTGCTTTTTCTTGCAGACGTTGACTTCGATGTCTTCGCCGCGGCTGTTTTCACCGACGATCATGCCGGAATAGACCGGAACGCCGGGGCCGATGAAGAGCGTGCCGCGCTCCTGCGCGTTGAACAGACCGTAGGTGACGGATTCGCCGGTTTCAAAAGCGATCAGGGACCCGAGCGGGCGGGCGGGGATGTCGCCTTTATACGGCTGATAGCTGTCGAAGACCGCGTTCATGACGCCCTCGCCGTGCGTGTCGGTGATGAAATCCGAGCGATAGCCGAACAGGCCGCGCGACGGGATGGTGAACTCCAGCCGGGTGCGCAGCTCGCCCTGGTGCATCAGGACCAGCTCGCCT
The DNA here is from genome assembly GCA_018385275.1 of Eubacteriales bacterium. GTDB lineage: Bacteria > Bacillota > Clostridia > Christensenellales > MB2-83 > MB2-83. Next base: position 30,065 of record JAHAZM010000034.1, on the reverse strand, counting down.
TTTTTGGCGCCCAGCGTCTGGATGACCGAGCCGGCGTACTCGTTGGGCACGTCGAAAATGACGCGCTCGATGGGCTCGCATTTGACGCCGTCGATGGTTTTGTAAAGCACCTCGGGATTGCTGACCTGCAGCTCGTAGCCCTGACGGCGCATATTTTCGATCAGAATGGAGAGATGCAGCTCTCCGCGGCCGGAAACGCGGAAGGCGTCGGGGGAAGCGGTTTCCTCGACGCGCAGGCTCACGTCGGTCTGCAGCTCGCGCATCAGGCGCTCGCGCAGGACGCGGGACTGGACGTATTTCCCCTCGCGGCCGGCGAAAGGACTGTCGTTGACGGAAAAAGTCATGACCACCGTCGGTTCGCTGATGCGGACGAAGGGGATGGGTTCGGGCGCCTCGGTCGCGCAGATCGTGTCGCCGATGGAGAGGTTTTCGATACCGGAAATACCGACGATCTCGCCGGCTTCGGCCGTGTCGGTGTTCTGGCGGTTGAGGCCCTCGTGAGTATAGAGCGTATTGATACGGACGGACTGCGTGTGCGACGGGTCGTGGACGTTGCAGACGACGGCGTCCTGACCGACGCGGATCGTGCCGCGTTCGATCTTGCCGATGCCGATACGGCCGACGTAATCGTTGTAGTCGATCGTGGAGATCAGCAGCTGGAGCGGTTTGTCCGGCTCGACGTCGGGCGCCGGGATATGCTCAAGGATCGTATCGAAAAGCGGTCTCATGTCGCGGCCCGGCTCGTTATAGTCGAGCGTGGCCGTGCCCAGACGGGCCGAGGCGTAGACGATGGGACTGTCGAGGACGCTGTCGTCGGCGTTCAGCTCGATGAGCAGCTCGAGGACCTCGTCGACGACTTCGGCCGGACGGGCGTCGGGCCGGTCCATTTTATTGATGCAGATGATGACGCGGTGACCCAGCTCGAGCGCTTTTTTGAGGACGAAACGCGTCTGGGGCATGGGGCCTTCGAACGCGTCGACGAGCAGGACGACGCCGTCGACCATTTTGAGCACGCGCTCCACCTCGCCGGAGAAATCGGCGTGGCCGGGGGTGTCGATGATATTGATCTTGACGCCGTCGTAGTGGATCGAGGTGTTTTTGGCTAAAATCGTAATGCCGCGCTCGCGCTCGATGTCGTTGGAGTCCATGACGCGCTCGGCTACGACCTGATTGGCGCGGAAAGTGCCGCTTTGCTTGAGCAGTTCGTCGACCAGCGTGGTCTTGCCGTGGTCGACATGTGCGATGATGGCGATGTTTCTGATATTGTCTCTTTTCACGATAAACCGTCCTTTATCAGGCTTTGATCCGGCCGAGCATGACGTCCGAAAGCGTCAGGCCGGGGTTGTTTTCGGTCGCCCAGCGGATCGACCATTCGTTTTCAAACAGGATGACGGGGCTGCCGGTCTCGTCCAGCGCGATATGCGTCGAACTGGAGAGTTTGAGGCGGGTCACGTCGGTATCTTCCGCGACCCAGCGTACGAATCGGTAGGGCAGGCGATCGAGGGTGATGCCGGTGTTGTATTCGTTGGCGAGGCGGTATTCGAGCACTTCGAACTGCAGGACGCCGACGACGCCGACAATGAATTCCTCGCGCGCCGCGTCGGGCTCGCGGAAGATCTGGATCGCGCCTTCCTCCGCCAGCTGACTGACGCCTTTGGAAAACTGCTTGCGTTTGCCCGAATCCGGCGCGTACACGCGGGCGAAATGCTCCGGCGCGAAGACGGGGATGCTGTCGAAGGTGAAACGGCTCCCCGGACTGGCCAGCGTGTCGCCCAGATGGAAGACGCCGGGGTCGAACAGACCGACCATGTCGCCGGCGTAGGCTTCCTCGATGAGCTCGCGTTCCTGCGCCATGAACTGCTGGGGCTGAGAAAGCTTCAGGAGTTTGCCCGTATTGGTCAGGGTCACGGTCATGCCTTTTTCAAAGCGGCCCGAGCAGATGCGCATGAAAGCCACGCGGTCGTGGTGAGCCGGATTCATATTGGCTTGGATTTTAAAGATAAAACCGGAGAAAACGTCGCTGCACGCCGGGATCGGACCTTCGCTGGAGACGCGGGGCGTGGGCGGCAGGGTGAAGCGGAGATATTTTTTGAGGAAACTTTCGACGCCGAAATTATTCATGGCGCTGCCGAAAAACATCGGCGTCAGCTCGCCGGCGCGGATTTTGTCCAGATCGAACGGATCGCCCGCCGCGTCGAGCAGCTCGGTTTCTTCCTTCAGCCGTTCGATATAATGGGGCGCGAGCACGGCCGCGATCTCGGGAGAATCGACGGCGCCTTTGATGACGGAGAGTTTGCGCGCACCGTGGCTTTCGTCGCCGGCATACAGCTCGATCTGTTTGTCGAGCCGGTCGTAAACGCCCTGGAAATCCCCGTCCGTGCCGATGGGCCAGTTGATCGGAGTGGAGCGGATGCCGAGCACGTTTTCGATCTCCTCCATCAGATCGAACGGGTTTTTGCCGGCCCGGTCGAGCTTGTTGACGAAGGTGAAGATCGGGATGCCGCGCATCTTGCAGACGCGGAAGAGCTTGATGGTCTGGGGCTCGACGCCTTTGGCCGCGTCGATGATCATGACGGCGCTGTCCGCCGCGACCAGCGTGCGGTAGGTATCCTCACTGAAATCCTGATGGCCGGGGGTGTCGAGGATATTGATTTTGTAGCCGTCGAATTCAAACTGCATGACCGAGGAGGTCACGGAAATGCCTCTCTGCTTTTCGATCTCCATCCAGTCGGAAACGGCGTGATGCGCCGATTTCCGGGCCTTGACCGAGCCCGCTTCGCGGATCGCGCCGCCGTAGAGCAGCAGTTTTTCCGTCAGCGTGGTCTTGCCGGCGTCGGGATGGGAGATGATCGCGAAAGTGCGGCGGCATTCGATTTGCTTTTGCAGGTCGCTGGATACCATAGTCGATCTTCTTTCGTGAATTTTTAACTTAATAATTTTACTTGCAACAGCCGTATCCGTCAATCATATTTTTACAGGACCGTCGGACGGGCGGAAGAGCGGGAAAAGGAGGAAATCAGACGGAGGCGCGGGCGCGCAGGAGGGCGAGGAGGCTCTCCATTTCCGGGTCCGGCGGCGCCGTTACGGTAACGCGGCGGCCGTCCCGCGGGTGCGTGAAGGTCAGGGAAACGGCGTGCAGCGCCTGTCCGCTCAGAACGTGCGCTTCGGGCAGGGGACGACGGCTGCCGTAAACGGGATCGCCCAGCAGGGGATGGCCCAGATGTTTCATATGCACGCGGATCTGATGGGTGCGGCCGGTCTCCAGCCGGCAGCGCACCAGAGTGGCCCGGCCGAAGCGTTCCAGCACTTCGTAATGCGTGCGCGCATCCCGGCCGCCGGGAACGACGGCCATGCGTTTGCGGTCGCGGGGGTCGCGGGCGATCGGGGCGTCGACGACGCCGGAGTCCTCCCGGATATTTCCCTCGACGACGGCCAAATATACGCGCGAACATTCCTTGCGGCGGATCTGGTCGGCCAGACTGCGGTGCGCCTCGTCGTTTTTGGCGACGATAAGCAGGCCCGTCGTGTCTTTGTCGATGCGGTGGACGATGCCGGGACGCAGCGTGCCGTTGATCCCGCTGAGATCACGACAGTGAAAGAGCAGGGCGTTGACCAGCGTGCCGCGCTCGTTGCCGGGCGCGGGGTGGACGGTCAGGCCGCGGGGTTTATTGACGACGATGACGTCGGCGTCCTCGAAAACGACGTCGAGCGGGATATCTTCCGGTTCCGCGTCGGTCAGGACGACGGGCTCGGGGATCTCGACGTCGACGACCTCGCCGGCCCGGATGGGACGGCCGGGCTTGACGGGTTTGCCGTCGACGGTCACGTCGCCGCTTTTGATCCGCTCGGCCGCCGCCGAACGCGACAGGCGTCCGCCGGTCAGCTCCGTCACGGCCACGTCGGCCCGGGCGTAGTCTTTTTCCGCGGTAAAGCTCAGGTATTCCATGCGATCGCTCCGTTTTTCGAATGAAATGAATATATGAGCATTCTAACATACTTTTCCGGAAAAACAAAATGATTTTTTTGGAAACGGCATATTTCGGGAAAAAGGAAGAGAATGAGAAAAAACACTTTATTTTTACGGCAAAACAGGTTATAATATAAAAACATATTTAGCATGAGGTGGCCCATGGAGATCCAGTGGTACCCGGGACATATGACCAAGACCCGGCGCATGATGGAAGAGAACGTCAGGCTCGTTGACTGCGTCATCGAGCTGGTCGACGCGCGCGTTCCGTCCGCCAGCCGGAACGATACGGTATACGATCTGTTCAAAGGGAAAAAGAGAGTCCTGATGCTGAACAAGGCGGATCTGGCCGATCCGGACCGGACCGCCCGGTGGAAAGAACGCTTCGCGCCGGAATACGACGCGGTGCTGGCCGGGAACGCTTCGCAGGCCAAGGACGTGGCGCGGGTCTGCGCGGCGGTACGGAACGTCATGGCGGAGCGGATCGCCGCCAAAGCGGAGAAAGGGATGACCATGACGGTCAGAGCCATGGTAGTGGGGATCCCCAACGCGGGGAAATCCACCTTTACCAATACCGCCGCCGGCGCGGCGCGGGCCAAGACCGGCGATATGCCGGGAGTGACCAGAGCCAAGCAATGGATCCGCGCAGACCGGTATCTGGAACTGCTGGACACGCCGGGCATCCTGCCGCCGAAGATCCGTAGCCGGACCGACGGACTGCTGCTGGCCTTTACCGGCGCGGTCCGCGACGATATTCTCGATCTGCAGGAGCTGCTGACGCTGTTTGCCGATACGATCCGCACGACGGCGCCGGGCGCGCTGGCGGCGCGGTATAAACTGGAGGATGAGAACGGGCCGGCCGACGAGCTGATCGGACGGATCTGCCGCAAACGCGGTTGGATCCGCAGCGGCGGCGTCGAGGACCGGGAGCGGGCGGCGCGCGTGATTTTCGACGAATACCGCGCCGGGAAACTGGGGCGCATCACGCTGGAGGAACTGCCATGACGGATCCGTTGGCTTACGAAAGACCGCTTCTGGCCCGGGGATTCACGCTCATCGCCGGAATGGACGAGGTGGGGCGCGGGCCGTTGGCCGGACCGGTCGCGGCGGCGGCCGTCATCCTGCCGCTGACCGACGGGCTGATCGACGGCGTGGACGACTCGAAGAAGGTTTCGCCTAAAAAGAGAGAAAAACTGTATGAAGAGATCATCGGCCGGGCTGTGGCCTGGTCGGTGGCGCTCGTCGATGAAAAAACCATCGACGAGATCAACATCCTCAACGCCACCAAGCTGGCGATGCGCCGGGCGCTCGAGGGCTTGAGCGTCGCGCCGGAGCACGTGCTCATTGACGCGGTGCGCCTCGAGGGGCTTGCTGTTCCCCAGACGCCGATCGTCAAGGGCGACGCGCTGTCCTATTCGATCGCGGCGGCTTCTATCGTGGCCAAGGTCACCCGGGACAGGCTCATGTGCCGCTGGGACGAGATTTATCCGGGCTACGGATTTGCCTCCAATAAAGGCTACGGCAGCGCCGCGCACATCGCCGCGCTGCGCGAACTGGGCCCGTGTCCGATCCACAGACGGTCGTTCATCGGGCATTTCGTGAAGGAGGACGAGCGATGAAGAGAACAATGAAGAAAACGGCGGCGCTCCTGCTGCTCGCCGTGCTGACGCTGAGTCTGGCGGGCTGTCTGCCGGGACGGGAATACCGTACGGTGATCGAGATCCCGCTTTCCGACGGGTATGGGAAGCTCGTCATTCGCGAGTGGCAATTCCTCGTCGGCAGCGGGGCGGAAGCGAGTCAGGTCGTGAACGGGGAAAAGATCCTGCTGGGCGAATGCGGCGGAGGAGACGACGGTTACTGCCCGTTCGAGGGCGGTCAGTATACCGTCGAACAGGACGGCGGCAGCGTGACGATCCGCTGGCTGTTCAATACGACGATCGCCGAGGGAGAAATCTGGCGCGAGAAGACTTTCACGCTGACGAGAGAAGGATAGGGTTGGAGAAAAACGAAAAAGCGATCCGAGGCAAGATCGGAGAAGACGCGGTCTGCGCGTATCTGACCGGACGCGGGTTTTCCGTGACGGCGCGCAACTTTCGTGTGCGGAGCGGAGAAGTGGATATCGTGGCGGTGCGGGACGGAGAAGTGCGCTTTGTCGAGGTCAAGGCCCGCAGCGGAGTCGGATACGGAACGCCGGGCGAGGCGGTCACGGCGGCCAAGCGGCGGCGCATCGTTTCAGCGGCGCGCGCGTATGCCGCGGCCAACGGTTTGTACGACTCGGTGATGCTTTTCGACGTGGCGGAGGTCTATCTGACCGACGGCCGCGAAAGGATCCGTTATATAGAAAACGCGTTCGATATGAGGAATATCTGACGCGACGACGGTGGAGGGAAAATAGGATGAAAAAAATCTTGACGGCATGGTTGGCGCTGACGCTCCTGGTCCTGATGAGCGTGACGGCGGCAGCCGCGACCAATTTGCTGCCCAACCCGGGCTTTGACGCCGTCGACGACGGCAAAGTGAGCGGCTGGGTCGAGGGCGTTTACAACGATACGGGCGTCACGAGCTTTTGCGTCGCGGGCGGCCGGACGGGAGGAAACGCGGCCTGTATCGTCAGCACGGGAGAAAACGACGCGCGCTACGAGAAACTGGTTTCCGTGCGGCCCAATACCCTCTATCGCATTTCCGCTTATATCAAGACGGAGGGCGTCGTCGGAACGGGCGCGAACCTGTCGGCGCTGGAGACGTGGGCCTGTTCGGATTACGTCACGGGAGACAGCGACTGGCGGTACGTGGAGTTTTACGGAAAGACCGACGCGGACACGAAAGAAGTGATCGTGGCGCTTCGTCTCGGCTATTACGGAGGACTGACCTCGGGAACGGCGTATTTCGACGACGTGACCATGGAGGCCGTCGGTTCGGTACCCGGCGGCGCGACGGCGCAGAGTCTGGCCAACTACAATAAAAAAGAAACCAAACCCGAAACCGAAAAAACCGAGGAGCAGAAAAAAGTCGACGGCTATCAGATGGTCAAATGGGCCACGGCGATCTTCATCGCCGGATCCGTCGCGCTGTACTACTTCGGCGTGTATTCCAAAAAGACCGCGGCGCAGTTGGGCGATCCCAAGGCGCATCGGCCGCGTTTCACGCCGGCGCTGCTGATTATCCTGGCGGCCGGCGCCGTGCTGAGGGCGTGGTCTTTCAAGGAGATCCCTTTCTATTCGACGGACTTCTACAGTTGTTTTCAGGGCTGGGCGACGACGGTTTTCGAGAAAGGGCCGGCGCATTTCTACGCCTCGACCTTCTGCGATTATCCCCCGCTGTATATCCTGCTGCTCTGGCCGATCGGGCTGCTGAAATCGTGGCTCGGGTTCGGGACCAATTCGACGGGTACGGCGATCCTGCTGGTGACGCCGGCGGTCATCGCCGACGTGCTGGGCACGCTTTTCGTCTATCGCGTCGGCGTCAAAAAACTCGGCGAGCGGATGGGCGCGATCGGCGCGGCGGCTTATTTCCTCAATCCGGCCATGTGGATCACGTCCACGGGCTGGGGACAGATCGACTCGATCGTGGCGCTGGCCATGGTGCTGATGGTGTATTTCCTGGCGGAAAAGAAGCAGCTTGCCGCTTTTGTGACCTTTACGCTGGGGATGCTGCTTAAGCCGCAGATGTTCTTCATGGGGCCGATCCTGTTTTTCGGCACGGTCAACGAATATCTGACGGCGCGCCGCGACCCGGAAACGCACCGCGTGTTCCTCAAGAAATTCTTCCTCAATCTGGCTATCGCGCTGGCGGCCATGATCGCGGTGATCTTCCTCTTCAGCTTTGACTTTGCGACGTTCTCGTTTACGCAGAAGGCCACCTGGATCTTTGAGAAATTCGCCGGGACGATCGGACAATACAACTATCTGACGCTCAATGCGTTCAATATCTACGCGTTTTTCGGCGGGAACGGCGTCTCCGCCACCCCGCTGGGCATGCCGTACTGGCTGCTTTCCGTCATCGCCATCCTCGTCATCATGGTGCCGATGTTCCTGCTGAACTTCAAGCATAAAAAGAAAGAGAATCTGGCGGTGCTGGCGGCCTTTATCGTGGCGGCGATCTTTATGCTGGTGCCGAAAATGCACGAGCGTTATCTGGTGGTGGGCGTGCTGCTGACGCTGTACGCGTTCCTCACGACCCGCGACCGCCGGCTGTTGTTCGTGTTTTTCCTGATGTCGGTCGGCGTTTTCGTCAACGTGGGGCTGGTTCTCTACAGCACCTGGATCATGACGACCTTCAACGCCAGCCTTGTCGACGTGCTGCCCAATTTCATCGCCGCGTTCAATCTGGCCTGGTTCGGGTATTTCTGCTACGTTGTTTATGACATCTGTATCCGTGGACGGGTCGTGGATTTCGCCGACGGGATCCCGGAACGGATCCGGGCGTGGAAGGAAGCGCCCGCGGCGCGGCTCGCCGACGAGGAGGGGCCGGCGCGTTTCAATATGAAACGGCCCGACTGGATCCTCGTGACCGTCGTAACGGTGCTCTACGCCGTCATTTCCTTCCTCAATCTCGGCACGACGAATTTCCCGGAGCGGATGTGGAAGCCGTCCACGCTGGAGTCGGCGGTGGGCGATCTGGGAGAGAGCACTTACGTGCGGTACCTCTACTACGTCGGTTCGATCGGGGAGGGGAAATTCACCGTTTCCGTGTCGGACGACGGCGAAAACTGGACGACAAAGGAAACCGTCAATTACGTCAACGGCAGTATGTACGACTGGCAGTATATCACGGTCAACGCGTCTATGCGCTACGTAAAAGTGGAGACCAAGAGCGTCGGGTTTTCTCTGATCGAGCTGGGGGCGGTGGACGCGGAGAAGAATCCGCGGGCGTTCACGCTGGCGTCCGCGACGCGGACGACGGGCGAAAAGAGCGCGGTCTGCCTTTTCGACGAGCAGAGCACGGTGCCGTCGAGCCCGAGCTACTATAACGGGATGTATTTCGACGAGATCTATCACGCCCGGACCGGCTATGAGTTTGCCAACGGACTGACCACCTATGAAACGACGCATCCGCCGCTGGGCAAGGTCTTTATCGCGTGGAGCATCAAACTCTTCGGTATGAATCCGTTCGGCTGGCGTTTTGCCGGCAACGTGGCGGGTATCCTGATGCTTCCGCTGATCTATCTGTTCGCCAAGCAGCTTTTCAAGAAAACGTGGATCGCGGCGCTGGCGCTGGGATTCATGACCTTCGACGGGATGCATTTCGTGCAGACCCGGATCGCGACGATCGATTCGTTCGGCGTGCTGTTCATCATCCTGATGTATCTGTTCATGTACCGATACTATACGATGAACTTCTACAAGCAGAAGCTGTCGCGCACGCTGGTGCCGCTGGGCCTGTGCGGGTTGGCTTTCGGTCTCGGCGCGGCCAGCAAATGGATCTGTCTCTACGCAGGACTGGGACTGGCCGTCATCTTCTTCTATACGATGTATAAGCGCTACGACGAGTATCTCATGGCGAAAAAAGCGCTGCGCAGCCCGGATTGTCCGAACCGCGCCCAGTATCAGCACGTTACGGCGGTTTTCCGGAAGAACCTGCTGATTACCGTCGGATTCTGCCTGATCGCGTTCGTGGCCGTACCGGCCTGCATCTACGTGGCGTCTTACGCGTATTTTGTGCCTTATAATAAGCATTACGGGTATCTGCGCACCGTCTGGGAGAACCAGAAGAGCATGCTGAGCTATCATTCGGGACTGACCGGCGACACGCATCCGTATCGCTCGCGCTGGTACACCTGGCCGCTGATGCTGCGTCCGATGTGGTACTATCTGGAGCCGTTGTCCGACGCGGGCCTGCGCGGTACGATCGCGGCTTTCGGCAATCCGCTGGTATGGTGGGGCGGACTGGTCATGACGGGCATGGCGCTCCGGCGCGCCGTCGTCAACCGCCGCTGTATCGACCGGCCGACTCTGCCTGGGGCGGAGAACGTCTCGACCGCCGAGCGGCGTCGTTTCAACAGCAAAATCATGTTCCTGCTCATCGCCATCGGCGCGCAGTTCATCCCGTGGGTGTTCGTGCCGAGATCGACGTTCATTTATCACTATTTCGCGACGGTGCCTTTCCTGATCCTGTTCTCGGCGGCGGCGATGGATTACCTCTTCGGTACGCACAGCGACAAAGAAAAGAAGATGCGCCGCGTCGTCGTCTGTCTGCTGGTCGTGGCCGCGGTGCTGGGACTGCTGTTCTATCCGATGTGGTCCGGCGTGTCGGTGGCCGATCAATTCGTTTCCGCCATGAAATGGCTGGGCAGCTGGGTATTCTGATGAGGTTCAATCCGATCGAAGAACTGAACAGGCTGATCGAGATCGTCGTGACGTGGTTTTTCGGGCTGTTCGGGGTCAAACCCGACAGCAAGCCGGTCGCCGCGCTGATCCAGTTTCTTAAATTCAATATCGTCGGCGTGCTGAACTTTCTCATCACCACGATCGTCTATTCGATCCTGGTGCACACCGCGATCCATCCGCTGGCTTACGCGATCGGCTATACCTGCGGTATCGTGAACAGTTATATCTGCAACAAATTCTGGACTTTCTCGAGCGGCGACACCAAACCGCTGGTCGAATCGATCAAGTTTTTCGCGCTGTGTCTGGCAGCGTACGTCGCCTCGCAGGCGACGCTGCTGTGGCTGGAGCCGCCGATCGGACGGGTCGCCGCGTATATCCTTTCGACGGTCGTGGCGCTGGCGATCAATTATCTGGGAAGCAAATTCCTTGTGTTTAAAAAGTGATGGGAGAGTACATGGTGAACGGCAGTTATGATCTGGCGATCGTCGGCGGCGGAGCCGCGGGACTGACCGCGGCCGTCACGGCCGCGCGGCTCGGTCTGCGCACCATCGTGCTCGAGCGGGGAAACCGCGTCCTGCGCAAGGTGCTGGTGACGGGCTCGGGCCGCTGCAACGTGACCAACGCCCGTCTGAGCCGGGAAAACTACCACGGCGCGTTTGCCGACGCGGGTTGGGCGATCGTCTCCCGCTTCGACACGGAAGCCTTTTTTTCGGAACTGGGACTCGTCCTCAAGACGGAAGAGAGCGGACGGGTCTATCCGTTGAGCGATACGGCTTCCTCGGTCGTGGACGTCCTGCGTTTCGCGGCGGAGGACCGGGGCGTGACGATCCTGACCGATACGACCGTGACGCGCGTTGAAGGACGCGACGGCGCGTTCGTCCTCAACGGGATCCCGGCGCGCAAAGTCATCCTGGCTGTCGGCGGCAAGGCCGGCGGCGCCCGTTTCGGCACCGACGGCACGAGCTACGTGCTGGCCGGAGACGGCGAACCGGCGGTTTTCCGCTCGCTGGTGCAGCTGAAAACGGATGATCCGGGACTGAGGTCCCTGTCGGGCCTGCGGCGCGACGTCCGACTTACTCGCGGCGGTCTGACGGCGGAGGGAGAGATCCTCTTCACCGATTACGGCGTGTCCGGGCCGGTCGTTTTTGCGCTGTCCAGAAGCGAAGCGCACGACGACGTGAGCGTCGATTTCCGGCCGGAGCGGAATTGGGACGAGGTATACGACGCGTTGAGGGAGAGAGCCGGCGCTTTGGCCGGTCGGGAGCTGAGCCGATTCCTGGCGGGTATGTTTCACAACCGCATCGCTCTGGCGTTGTATAAAAAAGCGGGTTTGATCGTCGCCGGGCGGGTCTGCGGGTCCTTGAGCGACGGAGAAGCGGCGGCGCTGACGTCGGCGATCAAGGATTACCGTTTCGCCGTCAGCGGGAAAATGCCGTGGGAGAACGCGCAGGTCACGGCGGGCGGACTGGTCACGGCCGATCCGGAAACGCTGGAAAGCACGCGCCGGGCCGGGATCTATCTGACCGGCGAAATGCTGGATATTGACGGAGACTGCGGCGGATACAACCTCCAATGGGCCTGGGCGTCCGGAGAACGGGCGGCGCGCAGCGTTTTCCGGGCTCTTCGCGGAGGAGAGTCATGATCCGTATCAATAATATCAAAGCCGCGCTCGACGAGCCGGAACGGAGCGTGATCGACCGGGAGGCGCGCCGAAGAGGCATCCGGACGCCGTATCGGGGGAAAATCGCCTCGAGAGCCGTCGACGCGCGGAAACGCGACGAGATCCGCTGCGTGTACGCGGTAAACTATACGTTTGACGGGGAAAAAGCTTTTTTGGCGCGCTGGCGTTCCGATCCGTCCGTGACGGAGGAAAAGCCGCTGTACGAACCGCCGGCGCGGCGGAAAACGACGGCGCACGTCCTGGTCGTCGGCGCGGGCCCGTGCGGGCTTTTCGCCGCGAAGATCCTGAGCGACGCGGGGCTGCGCGTCACGCTGATCGAACGGGGAAAATGCGTGGAAGAGCGGGCAAAAGACGTAGAAATCTTTGCCCAAACCGGTCAATTGAACGTATGTTCAAATGTGCAATTCGGAGAGGGCGGAGCCGGGACGTTCTCCGACGGCAAACTCAACACCGGCACGCATGACCCGCGGGCGCGGTACGTGCTGACTGAGCTGGTCGGCGCGGGCGCGCCGGAGGAGATCCTGACCGATACCAAGCCGCACGTCGGGACGGACCGTCTGCGCGCGGTCGTGACGAATCTGCGCCGGGCTCTGATCGAACGGGGCGTGACGGTGCGGTTCCGGACGACGCTGACGGATCTGGAGACGCGCGGCGGCGCGGTGAAAGCGGCCGTTCTGGCCGATGAAAACGGCGAACGGGAGGAGCTTGCCTGCGACGCGCTGGTCCTGGCGGTGGGAAATTCCGCACGGGACACGTTCGAGATGCTGTACCGGCGGGGCGCGGCGATGGAGCAGAAGCCTTTTTCAGTGGGCGTGCGGATCGAACATCTGCAGAGCGACGTCGACCGTCTGCGCTACGGAAGATTTGCCGGATCGCTGCCGGCGGCGGATTATAAGCTGAGCACGCATCTGGCCGACGGGCGGGGCGTTTATACGTTCTGTATGTGTCCGGGCGGCGTAGTGATGGGCGCAGCCAGCGAAGCCGGACGCGTCGTCACCAACGGCATGAGTCTTTACGCCCGCGACGGCAGGAACGCCAACGCCGGTTTCCTCGTGGGCGTGAACGCGGCGGATTTCGGCGCCGGCGACGCGCTGGCCGGGATGCGCTATCAGAGAGAGATCGAGGAACGCTCTTTCCGGGCCGGCGGCGGGGGATACCGCGCCGTGGCACAGACGCTGGGAGATTTCCTCGACGGACGGGAAACCGTCGCTTTCGGGAAAGTTTTGCCTACCTATTGTCCGGGCGTGACCCCGGGAGATATCCGGGCGGCGCTTCCCAAGCCTATCACGGACGCGCTGGCCGCGGCGGTGGGAGGTTTCGAGAGGCAGTTCCGCGGATGGGCGGATCGCGAGGCCGTCCTGACCGCGTCGGAGACGCGATCGAGCAGTCCGGTGCGGATCCTGCGCGGCGAAGACGGCGTTTCGGCGGTTTTGCGTGGGCTGTATCCATGCGGAGAAGGAGCCGGTTATGCCGGCGGTATCGTGTCGGCGGCCGTGGACGGCATCCGCACGGCGGAAAAAGTGATCGAACGAATCGGTAAGGAGAATTAAGAGATGTTTTACGGAATCAACAAAAAGACAGGCGCGATGGATTATCTGACGGACGCGGCGGAAGGCGCGAATTTCATTGCTTCCCCGGTGGAAAACCCCATGATCGAAGACGAGGGTTCCGACGGGTATCTGAAAGGATTCGGAAGCCTGTATCTGACGCTTGGCAGCGAGGCGGGGACGGTCTGGGACGATTACGTCGTGCCGTCGCGCGTGGAAGAGGACGGCTGGGAGGCGGAAGGAAAGGGCTTTCGCGTCGTCATGCGCGTCGTGCCTTTGCGCGACAAGATCCGCCTGAGTTATACGCTGACGAACGAAGGCGAGACCGGTTTCACGGTGAGACGCGCGTCTTTCGACAGTGTCAGCAACAATAACTATACGGAATTTCATTTCAACCAGCGGGAGCTCTTTGACACGCATACGCTCGAGCACGTTTTCCCGTGCGGCGAAAACGGCTGGGAGGTCATCGAGCGTCTCAGCGGGATGGGACCGCTGCTGTATATCATTCCCGAGAACGGCACGCGCTTCGAGCACGTCTGTCATACGCCCGTCACGTTGAAACGGTCGCGGCCCGGGATCTGCAATCACTCGTTCTACGGGACGCAGAGCGTGTTTTTCTGTGCGGGCGGATACCTGCGCGATCGTCAGCTGCCGGCGTCTCTTACTGGCGTCGAGCCGACGGAACGCGCGCTCGCACCGGGGGAAAAGACGGTTTTCACGCTGGAGATCGGACTGGCGGCGGACCGGACGGAGTTTGAGCGGTATCTGGTGCAGAGCGGCCGGATCGTGCTGCACGCGGCGCCGGCGTATATCGTCGAGAAGGACGAGCCGCTGATCATCACGGCCGCGTCGGAAACGCCCGTCGTCTGCGACGGCGTCACGGGAGAGAGCTTCACGTTCACGTTTGAGGAGTTGGGCGAAAAAACGCTGCGTTTCACGAACGGAATGGGATTTGTCTGCCTGGCCAAGGTGCTCGTCATCGACCGGATCGGGAAGCTGATCCGGGATCGGGCGGCCTTTGTCATGAATAAACAGGTCTATCACGCGGAGGGAGATCTGCTCGACGGGGCGATCGTGCCGTACTGCCGGAAGCCGTTCGGCGGACATCAGCCGCCGCTGTGCGTGCGCGAAGGCTCGCTTTGGGGTACCGGCTCGTATGAGGGCGGACTGTGTGAGATCGAGTTCGTTTCGCTGAAAAACCTGCTCGATCCATCCGCCGAGGAGATCGCCGCGCTGGACGATTATATCGACGGATATTTGTTCCGCTACCTGCAGGATCCGGACACGCACGAGATCTGCTGGTTTTTCAAGGGCGGGTATACGTTCCGCTCCTATAACTACATCCATCTGGCCAATTTCTGGCTCAATATGTACAGACTCGCCGTGACCTATGGTCTGACAAGGAAGGAGCCGGGCTTTTATCTTACGCAGACCTGTGAAACGCTTCGGTGTATGTTCCGCGTCAGCCGCGCTATGGACGTGACCGTGGGCAATATGAACGAGCAGGTCATTCCCGAGTGCCTGGAGGCGCTCAAGCGCGAATCTCACGCCGTCGGGAAACCCCCGGCGCTGGATCTGTCGGTCTACTTTGAGCTGGAGCGCGAATACGAGCGCATGATCGACATTCTGTTCAAGGGCGTGCCGTACGCGGCGGAGTGCGCTTACGACAACACGGGATACGAGTCGATCATCCGCATTGCCGAGCATGCGGGACGCACGGACGTGATCCGGGAGCTGGAGAACGTGATGCGCACGGTCAAGGGTTTCCAGAGCGTCTGGTGGTGGAACGGTTCCGAGTATCGCTGGTGGGACGCGGAGACGGACTTTGCGATGAACTGCCACCATTATACTTCGCCCGGAAACGCCGGCGGACTGCTTGACGAAATAATCAAGGGTAATGTAAAATATAACAAAGCGCTGCTTGAAATCGTGTACGGCGGATTGCTGGGCGCGCCGGCCAAGATCGACGCCGAGGGCTTCTGCTCGATGAGCTATTGCTGCGAACCGGAAAGCCCGCTCTTCGGCTTCCATCCGGCTACGGGCGACAGCGGATTGTCCAATTTCAATTTCCTGAAAAACAACACGGCGCTGGCCGTCGGCGACGACGCTTATCTGTGCCGCAAAAACGTGGGAGACTATGAGATGGACGGCCGGGCGGTGCGCAGATTCGCCTGCGCCGAAGCGATCGGAGCGCCGTTTGCCTGCGTGGAAACGGAGGCGGGGACGCTCAGCTGCGTCAAGGTCGACGGCGGACGGATCGTCTCGTTCGAAATCAACGCGCCGGCGGCGGGGCACTATACCGTCGCGCTGCGCACGCTTGCCAATATCCGGCGGGTCGTGTGCGATCAGAAACCGATACGTCTCGGCATCGAGGACAGGGGCGTTACGCGCTTCTGCTTCCATGCCGAAGAAAAGGGAAAAGTTCATTTTTCCGTTACGTATAGAAATCAATGAAAGGGGGGGAATAAACTATGAAGTTGGGTGAGGAATTCAAGAAATTCGTAATGCGCGGCAATGTCGTCGACATGGCCGTCGGCGTGATCATCGGTACCGCTTTCGGAAAGATCGTTTCGTCCTTTGTCGCTGATATTTTCACACCGCTCATTGCCCTTGCTCTTGGAAAGACCAATTTCTCGGAACTGAAAGTCATTCTCAGACCGGAAGAGATCGTAGACGGAGAAGTCGTGAACGCGGCGATTACCTGGAACTACGGTGCGTTTATTCAGACGGTCATTGATTTCCTGATCATCGCGCTGTGCCTGTTCCTGATGGTCAAGCTGATCAACAACATGAGAGAAGGCGTCAGCAAGAGAAAGAAGAAGAAGGAAGAAGCGGCCGCTCCGGCGCCGGAACCCGAACCGGAACCCGAACCGGAACCCAGCAAGGAAGAAGTTCTGCTTACGGAAATCCGCGACTTGCTGAAAGAAAGCAAAGAAAAGGTGTAAAAGATGGATCTGCTCCGATTTCAGGATGAACTCGACGCGGAGACTCGCGCTTCGCTCAGGCAAAGCGTATCCCGTATCGATTATCCGCTGATGAAAAGACTCTTTGAATCAACGAAGAGTTTCGACGCGTCAAAAAACGCTTCGGAGCGCAAGGTCAGTCCCGTTACGAGTGTAAGAAAGGCCCCCGAGCTCTTTGAGCTCGGGCAAAACCTTATCCGCGGCGGGGAAGCCGCGGCCGTTACGATGGCGGGCGGGCAGGGCACCCGGCTCGGTCACAAGGGGCCGAAGGGCACCTATGACATCGGGCTGCCCTCTCACCGCAGTCTTTTTGAACTCCAATGCGACAGCCTGCGCGCTGCCGGCGGCGGGACGATCATTCCCTGGTATATCATGACCGGGGAAGAGAATCATGCCGCGACCGTCGCGTTTTTTGAAAAACACGGTTATTTCGGCTACGGAAAAGAAAATATCCGCTTTTTCCGGCAGGGCACCCTGCCTCTCCTCAACACCGACGGAGAGCCGTTTCTGAGCGACAAGGGCACGCTCTGCACCGGACCGGACGGAAACGGCGGGGTTTTCCGGGCGGCGGCGGAGCAGGGCGTTTACGAGGATATGGAAACGCGCGGCGTGAAGTACGTATTCATCTGCGGCGTGGATAACGCCGCGGTGCGCATGGCCGATCCGGTGTTGCTGGGATTGGCGAAGCGCAGCGGCAGCGAGATCGTTTCCAAATCCGTGGCCAAACGAAGCCCGGAAGAAAAGGCCGGCGTTTTTTGTCTGATGGACGGGAAACCCGGCGTGATCGAATACAGCGAGCTGCCGGACGAACTGCGGTATCTGCGCGGGGACGACGGCGAACTGGTTTATAACGACGCGAATATTATCGCACATGTTTTCCCGCTTGACGTGCTCAAGCGCATCTCGGAGACGGGACTGCCTTACCATACGGCTTTTAAAAAGATGCCGTACGTGGACGAAACGGGCGCTGTCGTCGTGCCGGAAAAGGAAAACGCGTATAAATATGAGACCTTTGTTTTCGACGCGTTCGCGTACTGTCGGGACATGACGGTGATGCGCGTGGACAGAAAAGAGTTTTCACCGGTGAAAAACCGGACGGGACAGGACAGTCCGGAGACGGCGAGAGCGGCGCTGGAGGCGCAGGGGATCCGATGAAAAAAGCTTTGGCATTGGCGGGCGGCGGCGCGCGCGGATCGTTTGAGATCGGCGTGTGGAAGGCGCTGCGCGAATTAGGATGGCGGTTTGACGTCGTGACGGGAGTTTCCGTCGGGGCGCTCAACGCCGGCATCGTCGCCATGGACGATCCGGAGACGGCTACGCAGGTCTGGGAAAATATCACGACCTCGCAGGTGCTGGACGTGGAAGATAAGAGCCTCGATGAACGGATCGGCCTCGGCAGTACGGTCCGGCTTATTCAGGAGGCGGCCGCGACCGGCGCCAACGGCATCAAGTGCGACGGTTTGAGAAGCATTCTGGAGCGGTGCATTGACGAAGAACGCGTGCGCGCTTCCGGCGTGGAAGTGGGCGTGATCACGGTGGGCCTGGACGACCGGAAGCCGTACCGCCTGTTTCTGCCCGATATCCCCGATGGGCGACTGTGCGACTATCTGTTGGCAAGCGCGGCGTTCTATCCGTTCATGGAACCGGTAGAGATCGACGGGAAGCGCTACATAGACGGGGGTTATTACGATACCATGCCGGTGGAGCTGGCGATCTCGGCCGGCGCCGACGAGGTGGTGGCGGTCAATCTCAAAGCGGTCGGCCTGTACAGGGGCTACGACGCGTCGGCGGCGCGCGTGATCCGGATCGAGCCCAAATGGGATCTGGGACATCATCTGATTTTCAATAAATCGGTGGCGCAGACCAATATCGCGCTGGGATACCAGGAAGCGATGCGCGTTTTCGGAAAGGCGGAGGGCTGGAAATACTCGTTTGAGAAGGGCAGCTTCGCTTCTTTTGCCGAAGCGCATCGGGCGGAAATCGAAGAGCTGATCCGTGATCTCGGGCCGGCGACGACGCCCGGGCAGTGGGCGATCTCGGGGCTTTATCGGGAATTGCGGCGCCGGGGAGCGGCTGATCGCAGTTTGGGCGAACTGCTGCGCGCCGCCTGTGATATGGCGGCGGAAATGATGAAGCTGGATCCGACGCGGGTCTATACCGCGGAGAAAACGCAGACGCTTCTGACGGAGAAATACGACGAATTGATGACGCAGATCCGTGTCGAAACAGGCAAAAAGATGACGGCTGCGCAGCTTAATCGGATCGCGCGTCTGCTCGGCGATATCGGCGTGGCGGGATCTGTCGCCGCGACTTTGGAGAAAAAAGGACTGCCGGACGCCAGAGCGGCTGTGCTGACGGCGGGGACGATGTTCCCGCACGAAACGGCGGCCGGGCTTGCCGTTTATTTGATGAAAAAGCTTTTGTGAGGAAATGAGATGGACAAAAACATCCATGCCGGTCATAGGGAGAGACAACTGGAGAAGTTCCGCAGAGTCGGATTAGATGCCTTTACCGACGTCGAAGTGTTGGAACTGCTGCTGTATTTCGGGATCCCGTTCAAAGATACCAATCCGCTGGCGCACGCTTTGCTGGACCGATTCGGTTCGGTGGAAAAAGTGCTGCAGGCGGATATTTCTCAGCTTCAGGCGGTGCCGGGCATCGGACCGCATGCCGCGACGCTGCTCAGGCTTGAGGAACAACTGTTCAGGCGCTATATGATCGATCGGGTGCGGACGCTCAAGGATATGTCCAATACCGCTAAAGCCGGCGAGGTCGTGACGGCTTATTTGTCCGGGAAGCGCATCGAGGTGCTGTATCTGTTCAGCATGGACGTGCATTGGCAGCTCATCGACGTCAAGGAAGTGCAGAGCGGCACGATCGACCGGGTGCCGATTTATCTGAGGGAGATCGTCAGCGCGGCGCTGGCGGCCAGCGCTTATTACGTGATCGTGGCGCATAATCATCCGAGCGGCAATCTGCGTCCGTCGCGGGATGACGTCGAAAGCACCGTGGCCATCAAACGAGCGCTGGAAAGCGTCGGGATCCGCGTGATCGATCATTTTATCGTTGCGGACGGGAAATATACGAGTATGAAAGCCATGGGGATTCTCGGCAACGACGATTGCGCCGATCAAACCATCTGCATGGAGAAAAACGGCGGCAAAAAGCCGTAAAAGAATAAAACGAAAGAGCCTGTCTGTGCGACAGGCTCTTTTTTTGACAAGGTCCGGCGGGAGGGGAAAGTCAGCCGATCCCGGGGAAATAGGTCAGCGGGTCGATCCGGTTCGAGGCGCTGCCGCCGATGCGGATTTCAAAATGCAGATGCACGCCGTCGGAGTTGCCCGTCGTGCCCATCAGTCCGAGAACAGCGCCCTGTTCGACCTGATCTCCGACGCTGACGAGGCGTTTGGACATATGGGCGTAGAGCGTGCGGTTCCCGTCGCTGTGCTCCACGACGACGACGTTGCCGTAGCCGCCGTAGCCGCTTCCGGACGTGCCGAAGAAGGAAACGACGACCTTGCCGGCTTTGGAGGCGTAGATCTTGTCCCCTGCGACGCCGCGTTTGACGGCGCCGACGTCGACGCCTCCGTGGAGCTTGCCGTCACGGGTGCCGAAGTTCGAGGTGATGCGCCGGGAATCGGTCGGCCAGATGTAGCCGTTCAGGCCGGCGTAGAAGCCGTTTTCATTCGGACCGACCTCGCCGAAGAACAGATAAGGCCCGTAGACATAGCCGCTGCGGCCGTTATACCATACGGCGTACCAGGTCTGGGATTTGTCCGTGACGATCACCTGTTCGCCGGAGGGGATGTAGGTGATAAGGGACGAGGAAGAACTGCGTCCGCTGCGAAGCGCCAGGCTGCCGACGCTGTAGCTGACGGTGGCCTTTTGGCCCGCCGGCGCGGTGGACGTCGGAGCAGGCGTCGGGGTGGGAGTCGGTTTGGGTGTGGGCGTGGGAGTCGGGGATGGAGTCGGCGTCGGGGTGGGAGTCGAAACGGCCGTGGAGCCGGTATAGGTCGCGGCCGGACCGAGTTCGATATAGTCGCCGCTGGCGTAACCGACGCAATTGCCGCAGCAGATCAGAAACCATTTTCCGTCCGCGCGGGAGATTACGGTAAAAGCCTCCTCCTGGCGGATCTGACCGACGACGGGAGCGGCGCTGTCGGGCCGGGTGCGGATATTCAGCAGGCCGGTGCCGGCTTTCAGCGCGGCGGCGTAAGAAGGCTCCGGCGTGGGCGAGGGAACAGGTGTGGGCTCCGGCGTGGAAACGGCCGTGGAGCTTGCCGTCGCGGTTTCCGTCGGAGGGGCGGAAACGTCGGGACTCGCCGTCGGAGAGGAAACGGGACGGTCAGTCGGGGCAAGAGTCGGCGTCGTAACGGATGCAGGAGTGTTCACATATGAATATATGGTGGTAGGAGTCGGAGTTTGATCCTGCGGAAGCAAGAGAAAGATAATACCTCCGACGGTTGCCAGGATCAAAATGATGGCGAAAATCCTCAGGAAAGTTTTCATGCGGGGTGCTCCGGATGTCTGTTTTTCTACAGTATACATCTTTTTTCGCCAGAAAGCAAAGGAAAATACTGCAAATAAAAAACCGCCCCGAGGGGCGGAAAGAAAGATCAGCGAAGACGCCGGATAAAGCCGCACATCCCGCCGGTATAACCGTGCTCGGCGCGGTGAGAGAAATACAGATCGGTATGGTGCGCCGTGCAGATGCGCTCGGCTTCGATCTGAGTTTCCGGGACGCCGAACCCGGTCAGTTGATCCAGCACGTGTCCCGCCAGATCAATGTGGTATTTGGGACCGGTGCGGACGAGGCGTTTCATGCCGTACGCGGCGATAAACTCGTCCGCCACCGGCGGATCGACCTCGAAGCAGTCGGCACAGATGCAGGGACCGACGGCGGCACAGACGTCGATTCCCTCCGTGCCGAATTCGCTGCGCATCCGTTCCAGCGTGCGCAGAGTGATGGCATGGAGCGTGCCGCGCCACCCCGAGTGGATCGCGGCGATCGCGCCGTGCCGCCGATCCGATAAGAAAACGGGCACGCAGTCGGCGGTGCGTACCGTCAACACAGGACCGATCTCAGAGGTGATGAGCGCGTCGACGCCGGGAACGGCTCCGGCGATGAAACGGCCGCGATGGACGTCGCGCGCAGTCACGAGGGCGCATTCGGCGGTGTGTTTCTGCTGAGCGAAGATCAGATCCCGGCTGTCGAGGCCCATGGCTTCACAGGCGAGGAGAAAGTTTTTTTCCACGTTCTCCGGCGCGTCGTCATGGCGCGTCGAAAGGTTCAGCGAAGAAAAAGCGCCCGTGCTGACGCCGCCGACGCGGGTCGTGAACCAGGCCTCCGCCTCCGGAGAAAACAGACGAGGCGCGACGCTGAGAAGCCGCACCCCGTTTTTTTCACAGTATTGACTCATTGTTCGTTCAGAAGGGACTGCAGTTCGTCCATGAAGGTGTTGATGTCCTTGAAATGGCGGTAGACCGAGGCGAACCGTACGTACGCGACCTCGTCGAGGCTCTTGAGCTCGTTCATGACCGTTTCGCCGATCTCCTGACTGGAGACCTCGGGCTCGAGACGGTTGTTGATCTGCTTCTCGATGTCGGCCACGATGCGGTCGATGTCTTCCATGGAAACGGGGCGCTTCTCGCAGGATTTGATGATGCCGTTGCGGATCTTGTCGGGATTGAAGATCTGGCGGCTTCCGTCCTTTTTGATGACGAGAACGGGGGTCGTTTCGATGTGCTCATAGGTGGTGAAACGCCGGCCGCAGCCCATGCATTCGCGGCGGCGGCGGATCGAGGTGCCGTCCTCCGTGGGGCGCGAATCGATGACTTTACTCTCGGTATGTCCGCAATACATGCATCTCATAACGGTTCTCCTTTGAGAAGATTATTCTTATTATAGCATTATCCGGCGATAACTTCAAGAGTTAATTTTGCTCTAACTGTTTACAGTAATTGCGGGGCGCGTCCACGATGATGACGTCGTCGCCGATCTTGCGGATATTGCACCACGGGACCACGATGGGCTGGCAGGGGCGGAACAGCCCGCCCAGCGACCCGGGCCCCGGGACGACGACGGCCTGGATGCGGCCTTCCGGCAGGATCAGTTCGAGATCGGAAATGACGCCCAGTCTCCGGCCGTCGCAGACGTTGATGACTTCCTTGCGTTTCAGAGCACTGGCTCTTACGAGCATTTCTCTCACCTCGGCACATTCTATGACGGGGCGGACCGGAATATGTCGAAAACTTAATGTTTTTTTCGGTAAGATGAAGAAGAAAGAACTTGAATTCTTTAATTGAATTAGATATAATAAAGAAAGAAATTGTTGAAGGAGAAGCTGAATCATGCGTGTAAAGAAACTGATTGCGATTCTGATCGGGGCAAGCCTGCTGATCGGCTGTCTGACGGCCTGCGCCGGCACGCCGACGCCGACACCGACGCCCGCGCCGACGGCGGAACCGACCCCGGAGCCGACGCCCGAGCCCACGCCGGAACCGGAGAAAACGTCCTCGTATGAAGTCAAGGACGAGGCGAGCAACGTATTCGTCGACGCGGTCAACGGCGACGACAGCGCGGCCGGCACCCTGGCCGCGCCGGTCAAGAGTCTGGTCAAAGCGCAGGAGCTGGCGCGCGCCAGACTGGCCGAAGCGGAGAGAGAGGTCATCGTGTACCTGCGCGGCGGCACCTATGAGCTGAGCGAGGCGCTGGTTTTCACCGCCGCGGACAGCGCGGAGGGCAAGACCACCGTATATACGTCCTATCAGGGCGAGAAGGCCGTGATTTCCGGCGGGAAAACCGTGACAGGCTGGACGCTGGCCGACAGCGAGAAGAACATCTGGTCCGCGCCGGCGGAGGGAATCGAGAGCCGCGACTTTTTCGTCAACGGCGTGCGCGCCGACCGCGCTCACTCGGAGACGTTCAGGTGCGTGGCTTTTGACGAGACCGCGCTGTATTTCATGAACGGCATTCCGGAGGGGCTGGCCCGTCCGCAGGATCTGGAGGTCGTCATGCAGAATATGTGGAATCTGCCGCGTATCGACGCCGAGTCCGTGAGCTTTGAGGACGGGAGCGCCAAGCTCGTCATGAAGCAGCCGGGCTGGAAGAGCTATGTGCAGACGGCCAGTCACGGCGGCGTGGCTTTTAACACCGATCAGGTCGTGCGGCTGGAGAACGCCTATGAATTCCTGGACGAGGCCGGCGAGTGGTATCTCAACAGCGGGACCGGCACGATCTACTATATCCCGCGCGAGGGAGAAGATCTGAGCACGGCCAAGACCGTTCTGGGCCGGCTCGAGCATCTGATGCTTTTTGAAGGCGAAGAGACGGCGTTCGTATCCGGGATCGTTTTCGACGGACTGACCTTCAGCCATACGACGTGGCTGCAGGCCAGCAGCGATTTCGGTCTGCTGACGATCCAGGCGAATTTCTACAAGGCGCGCGGCGTCAACGCCAGTACGACCTGGGAGAACAAGAACTGCCTGACGCCGTCGGCGGCGATCTACGGCAACTGCGTAACCAACGTGAT
Source organism: Eubacteriales bacterium (assembly GCA_018385275.1). Taxonomy (GTDB): domain Bacteria; phylum Bacillota; class Clostridia; order Christensenellales; family MB2-83; genus MB2-83. Next base: position 6,049 of record JAHAZM010000034.1, on the reverse strand, counting down.
CTTCAACGGCGACCTGTTTACCAATCTCGGCAACGCGGGACTGCATCTGGAGGTCGGCGCGAAGAACTGCGCCGTCACGTATAACCGCTTTATCGACTGTGCCGGAACGGGCGTGATGCTGGGCGGATTCCACGATACCGACCACAACGCGATCAACCGGAAGGGCACGAACTTTGACAAAAAGAGCTGGATGCTGACGGAGAACAACAATATCACGGATAACTATATCGACAACTGCGCGAGCGTATATTCCGGCGGCTGCGGTATCGCGGTGGGATACGTGCGCTATACGGACGTATCGTACAACACCATCATTAACATGCCGTACACGGGGATCTCGTTCGGCTGGGGCTGGGGGTACAACAAGCAGGAGCTTGGTACGATGTATTACCGTGACAGCGAGGGCGTGTTCTTGTTCTGCCACAACAGCATCACGCACAATTATATCGAGAACATCATGAACGTGCTGTTCGACGGCGGCGGCATTTATACGCTGGGCCGCAACGACCTGAGCGTGATTTCGGACAACTACGTCGGCAAAGTCAATAACGACTACGGCGCGATCTACCTCGACAACGGCAGCGCGGGCTTTACCGTGACGAACAACGTGATCGATCACGCGCACCGCAACTGGATCTACAAGGGAGACTACAACTATATCCACGACAACTACACCAGTCCCGACACGGCGGTGGAGCGCGATCTGGAAATGCTGGAGCCGCTCAAAGAGGGACAGATACATTACCAGTTTGAGAACAATTACTTGTGGGATGAAGCGGCCGTCGCGGCCGTCAAAGCCGCCGCGGGCGTAAGAGCGAAATAAACGGGAAAAAAGAACCCCTCCGGTCGAGTGACCGGAGGGGTTTTTCCGTTGAGAGGGGGACTCGCGGAGAGACGGCGGGAGAAAAACGAGTCCGACGGACGCGTGAAGGAAAAGAAAACCCGGCGCGAGAGAGCGCCGGGTTTTTCCGTGATCGGCTTATTTTACTTTATCCTTCAGAGCTTTGCCGGCTTTGAAAGCAACGGCTTTGCTTGCGGCGATCTTGATCGGCTTTTTGGTTCTCAGGTTGACACCGGTGCGGGCGGCGCGTTTACGGACTTCAAACGTACCAAACCCCATGATCTGCACTTTTTCGCCGTTCTTCAGGGAAGCGGCGACGGCGTCGAACAGGCTCTCCACAATCTTGGCGGTATCTTTCTTGGTAATCCCGTTCGCTTCCGCGACGGCGTTGATGAGTTCTGTTTTGTTCATACGTATTTCCTCCTATCGTTGATACCTTTATTTTACTATATTTCTCGTCAAGTTGCAAGACTATTTTTGCAAAAAATCTCAAAAATCTTACGAAATTTTAATTTTTTTAAGCATATCAAGGGCGAAAAACGATAATTTGTCTTATTTTTCGGTCACAATCGGGGGATCAAGCTTTTTTGGCCTCCTGCCAAAGGACGTCGAGTTCGGCGGGCGTGAAGTCTTCCCAACGCTTGCCCGAGCCGGTGACGTGGTCTTCGATATAGCGGAAACGGCGAATAAACTTGTCCGTCGCTTTCTGCAGGGCGATCTCGGCCTGTACGCCGGAGAGACGCGCCACGTTGACGACGCTGAAGAGAAGATCGCCCAGTTCGTCGGCCAGCGCCGCGGCGTCTCCGCTGCGCAGGACCGCGGCCGTTTCGTCGCTTTCTTCGCGAATGCGCAGAAAAGCATCCGCCGCGTCGGCAAAATCAAAGCCCACCAGCGCGGCTTTGTTCTGGACCTTGGTCGCGCCCATCAGAGAGGGAAGGCCTTTGCGCGTCCGTTCCATGGCCTGCGCAACGGTTTCGTGAGCGTTCTCGTTCTTGACTTTTTCCCAGTTGCGGCGTACGTCGTCGGCGGTCTGCGCTTTGTCGCTGCCGAAAATATGCGTGTGACGGAGGATCATTTTCCGGCAGACAGCCTCGGTCACGTCGCGCCAGGTAAATTCGCCGCGGTCGGCGGCGATGGCGCTGTGAAAAACCACCTGCAGCAGCACGTCGCCCAGCTCGTCGGCCAGTTTGCCCGGGTCGTCGTCCTCGATGGCTTCGACGGATTCGTAGGCTTCCTCGATGAGACATTGCTTGATGCTGTCGTGCGTCTGCTCCCGGTCCCACGGGCAGCCGCCCGGCGCGCGAAGCAGATCCATCAGATCGACCAGATGCAGAAAATCGAAGTGCTCCAGAGCGGTCAGTTCTTTAATCGGCAGCGTGACGACGCCGGTCAGATGATCGTAGCGCTCCTGCTGATCCAGCTCGTAGAGACGGATGCGGCGCGCAGTCAGCGTTTCGCCGTCCGAAGCGGAGAGAAAGACGATCTCGGCTTCGTCGGACAGGATCTCCATGAGGCGGAGCTTGAGCTCGGAGGCGGCGGCGCGCGAATGGATCTCGGTTATAATATTGACCGATCTGCTGTCTAAATATACCTGCGCCGCGTCGGAACAGCTGAGAATACGGCAATTTTTCGCTTCGTTCAGCCGGGCGGCGGCCAGCGCCGCGTCGGCGTAGGAGATCCCGCTGATGCTTTCAACGGGGAGGCCGGCGTTTTCGGCGGCGGTCATCAGAGCCGCCACGGAGCTGTCGGAGGCGTTGCCCGCGCCGGGAACGGCGTAGACCACGTCGCCGTCCGTTTTCTGAAGAACGCGCTCAGCGATGGCCTGATTGAGACGGTCAAAATCCTCGGCCGACTCGTACAGATCGTCCATGGTGCGGAAACGAACGCCCATTTCCGCCAAAAAACCGGCGACGGAGCATTCGCCCGTGCGCAGGAAGACAACGTCCCCCGTTTTTAATTTCGTCAGGGCGCCGAGCGTCAGGCCGCCTTCGCCCCCGTAACCAAGTCCGATGATGGTAAGCAATCCGGTTTCCTCCTTAATCCCCGCGTCCGGTCAGTTCGCCGTGAGCGGTCAGGCCTTGATAGTGCGTTTGCCGCAGCGCCTCGTACAGGATGACGGCGGCGCTGCTGGAGAGATTCAGACAGCGGGAGGAAGGACGCATGGGGATGCGCACCGCCCGGTCGTAATGGGCCGCCAGCAGGCTTTCGGGCAGTCCGTGGGTCTCTTTTCCGAAAACGAGAAAGGCGCCGTCGGGATACGTCACGTCGGTATGCGCCTGCGCGGCTTTGCTGGAGGCGAAAAACATGACCGCGCCGCGGTTGCGCTCGAGGAACTCGGCCAGGTTTTCATATACGGTCACGGCCAACTCGTCCCAGTAGTCCAGACCGGCGCGCTTGAGACGGGCGCTGGAGAGCTCAAAACCGAGGGGTTTGACCAAATGCAGATGCGTGCCTGTGACGGAGCAGAGACGGGCAATATTGCCGGTATTCTGCGGAATCTCCGGCTCGATGAGCGCGATATGGAACAAAGAGGGGTCATCTCCTGTCGTAAAAGATCATGCCGACGTTGTACATCTTTCCGCTGCTCCAGGCGTAATCGGCGCCGGCCATTTTCGTCAGGTCGGTCACGTTGAGGCCGTAGGATTCCACGGAGGAGATGGCTTTGTCCGGATGGCGGCAGGGCGCGTCGGGATAGGTGCATTTTTCACAATAACGGCAGCAGCCCGCGCCGAGGATCAGAAAGTCTCCGTCGTACAGCTCCCGGAAAGCGCTCTTGGCCGCGCTCATCATGTCCCGGAAAAGGCGGGCGCTTTCGGCCATGCCTTCGAAATCATATGAATCTATGAGCGTATGTACATATTGAAGAAAAATCGAGCGCTTATACTGGCGAATACGAGCTTCGCACTCTTCGATCGTGCCGCAGGCGGGCGGGCCGGCCCAGTTGGTGTCGTAAGCGCGGCAGGTGTTTTTCTCGCACAGCACGCGAAACTCGGGATAGACGCGGATGGCGTCGGCGTCGTCGAGAAAGACGCAGGCGGTCAGCCCCAGTTCTTTCATACGGCGAATCACTTCGTCTCGGTTCATGATGCGCTTTCCTCCTTTATGGAATCCAAATAGATTTTCATGATGGAGCGGGCCATCAGCACGCGGTCGCTGGCAGCGTCGGCGGGGGAATCGACCATGACGCAGACCAGAAGATCGGCGGTATCGTCGTTGACGAAGCAGATCATCCAGGTGTGCTCGCGGTCGCCGACCTGCGCCGTTCCGGTTTTTCCGGCGACGCTGACGCCGGAAATGCGGGCGTTGTAGCCGGTGCCCTGATTGACGACTTCGACCATGAGGGGCAGGACCTGGGACAGCGATGACGCGCTGAGCACGTCGGCGCGCCAGACGGTCGGCTCGGTAACGGAAACGGGAGAAAGGGCGCCGTTTTCGTCCGTGTTGACGGATTCGACGACGTAAGGCGTCATGATCGTGCCGTTGTTGGCCAGCGCGCCGTAGAAACAGGCCATCTGCAGGGGCGTGACCAGCATTTCGCCCTGTCCGTAGCCGCTGTCGGCCAGCAGGCCCAGATCGGTGCGGACGTCGCGTGCGCCGGAGATCTGCGGCGGCAGAACCGCCGTTTCAAAATCAATGGCCGTCGTGAAGCCGAGCTGCACGGCGCGCTCGGTGAAGGCCTCGCCGCCCAGTTTCAGCGCCGCCCACGCAAAGTAGATATTGTCGGAATGCACGAGCCCGCGGAACATATTGAGCGGACCGCTTCCCGAGGTGTGGCGCTTGATGCGGTGATAAGCCCATTTCGGATACATGGAGACGGGATTCCAGTAGCCGTCGGAGGTGATCGAGTAGGGGAAGACGTCGGACGTCGTCAGGACGCCAGCGTCCAGCGCCCAGGAGGCGACGAAGGGTTTCATCGTCGAGCCGGGCGCGTACTGGCCGCGTGTCACGCGGTTGAGCAGGGGATACAGGTTCTTCTCATCCTGATAATAAGCCCACTCGCTCTTGCTGATGCCGGAGGAAAAAGCGTTGTTGTTATAACTGGGATAACTGGCCGCGGCGAGCAGTTTTCCGGTCGTCGGATCGAGCGCGACGGCCGCGGCGGTCTGGTTTTCGTGAATATACTTCAGGATAGTCTGTTCGACGGAGGCCTGGTAGGAGATGTCGATGGTGAGCTTGACGTCCCGGCCGTCGACGGCGGGGATGCAGCGCAGATCGAAGCGCCGTTTGCCGGCGGCGGAATAGACGGCAAGACGTTCGCCGTCGACCCCGTGGAGAATGCGCTCGTAAGAGGCCTCGAGACCGGTCTTGCCGACCAGCTCGGTGCCTTTGTAACCGGCGTAGGTCTCGGTTTTGAGTTCTTCGGCGGTGATGGCGCCGACGTAGCCGATCAGATGAGAGGCGTACTGCCCGTAGGGATAGTAGCGGATCGGTGTGAAGAGGGAACTGTCGACGTAGACGTCGTCGAAAGCGGTCAGAGAGTCGCGCAGAGTTTCGGACAGGGTGCCGGGCAGATAATCCGCCAGCAGAGCGACCTGTTCGTTCCGCTCGACGGCTTTGTCGATCTTGTCGAGGAGGGCTTTTTCCTCCACGCCCAGCAGCGGAGCCAGCGCCGCGGCCGCCGCGCCGGTGTCCTGACAGGTCAGCAGATTGAGCACCACGGTATCGGCGTAGCCGTTGGCGGCCAGCAGTCGTCCTTCGCTGTCAAAGATCTCGCCCCGTTTGGCTTTCAGGATGACGTAGCGGATCGTGTCGCCTTTCTGCAGTCCCGGCAGCACCAGGCCCGGGTTCCACTCGAGCTCCCAGCCCCGGCTGGAAAAATAGACGTCGGCGGTCATGTCGTAGTCGAGCAGCCCCGCGTTCTGGGTCAGATAAGAAACGGAAAACGAGCAGGCGTACTGCGCCTCTGAAACGCGCGTCGTGCTTCCAGGCAGGATGGTGACGAGCTGGAAACCCAGCGCCGCGGCCGTGTCGGCGTAGACGGAGGCGAATTCTTCTTTGGTGAAATTTTGTTTCGTGCTCCGGGAAAGACAGGCGTACATGCCGTCATAGTCGGCGGCGCGCCAGGCGGAGAAGAACGTATCGGTCAGCGCGTTGACGGCGGCGGCATCCTCGTCGGTCGGCTGGCAGGAGGGGAGACAGACCGCGAAAAGAAGGATGAGCGTGACGGCCAGGATCCTTTTCAAATCGTTTTTTTCCTTTCTTATAGAT
>JAHAZM010000027.1 GCA_018385275.1 Eubacteriales bacterium | reverse complement strand
GCGGCCGACCGGACTGTCGAAGACGCGGGGCTCGGTCCCCCGGGCGGTATCGGAAAGGATGACGTCCCTGGAGGCGAAGACGTCGGCGATGAAGCGGAGGACGCTTTCAAAGGGAATGAATTCTCCGAACGGGACCAGGAGACGCTTATAGTAGGGCTCGGAAACGGCGCCGTCGGGGGTAACGGTCAGCAGGACGTTGTAGGGTCGGGCGATGTCGGCTTCCCCGTCCAGCGTGCCGAAGGCGAACGTGACGTTGCGTGCGACGGCGAAGTTTTTTAATACGGCCAGCACTTCCGGATAGCGGGAGAGGTCGACGCTGACAGCCGATTCCGGCCAGACGACGAGTCTGGTCTGATCCGTCATGCCGGCTTCCGTCAGGTCAAAATAGATCGCCAGCGTTTCCTCGATCGGGAGGTTCCATTTGCTGTTTTTGATGATGTTGCCCTGTACAAGCAGGACTTCGGCGGTGTTTTTGACGGCGGTCGGACGGGAAAGGCGGATCGCGCCGTAGAGGGAGTTGCCGCCGAAGACGGCCAGCGCCGCGACGAGACAGCCGGCGGCGAAGCGGTCAAAGGCGCGCACCGCGGCCAGACGGCGTACGAACAGCGCCAGCGCCGCAGACACGACCAGGATGATCAGCGAAACGAACAGCGTTCCCAGCAGGGAGGCCGATTGGATGAACCAGGGGCTGAAGGCGGCGAAGTTGCCCAGCCGCGCCCAGGGAAACGCCAGATCCCCCATCAGGGAGAGGAGCCATTCAGCGGCGACATAGTGGAAACAGAGAAAGAGCGCCTGCCCGACCGGCCGGGAGGGCCGGAACCAGTAGAAGGGCAGAAAAACCAGAGCCGTGACCAGCGCGAGCAGGGCCGCGGCGGCCAGCAGAGCGCCCGTCATGGCGAGAACGGCAAAAAAGGGGGACGCGCCGGAGCGCGTGACGAAATCCGTCAAAGCGTAGAACCAGTGCAGCGTTACGAGATAAAAAGCGGCGGCGAAGGCGAAGACCTGAAGAAAAAACCGCCGCGCCGTGCAGGGGCTTTCGGCCAGCATGACGAGGAAAAAAGGGATGAGCGTGAAAAAGCACAGGAACCAGACGTCGTGAAAAGCAAAACAGAGGGCCGTGAGGGCGCCGCTGACGATCATCAGAAACAGGCGGGTTTTTCCTGAAAGGGTCATGTTTTCTCCTCCGTGTCGGAATTGAAATAGGATATATTTTGATTTTAACATAAGAGATGAGTAAAATCAAGTTTATGTGGACAAGTCGGGGAATGTAGGGTACAATAAGACGAAAACCAAAACGGGGGAATTTATGGACGCCATCCGCATCGAAAACTGCACATTTACCTATGAAGGCGACACGCTCCCGGCCGTCGATCACGTTTCTCTGACGGTCAGGGAAGGAGAATTCGTCGCGATCCTGGGGCATAACGGAAGCGGAAAATCGTCTTTGGCCAAGCTGATGAACGCGCTGGAGACGCCGGACGAGGGGACCGTGACCGTGGCGGGCATGCGAACCGACGAAACGGATAAGCTGTGGCAGATCCGCGCCGAGGCCGGGATGGTGTTTCAGAACCCGGATAATCAGATCGTGGCGGCGATCGTAGAAGACGACGTGGCGTTCGGCCCGGAAAACATCGGCGTGAAGCCGGCCGAGATTCGCCGGCGCGTGGACGAAGCGCTGGCCGCCGTGGGGATGAGCGCTTACGCCAAGCATGCGCCGCATACTTTGTCCGGCGGGCAGAAACAGCGCGTCGCCATTGCGGGGATCCTGGCGCTGCAGAGCCGTATCATCATTCTCGATGAGCCGACGGCCATGCTCGATCCGCTTGGGAGGCGCGAAGTGCTGGATACGATCCGGCGGCTGAATCGCGACGACGGGATCACGATCGTGCTCATCACGCATTTTATGGAAGAGGCGGCTTTGGCCGACCGGGTGTTCGTCATGGAAGACGCGCGCCTGGTGGCGGAGGGGACGCCGCGGGAGGTTTTCGCCGATCGCGATATGCTGCGCCGTACGGGGCTGACCCCGCCCAATCCGGTGCGCCTGCGCAACTGTCTGACGGACGAGGGACTGGCGCTGCCGGCTGACGCTTTTACCGATGAAGAGGTCATCGAGGAAATATGTCGATCGTTGTAAAGAATCTTACGCATATTTATGACCAGGGCGGTCCCTTTGAAGCGAAAGCGCTCGACGGGGTGAGCTTTGAGGCGCACGAGCCGGCCATCATCGGGCTCATGGGACACACGGGCTGCGGGAAATCCACGCTCGTGCAGCACCTTAACGCTCTGCTTTTGCCGACGGCGGGCAGCGTGGTCGTCTGCGGCATCGATACGCGGACGGACAAGTCGCGCCTGCGTGAGCTGAGGCATCGCGTCGGGATGGTATTTCAATATCCGGAATATCAACTGTTTGAAGAAACGGTCGCCAGAGACATCGCTTTCGGTTTGCGCGACAGCGGTCTGAGCGAGGAAGAAAAGAAGAAGCGCGTTCGCGCCGCGATGGAAGAGGTCGCGCTGGATTACGATACTTATGCCGAAAAATCGCCGTTCGATCTGTCCGGAGGACAGAAGCGCCGCGCAGCCATTGCCGGCGTGCTGGTCATGGAACCGGAGATCCTCGTTATGGACGAGCCGGCGGCGGGCCTTGATCCGCGCGGAAAAGAAGAAATCGACGACATCATCCGCCGTTATCATGAAAAGCACGGCGCGACGGTGCTGATCGTGACGCATAATATGGATGAGGCGGCGGCGCTGTGCAGCCGCATTCTGGTGATGGAAAACGGGACGATCGCGGCGGACGGGTCGCCGCGGCAGGTGTTTTCCGACGCGGAAAGAGTAAAAGCGGTCGGTCTGGACGTGCCGTACGCGGCACGGACAGCCGCCGCGCTTATCAGCCGGGGCGTTCCGGTGCGCCCCGACGTGCTGACGGTCGAAGAGCTGGCCGCGGAGATCCTCCGCATAAAGGAGGAGCGCCGTGCGTAGTACTTTCGGACAATACATTCCGGGCGCGTCGGTCCTCCATCGGATGGATCCGCGCGTCAAGATCGTGCTGACGGTGCTCTACGTCGTCGCGGTTTTCCTGACCGGCAGTCTCATCGGATACGCGGCGCTGACGGCTTTTGTGCTGACGGCGATTTTTCTGTCGCGCGTGGGTTTCGGCACCGTGATGCGCGCGCTCAAGCCGCTGCTGTTCATCATCATCTTCACGACGGTGATCAATCTGTTTTTCAATAGTACGGGCAATACGGTCCTGTCCTGGTGGATCATCCGTATCACGGACGCCGGGATCATCAACGCGCTGCGGATCTCGTACCGGCTGACGCTGCTGATTACGGGGACGGCCCTGCTGACGCTGACGACGAACACCGTGGATCTGACGGACGCGCTGGAACGGCTGCTGCGGCCGATGAAGCTGATCCGGTTCCCGGTCCACGAGTTGGCGATGATGATGACGATCGCGCTGCGGTTCATCCCCACGCTGATGGAAGAGACCGACCGCATCATGAAAGCGCAGAAGGCCCGCGGCGCGGATTTCGAGACCGGCGGGGCGCTCAAACGCGCCAAAGCCATGGTCCCGCTGCTGATCCCGCTTTTCGTCAGTGCGTTCCGGATCGCGTCGGATCTGGCGCTGGCGATGGAAGCGCGCTGTTATCACGGCGGAGAGGGCCGCACACGCATGAAAACGCTCCGGCTCGGTCGACTCGATCTGTGGGCGGGGATGGCTTTCTGCGTCGTCGCCGCGGCGGTGGTCTGCGATCAGTGCGGACTGTTTGCGTTTGCCGACAACGCCGTGCGGGGGCTGATTTTCCCGGGAGGCGCGCTATGAGAGTCCGGCTGACGATCGAATATGACGGCACGAACTACGGGGGCTGGCAACGGCAGCATAACGCGGTGACGGTTCAGGAAAAGCTGGAAGAGGCTATTTTCGCTTCGACCGGAGAGCGGGTGACCTGTACGGCGTCGGGACGCACGGACGCGGGCGTGCACGCGATGGGACAGGTCGTGAGTTTCGAGACGAACACGGCGATCCCCGCCGAAAAGCTCAGCTTTGTGCTCAATACGCATCTGCCGGAAGATATCCGGGTCATGGACAGCGCGGCCGCGCCCGGGGATTTCAGCGCGCGGTTCGGCGCGAAAGGCAAGACGTACCGGTATTCGATCTTTTGCGGGAGGCATTCCTCGCCGCTGCGGGCGCGGACGCACTATTGCATCCACGTTCAGCCCGATATTGAAAAAATGCGGGAGACGGCCCGGTTTATTGTGGGGACGCATGATTTCCGCGCGTTCTGCGCTTCCGGCAGCGCGGCCAAAACGACGGTGCGCACCGTTTACGCCGTCGAAATTTTCTCCGAGGGGCCCTGTATCTACATTGAGGTCACGGGCAACGGGTTTTTGTACAATATGGTACGCATCATCGCAGGCACCCTGATCGCCGTGGGAATCGGCAAGCTGACGCCTGAAGAGGTGCGGCGCGCCATCGAGGCGCGGGACCGGACGCTCACGGGCGTGACGGCGCCGCCGCAGGGATTGTGTCTGCTGCGCGTATATTACGACGAACGAGAGCTCGCGGAGCGGGGATATAAAGAATAAAAAGACCGGACGACGGTCTTTTTTTGTCGGGACATGGGAAAACGCCGGCGGGCGGAACAAGTTGGTGAATCGAAAATAACGGGACAGTTTATTCATTTTTTTGCATAACGAGAATAAATCCGACAAAAAAAGAGAGCTTTTTTGAAACGACGCGATGAAAAAGAAAGCGCAAGTGTTCGGGAAGAGCGAAAAAGGAGACAACGGCCTTATTTTTAATAAAAAACGGACGAAGAGACGGCAAAAAACAAAAACGGTCTGTTTTCGCAAATAATAGTTGACAGCGTCGCCCGGAATTGATAAAATATCATATGTATAATTATGTGCGTAAGAGAGCGCACAAATATGTAGTAAGGAGAAGATAAAATGAAGAAACGTATTTTATCAATCGCGCTGATTGTTGCGTTGATCGTTTCCTCCGTATCCATCCTTGCAGCTTGCAACAACATCGATTATGATGCGTTCAAGAAGGAAGTTACCAATTACGTAAACGACCTGAAGGCTGCAAACGATTATACGGCAGAAAACGCTACTGCGCTGCAGTCGAAACTGGACGAGTTCCTTGGCAAGATCGCGGAAGCGAAATCCAAGGAAGAGATCGCTCAGATCGTCGCTGACGCGAAGACGGCTCTGGCCGGCATCGAGCATGTCGCCAAGTCCTACACGCTGAACGACTACACCAGCGCCAGCCCCAACACGTGGAACGTGCATAGCTGGCAGACCAACGGCGACCAGGTCATCATGAGCTACACCGAGATGGGTCTGGTAGACGTGGGCATGAAGACCGAGGGCGAGTATGAGTTCATCTATGAGATGGCCACCGCTATCGAGGACATCACCGCTCAGGCCACCGCTGAGGAAAAAGAAAAGTGGAACATCACCGAGGATCAGACCAAGGGCCGTATGTTCAAGGTCACTCTGAACCCGCTTGCCAAATGGCAGGACGGCACCCCCATCAACGCCGACACCTATATCGATTCGATGAAGCTCCTGCTGGACAGCAGAATGAAGAACTCCCGTTCCGATCTGTACTGGTCCGGTGAGAACGCCGTTTACAACGGTGAATTCTACTTCAAGCAGGATATGGTCGGTCAGAAGAGCTTCGGCAAACTCGCGACCTATCCCGGGTACACCGATACGCAGGCTCTGATCGACGCCGGCGTGGAAATCTACGTCGACCTGGCCGGCTTCTGGGGCATCCCGGGCGTGACCGATCCGATCCTCAACACGGACGATACGATGTATCGCGATCCCGGTGTGCCCGAGGGCAATGACGAAGACTACGTCTCTGCGAAGTACATCTGGGACAATTATCTGAAGCCCGGCGCTCCGTACGCTTCGTACAGCAGTGACTACTGCTGCTACGTGACGGGCGTGATCCCGGAGGTTACCTGGGATCAGGTCGGTCTGTACAAGACCAACGATTATGAGATCGTGTACGTGACGGCCAACGTGCAGTCCATGTACAACTTCCTGATCTCCGGCGGCTCCAACTGGATCGTCAACAAGGCTCTGTATGAGTCCACGATGGAGGAGAAGGAAGGCCTGCTGGTCACCAAGTACGGCACCAGCGTCGACAACTATCTCGCTTACGGTCCGTATAAACTCGTGACCTTCGAGAAAGACAAGCAGTTCGTTCTTGAGAGAAACGAGAACTGGTACGGCTGGAAAGACGGCAAGCACGAAGGCCAGTTCCAGACCACCAAGATCAAGGTCGAGATCCTGACCGACCGCGCCACCATCCTTCAGAAGTTCCTGAAGGGCGAGCTGGACACCGTTGCGCTCGAAGCCTCCGATATGGAGACCTACGGCG
>JAHAZM010000026.1 GCA_018385275.1 Eubacteriales bacterium | reverse complement strand
GATCCGGACGCCGGCACGAATATATCATACAATCGGGCAAATGTCAAGGCGGGGGAGTGTCGGCGGGCGTAAGATTCTGCAGGGAAACGGTTAAGGACCGCCATTGACTTTCCGCGGCGCGCGGCGTATAATAACAGCGCTGTTCCGTTCCGTCGGAGCGGCGCAAAAAACGAAGGAGAAGCATGGGATGATACGAAAGGAACTGGCGCCCGGCGTCGTGCGCGTGCGCCTGCAGCCCGAAGAGGCACGGCGCTTCGAGCCCGTCGTCTTTCTCGACGGCGACGGAGAATACTTGCGGCAGACCGGCTTCGAGGCGACGCCCCGGCCCGTTTACCGGCTCGTCGATGCGGGCGGTGGCGAGGTGAGGAAAACGGCCAACGGAGAGGTCGTCGTCTCTGACGAGGGCGATCGGCGTCTCTTGCGCACAAGTCACACGGCCACGCTGCGCTTTCGCTGTCGGGACGGACAGGTGCTCACGGGCCTGGGGCAGCATGAGGACGGCGTGTTCGATTACAGCCGGGAAACGGAGCGGCTCTACCAGCACAATATGAAGATCGCGATCCCGTTTCTGCTCGCGAGCACGGGCTGGGGTCTATGGATTGAAGCCGGCTGCGCGATGCGCTTCACGGGGGAAGGGGAGGAGTTCACGTTTGAGCTCGACGCCGTGCGCGAGGTCTCCTACGTCGTGATCCGCGGGCGCGACTGCGCGGAGGTCCTGCGGCGGCTTTCCGATCTGACAGGACGGCCCGCGCTGCTCCCCAAATGGGCTTACGGCTACGTGCAATCCAAGGAGCGATACAAGAGCGCCGACGAGCTGATCGAAACGGTGAAGACGTTTCGCCGCCGCGGGCTGGGGATCGACGGTATCGTGCTCGACTGGCAGAGCTGGGTCGAGGGCTGCTGGGGCGACAAAACCCCGGATCCGGCGCGCTTCCCCTCAGTCCGGGCGCTGACCGACGCGCTCCACGCCGAGGGCGTTCGCCTCATGGTCTCGATCTGGCCCAACGCGGGCAAGGGCCGCGACTGCGACGAGCTGCGCGCGATCGGGGCGTTCCTGCCGGGGAGTCAGATATACGACGCGTTTTCGCCGGCGGCGCGCGACCTGTATTGGCGGCAATGCCGGCGCTGTTGGATGGACGGCGGCGCCGACGCGCTTTGGTGCGACAGTTGCGAGCCGATCACGGACCCGGACTGGTGCGGACCGGAAAAGCGCGATCCGGACGAGCGTATGCGGCTCCTGACCGAGGCGGCGGCCCTGCGCATGGACCCCGAGACGATGAACGACTACGCCTCGGCGCACCTCAGAGGGCTGTACGAGCATTGGCGCGGCGATTTCCCGGGCAAACGCCCCGTGATGCTGGCGCGCAGCGGCGGGGCCGATTCGAGCGCGTTCGGCGCCGTCTTGTGGTCGGGCGACACCGCGGCGCGCTGGGACGTGCTGCGCCGGCAGGTGACCGAGGGGATCAAGATCGCCAGCAGCGGCGTGACCTGGTGGACGCTCGATATCGGCGCGTTCTTCGTCGGGCAAAGGGAGCCGTGGTTCTGGCGCGGCGATTATCCGGACGGCGTCGACGACCCGGGCTACCGCGAACTCTACGTGCGGTGGTTCCAGTTCGGTTCGCTGTTGCCGATGTTCCGTTCGCACGGAACGGACACGCCGCGTGAGCCGTGGCGCTTCGGTCCGGAGGAGGCCATTCTAGGCGATTTGATCGCGCTGCGGTACCGCTTACTGCCCTATCTGTACGCCTCGGCGGCGCAGAGCTGCCGCGACGGGTTGCCGATGATGCGCGCGATGATGACTGCGTTTCCGTCGGAGCCGGCGCTCGCGTCCGTTTCGGATCAATATATGCTCGGCGACGCGCTGCTGGTGCGGCCCGTGACCGCGCCGCTGGCCTGCGGCGGGAGCGAAACGACCGTCGTCTTGCCCGCGGGCGGCTGGTACGATCTCCTGACCGGCGAATACAGGACCGGCGGAAAGCAGAGCGTGCCGACGCCGCTCGAGCGCTTTCCCGTCTTCACGCGCGCCGGTGCGATCCTGCCGGTGGCCAAAGGGGCGAAAAGCGCGGCCGAGGTGCCGTCGTCGCTGCGCGAGATCCTCGTCTACGGAGGCGCGAACGGCGCGTTCACGTTCTACGACGACGAGGGCGACGGCCCGGTCGACGGCGTATGCGTGCCGATGCGCTACGACGACGGGCGGCGCGAGCTGACGATCGGCGCGGGCGGCGCCGCATCGCGGGAGCCGATCCGGATTCGGCTGTACGAGCCCGACGGCACGCACCGCGAGGTCTCCGTCGTTTACGACGGGCGCGAACGGACCGTCCGTTTCGATTAGCGCTTCACAGGGATCAAGAAAAAGCAGACGTCGAGGGACGCCTGCTTTTTTCATATTCGGCCGTATCGGCGTTATCGTAGGGAACGGGCGCGGATGAGCGCGTAAATCTCGTCGAGGCTGTCCGCGACGGGTCGGCCGGCGACGGAAAGGCGTTTGCGGTCGTGATGACCGCCGGTGACGAGCAGGCAGCCGATGCCCATGGCGTCGGCCACTTCGCTGTCGTGGACCGTGTCGCCCACGAGCAGGCAATCGGACGCGGCGGCGCCCAGTTCCTCCATGGCGCGGCGGCCCAGCGCTTCTTTGCCGTAGGCGTAGCCGTCGCCGTGGGCGTAGATCCCGTCGAGCCAGTCCGCCAGTCCCAGACGCCGGACCTGCCGCTCGACGAGCGAACGCTCGGAAGCGCTGAGGATGAACTGCCGGTGTCCGTCGGCGTGCAGACGGCGCAGCGTTTCGACCGCGCCCGCGCGGGCGGGGATACGGTCGGACAGCGCGTCGTAGGCCTCGATATAGTCGGCGGCGATCTGCTCGAAAGTCTCCGCTTCCAGATCGAAACCCACCTGCCGGTAGTATTTTATCACGGGAAAATCAAAGACCTCGTAGTACTCTTCGTCGGTCACGGGCCGGAGCCCCCGCTTGACGAGCATGCGGTTGAGGATCAGCGGGCCGGTGAAGAAATCGTCCAGCAGCGTGCCGTTCCAGTCCCAGAAAACGATCATAGGCTTACCACGCGATCAGGTGGAAGAACCACTGATCCAGCAGGACGAAGAGCCCCAGAACGCCCACGTAGACGCCGAAGATGCGCAGGCTCCATTTCTGCAGCAGCTTCAGCATGAAGCGGATGGCGAAAATGCCCGCCGCGCAGGCGACCAGCATGCCAATGACGAGCGCGATCCAGTTGATGTCGGCGGCCAGCGCGGGCTGCTCGAGCAGGTCTTTCCCCTCCAGGATAAAAGACCCGAGGATGACGGGGATGGAGATGATGAACGAGAAGCGCGCCGCGCTGCTGCGGCGCAGACCGCCGAGCAGACCGCCCGACAGAGTGGCGCCGGCGCGCGAGATCCCGGGGAAGATCGCGAAACCCTGGAACGCGCCGATGAGCAGCGCGTCGGTCCACTTGATCTCCTTGAGCGGGCGGCCCGTTTTCTCGCCGCGGCGGCGCACGACCGCTTCAACGACGAAAAGCAGGATCGCGGTGACGAGGAAGCAGTAGCCCAGCAGGTGCCCGTCGGTCAGCGCCGCGTCGAAGATTTTCTTGAAAGCGAAATAAATCACGGCCGTGACCGCGCTCGCGACCACGACGCAGAGCGTTTCGCGGCTCAGCGGATGACGGATCATATGCCAAAGCTCTTTCCTCAGCACGACGCACACGGCCGCCAGCGTGGCCAGATGCAGCATGACGCTGAAAAACAGCGGATTGTTCAAGCCGAAAGCTTTTTCCAGCAGCAGCAGATGCCCCGAGCTGCTGACCGGCAGAAATTCCGTCAGCCCCTGTATCAGTCCGAGCAGGATCGCAATCAGGATGTGCATGGTTTTTCCTCCTTCAAGGGAGATTCTCTTAAAAATCATTATACCCGCAATGCCGGTTTGTGTAAATGATAAAATATATGCCGGGTTTTTCGGAAAAATTTTTCGCGCGACCTCTTGACAAACGCGGCCAAACGTATTATTGTATTAGTTGAATAGTGAACAAGGAGGGTAAAAGCCCATGAAATGGGAATTCAACGGCAAAGGTCCGATCGCCGCGCAGATCGTGCTTTTAGTCGAGCAGGCCATCGCCAGGGGCGAACTGGCGCCGGGGGAGTGGCTGCCCAGCGTGCGTGAACTCGCGGCCGAAGCGTCCGTCAATCCCAACACCATGCAGAAAGCCCTGCTGGAGCTGGAGCAGAACGGGCTGGTGAACACGGTGCGCAATACAGGCAAGAGCGTCACGACGGACACGGAGCTGATCCGCGCCACCCGTGACCGGCTGGTCGAAGAAAGCATCCGCGCGTTTCTGGCGGACATGAAGAGCCTCGGGCTCGATCGGGCGGAGGTCTCCGCTCTGATGGAAAGGAGAGTATCATGACAAGCAGTGTTTTGGAATGCCGCGCCCTGACGAAATATTACGGTTCGACCATGGCGCTGGACAGTTTGGATCTGACTTTGGAAAAAGGCCGGATCGTCGGGCTCCTGGGGCCCAACGGCAGCGGCAAGACCACGCTCATCAAGATCGCGGCCGGGCTTTTGACGCCGACGTCGGGCACGATCCGCATCTGCGGCTTCGCGCCGTCGCCGGAATCGAAAGCGCTGGTGTCGTATCTGCCGGAATTCACCTATTTTGAGAACCATATGCGCGTCCGCGAGTGCTTCGAGCTGTTCAGGGATTTCTACGACGATTTTGATGAGACCAAAGCCCGCGACATGATAAGGGATCTGGGCGTCAGCCCGGAAAAACGGATGCGCGAGCTGTCCAAGGGCATGAAAGAGAAGGTCCAGCTCGTGACCGTCATGTCGCGCCGCTCCAGGCTTTTTCTGCTGGATGAGCCCATCGCGGGCGTCGATCCGGCCAGCCGGGACTATATCCTCAATACGATCATCCGCAATTATTCGGAGGATTCCACGATCCTCATCAGCACGCACCTGATTTCCGACGTGGAAAACGTGCTCGACGACTACGTCTTCATCCGGGACGGCAAGGTCTGGCAGACGGGCAGCGTGGAGGCCCTGCGTGAAAACGAAAACAAGAGCGTCGACGCTCTGTTCCGGGAGGTGTTCCGTTATGAAGTTCGGTAAGCTGTTCAAGCATGAGTTCAAGCAAAGCTTCCGCCTGGCGCTGCCGGTTTATCTGGGCATCATCATCATGGGCTTCGTGGCCTGTCTCAGCGCCGTCGTTTTCGACCGGACGGTCATCAGCGGAAACGGCAACGAGGATCTGGCCGGGTTCGCGGGCATGTCCAGCATGGGTACGCTGGCTCTGAGTCTTACCGCCGTCGGCGCCGGCGTCGTCGGCGCCTGGATCCTCAACGCCGTGCGCTTCCTGCGCACCATGACCGGACAGCAGAGCTATCTGACGCACACGCTGCCGGTCACGGCCGACGGCTTGCTGATGAGCAAGATTCTCTGTGCGCTGCTGGTCCTGCTCGGCGCCGTCATCGCCGCGGGCATCGCCGTTTTCTGCGTCGTGATGACTTTCCTCGTGCTCGAATCGACCACGCCGATCCGCGATCTGATCGACGCGGTCTACAGCCTGGTCAAGGCGCTGACCGACGTGGAAAACCTCAGCGCCCTGAGCGTGATCTGGTCCACGCTGGGCCGCGTGGTCATGCTGGCGCTCGGCATGCCGATGCTGCTTTTCACCGCCATCATGGCGGCCGGGTCTCTGGTGCAGAAGCGCAAAGGCCTGCTCGGCGCGGGCCTGTTCCTCGGCGCCAGCGCGGTGCTCAATTTCATTTCCTCTCTGGCCGCGGGACTGATCTCCTTCCTGTTCGTCAATTCGCAGGACGTCTACGAAACGATGATGGTCAGCTCCAGCATGGTCAATATCTTCCTTTACCTGATCGTGATCGTCGCCGGCTACTTCTTCATGCGCTGGATCATCACCAAAAAACTCAACGTCAACGTCTGACCAAAACCGGGTCCGCAAAAGGAACGGGAGCGCAAGCGCTCTCGTTCCTTTTTCTTTTCATTCCGTAATAAAAAAGTATTAAATTAATGGGTTTACATCCCCAAACAAATATGATATGATACCCATAAATCCAAGCACATGATTTCGCGCGCCCGATTGACGACGGGGGAAAACGATATGAGAATCATACGCAGGCTGTGGCAGTATTGGAAGAAATATACGTTTGTTTTCGTCCTTTACATCGTTCTGGGCTTTGCCGTGAGCGGACTGGCGCTGCTGCTGCCGGGCATCAGCGGAGATATTATCGATAAAGCCGTCGGCGGCGGGCGCGGCGATCTGCTGCTGCCGCTGATCGGCTCTTATCTGCTCATTATTATCGCCAACAAAGTCATCGAGTATTTCCGGGGCGTCATGCTGACGGATTACGCGCAGCGTACGCTCGTGGCGATGCGCAACGACGTTTTCGACCGGCTGATGTACCAGTCGACGGCGTTCCTGCACAACCAGCCGAGCGGAGAGCTCATGACGCTGTACGCCGGCGACGCCGACGTGTGCAAGAATTTCATGATTACCATCCCGACCATGATTACGCAGGCGGTGACGATGATCGCCGCGATCGGGCTGATGATCTCGGTCAACGTCTGGATGGCGCTGGGCACGATCGTATTCATGCCGTTTATCGCCTACGCGTCGCGGCTGTACGCCCGGCATATGCGACCGATCAACATGCTGGCCCGCGAACGCGGTTCCGAGCTCAACAGCGTCGTACAGGAGAACATCGGCGGGATGCGGATCATCCGGTCGTATAACCGCGAGGCCTACGAGATCGGGCGCATGGACCGGGCCAACGGCGCGTACCGCGACGTGATGATCGATCATATCACCACCAACGCCAAGTATTCGATGGTCAACCATACCTCCATTCTGCTGCCGCAGGTCGTGTCTTTCATCATCGGCGCCATGCTGATGCTGCTGGGCGTGGACAGGGGCGGTATTTCTTTGGGCGGTTATATGGCCTTCTGGGGCTACAGCAGCTACGTACTCTCGCCGGTCATGGCTTTTGCCACCGGCTACGTCAACAGCTATCAGCAGGCGATCGCGTCGGGGACGAAACTGTTCAATTTCATCGATATGGGCTCGTCCGTCACGGATAAGCCCGACGCCAGGCCCATCCGGGAGGGAAAGGATCATTTCCGCTTCGAGGACGTGTCGCTGAGCATCGACGGAAAAATCATCCTCGATCATATCGATCTGGATATTCCGCGCGGCAAACATATCGCCGTCACCGGCACCACCGGCTGCGGAAAATCCATGCTGGTCAAGATGCTGATGCGCTTTTACGATCCGATCTCAGGCCGCGTCACCTATGACGGGACAGATCTGCGGGATCTGAAACTCGCCGATCTGCGGCGTCGGGTCGGGCTCGTGGCGCAGGAAGCGTTCCTGTTTTCCGACACGATCGAAAACAATATCGCTTATTTCGATCCGGACGCGCCGGACGAGGCGATTTTCCGCGCGGCGGACATCGCGCAGGCGGCCGAATTCGTGCGCGAGATGCCGGACGGGTTCAAAACCGTCGTCGGCGAGCGCGGCGTGGGCCTGTCCGGCGGGCAGAGACAGCGGCTTTCCATCGCGCGTACGCTGCTCAAGGACGCGCCTCTGCTGGTGCTCGACGACTCGACCAGCGCGCTGGATATGAATACCGAACGAGAGCTTCTGGACCGCGTGCGCACGGAAATGACGGATAAAAGCGTCATCATCATCGCGCATCGCGTATCGGCGCTGAAAGACGCCGACGAGATCCTCTTCATGAAAAACGGCCGCGTCATCGAACGCGGCACTCACGCCGAGCTGATGGCCCTGAACGGCGAGTACGCCACCATGGCCCGCGACCAGTACGGCGCGATGTACGGAAGCGAAGGGGGGTTCTGACGATGGCGCGCAACCGGTATTTCGAAGACGAGAGCTTCGAGGAAACCAAAAAAAGCAAGACCGCGCTGAGACGGACGCTGGCCTTTGCTCTTCCTTATAAAAAGTATTTCTTTATCGGTCTGATCTACGCGCTGCTGGCCATGGGCGCCTCCCTGATCCGCCCGATCATGGACAAGGAGCTCATCGACCGGGTCATCCCCTCGGGAGACCCGAAGCAGGTCGTCGTCTTCGCCGCCGTTTTGCTGCTGATGATGATGGCGGAGGTCGGATTTCTGACGCTGCGCAATTATATCCTGATCAAAACGGGTCACAGGATCATTTACGACATCCGGAAAAAGATCTTCGATCACCTGCAGGAGCTGAGTTTCGATTATTACGACACGCGTCCCGGCGGCAAGATCTTCGTGCGCGTCACCAGCTACGTCAACGCGTTGTCGGGCCTGCTTTCGACCGGCCTGCTGACCATGGTCATGGATATGCTGCAGCTGATCGTCATCGTCGTGATGATGCTGCTGCTCAGTCCGCGCCTGACGCTCATCAGTTTTCTGGTCTGTATCCCGCTGATTTTGTTCGTCAGAGCGTTTCAGGGTACTATGCGCTATAAATGGCGTAGTATGAATAATAAGATCAGCAACTGCAACGCCTACATGAGCGAGAGCATCATGGGCATCGGCACGATTCAGAGTTTCGACCGTCAGGAGCTCAACAAGGATATTTTCAACGAACTGCAGACGAAAGTGCAGGATCGCTGGGTCAATCTGATCCGTTACAATTCCCTGTTCTTCCCCGTCATCGACATGACCGGCACGGTAGGCACGATGCTGATGTACGTCCTGGGTTTTCTGCTGGTGACGGGCGGCTCGATCGAACTGGGTACCGTCGTGGCCTTTTCGGGTTATCTGAGCCGGTTCTGGGCTCCGATCAACAATATCAGCAGCATGTACAATACCATCGTGCAGACGATGAGCAACGCCGAGCGTATCTTTGAAACCATCGACGCCGAGCCCACGATCCGCGATAAGGAAGGCGCCGTGCCGCTGCCCGAAAAACTGCGCGGCGAGGTGCGTTTCGATCACGTGAATTTCTCTTATGAAAAAGAGGACCGGGAGATCCTGCACGACGTGAGCTTTACGGCGCGTCCCGGCGGCAGTTACGCGCTCGTCGGACCGACCGGCGCGGGCAAGACCACGGTCGTCAACCTCATCAGCCGCTTTTACGACGTCGACAGCGGCAGCGTGACCATCGACGGCTTCGACGTGCGCGACGTGACGCTGTTTTCTCTGCGTGAGCGCGTCGGCGTCTTGATGCAGGACAACTATATTTTTTCCGGCACGGTTATGGACAATATCCGTTACGGCCGGCTGGACGCCACGGACGAGGAATGCGTCGCCGCGGCCAAAACCGTCTGCGCCCACGATTTCATCATGCGTCTGCCGAAAGACTATCAGACCGCGCTCAACGAGGGAGGCACCTCGCTGTCGGCCGGCGAACGCCAGCTGCTGAGCTTTGCGCGCATGATCCTGGCCGATCCGGAGATCATCATTCTCGACGAGGCGACGAGCAATATCGACACGCACACCGAGCTGCTGATCCAGAGCGCCATCGAGCGGCTGCTGGCCGGCCGGACCTCGTTCGTCATCGCGCACAGGCTTTCCACGATCAAACGCTCGGACTGCATCATGTACGTCAGCGACGGCGGTATCGCCGAACGCGGCACGCACGAGGAATTGCTCGCGCTCAAAGGTCGCTATTATGAACTGTATCAATCGCAGTTCAGAAAGAATACATGAAACTATGACAAAAAGGAGAGACAAGATGAGAAAACTGGTATGCTTTGCTCTGGCTCTGATGCTGGTGATCGGACTGACCGCCTGCACACAGCCGACTTCCACTCCCACGCCGACTCCTACGGCTACGCCGACGCCCACGCCGACCCCGGTTCCGACCCCGACGCCGACGCTCGCGCCGACCCCGACGCCCACGCCTGCGGCAAACGGGGGAGCCGATCTGACGAAAGGCGTTTGGATCGTCGATCCGTACACCGTCGGTTGGCCCGAAGGCGCGACCGAAGAGGCGAAAGCGGCCGCATTGGCGGAAGCGGCGGAGTATTTCGGAGAGATGACGGAAGAGGAACTCTTCGCGATGTATGCCGATATGCTGAACGAGGATCTCGATCCGAAGGCTTATCTTGTTTTCTATGAAGACGGGACGGGACTGGACGTCCGGCCCGCCGAAGGGATCACGTTCCCGATGACGTGGAGCTCCGTCGACGCTCATACCGTGCGGATCACGGCCGATGAAACCGATATCAACTACCGCGTGGAGGGCGATACGCTCAGCGGCACGACCGAAATGGAAGGCTTGGCCGTGACGATATCCGCGCACCGCGTTTCCGAGGCGCCCGCACCCATTCCGACCCCGGCCCCAACGGTTGAACCGACGGCTGAACCGACGGCTGAACCGACGGCCGAACCGACTCCTGCGCCGACCCCCGCTCCGGCGGAAGGCAGCGCCGTGGGACAGTGGGTGTTCGATGATCTGACTATGGGATGGGCCGACGACGCGACCGAGGAGCAGAAAGAAGCCACCCGGACGGAATACGCGGCGGTACTGGGCGAATTCGAGACCGACGAGGAACTGTTCGCCTCCTTTACGGCCCTCATGAAACTCTTTACGTCGGGCGAGGGAAACTTCTTCCAGCTTGACGCCGACGGCACGGGCTACAGCGTAAGCGACAATAACGCCGATCCCATTACCTGGACGCAGGAAGGCAGCACGGTCACGCTGATCAGAACGGAAGAAGGAGAAGACGGCCCGGAAACGTCAACGCAGGTTTATCAGCTGTCCGGCGATGAACTCCGCATCATGTCCGAAGAAAAAGGCGTTCGCATGCTCATGGTGCTGCGCCGCGGCGCGGAAGTGCTTCCGCTGCCCGGACCGACGCCGGAACCGACCCCGGAACCGACGCCCGAACCCATGCCCGAGCCCGTTCCTCCGACCGACGGCACCGTAGCCGTCAGCGAGGTGATCGGCATTTGGTCGCCGGATCGCGTCGAATGCGGCTGGCTCCCTGGCGCGGCGGAGAGCGATAAGGAGATCGCGCGTCTCATGATAAAAATGCTGACCGACGCCGACGCGGAAACGGACGAAGAACTTTTCGCCGCCTACGGTCAATGGCAGTTTACCCTCTATGACGACGAATACTATAATCTGTCGGCCGACGGCACCGGCACGAAAAACGATACTTTCTGGGAAAGCGAGAACGAGCTGGTCTGGACGCTGAACGACGAGACGGTCAAGATTTATATGGAATACGAGACGGTCAGCCTGACGTACGCGGCAGACGAACTGAGCGTGACGCGCGAAGAGGAAGACAACGGATACTATATACGCCTGGTCTACACCCGCGGTCTGCACGAAACGTCAGAACCGGAAGCGTGACTTATCAAACAAACCAAAAGAGGCTCCCGCGGGAGCCTCTTTTTTGTCTCAGAGATCGATCTTGTCTTTTCTGTAGCGTAAAGGCGTACAGCCGAAGAAAGCCCGGAATTTGCGGATAAAGAAGGAGCAGTCCGAAAACCCGCACAGCAGGCTCGTTTCCGTAACGGAGCAGCCGCTCGAGAGATAGTGCAGCGCCATGTAGAGCCGCCGCTTCGAAATATAAGCCAGCGGAGAAATGTTCAGGTAGCTGCGGAAATAGCGCTCCAGCGTGTTGACGCTGACGAAGCAGGAACGGGCCAGCGTGTGGATGGAAAACGGCTCCGACAGGTGCTGAGCGATGTAATTCAGCGCCGCGTTCAGCTCCGGCGGCAGCTCGGGCAGCTCGACGGCACGTTCCTTGCCCTGCTCCAGAAGGGAAAGCAGACGGAGGAAAAAGAGCGTCTTGTCCGTTTCGGCCAGCGGTTCGTTCACGAAGCGCAGACACAGGTTCGTCAGCGTTTCCAATTGCTGCTCCGACAGAGAAAGGCGATTGCCCTGACCTCGTTCCGGCGACAGAAGATGAGAAAACAGTCTCTCGTTTTCTTTTCCCGAAAACAGCAGCCAGAGGTGGTCGTGCGCCGCGCTGCTGTGATAGATGCAGTGGTGATATTCCAGCGGCCGCGTCAGGATGATGTCGCCGCGGCGGATCGGATAAATCGTATTTTCCACCATAAACGACACGTCGCCGGACAGATTGCAGTATACTTCATATTCGTCGTGCGCGTGCTGTCCGTCCTGATGGATGTTTTCCATCGGGACGCCGAGGAAGACGGAGACGGACAGATGAAACGGAGCCAGTCCGCAGCAATCGGTCGATTTGTATTTGACGTCCATGAACTCACCTTTTCCTACAGGATCGTGGTCAGTATATCATATTTTTGATGAAAAAACAATAGATTTTCGGATATAATCCTGATATAATAAGAAAAAACGAGAGGGAAAACCTTATGAGATTCAAAACAGTTTACGCCAGCGAGGTCGCAGTCCTGGACAGCAACGTCGCGACCGGCGGCGGCACGGACGACACGGCGGCGCTTCAGGCGGTCCTCGACGAGGCGGCCGATCCGGAGGCCGGCGTCCGGCTCGTCATGGACGGCGCGGCGCTGGTCAGCGGGCTGGTGCTTTATTCCGACACGACGATCGAGTGCCTTGACCGGGAATGCGGTTTTTATCAGATCGACGGCAGCGACCGTGCGCTGGTCGCCAACGCGCACTGGAGTTTCGACGAGATCGTCGATCGCAATATCACGCTCGTCGGCGGCACGTACAATCAGAACGCGCCGCATCAGCGCCATCACGTCCCGGCACAGGAGACCGGCCTCGACAAGTCGATCGTGCCGGAGGATCACTGGATCTTCGCGTTTGAGTTCTACGGCGTGGAATTCCTGACGATGCGCGATCTGGTCATCGCGGATTTCCGCACCTTTTCCACGACGATCGGAAACTTTCGCAACGTCCTGATCGAGAACGTCTGGCTGACGCTCCCGCACAAGATGCACTGGCAGAACCAGGACGGGTTCCATTTCTGGGGTCCGGGACAATTCCTGACGGTGCGCAACGTCGGCGGCGACGTGGGCGACGATTTCATGAACATCGGCCCGGACGAGCGCGATCTGCACTCGAGCATTTCCGACGTGCTGGTCGACGGCGTCATGCTCGATCACGCCGATCAGGCGATCCGTCTGCTGAGCCGCTACGAGGGCAGTCTCGACCGCGTGACGATCCGCAACGTCACGGGCACGTACAACACGTTCGGTTTCTACGTCAACTGCTGGATGCCGAGCGAAAAGTACGGCCGTTTCCGCAATATCTTTTTCGAGAATATCGACCTGCGGGCCGAGGAGCCGGTCTACGACTACCGCGAGCCGTTCCTCTTCAGCATCGGCGGAAACGTCGAGGATCTGACGATCCGGAACGTTCGCCATCACGATCCGTACGACGCGCGTCCGCTCATCGAGCTGGGACTGCCGTTTTATGAGACCGACCGCGTTTTCCCGCCGGAAAACATGCCGCGCATGAAGAACGTCGTCGTCGAGGGGCTGTCCTCCGACGAGGGGCCGGCCGCCAAACCCATGGACTATATCCGCGTATTCGAGCCGGTCGACCGACTGGTCCTGCGGGACGTGTTCTTAGTCCGCGACGAAACGACGCCCGACGCGGGACACCTGATCGCTTTCCGTCATCAGGGCGCGATCGGCACGCTGTACCTCAACGACGTCGTGACCAACGGCTTCGCCTCTCTCATCGACGATCCGACCCGCGTCGGCCGGATCCGCGCGCACGCCGTCGTCGAAGAGTAAAACGTCCCCGTTTCAGAGAATACGAAAGCTCCGGACAGATTTCTGTCCGGAGCTTTTTTGCGTCCGGTTACCGCTTCAGCAGTTCGTTGCGCCGCTGCGCGGGCGTGATCCCGTATTCTTTTTTGAAGACCCGGCTCATATGGTATTCGTCGCAGAAGCCGAACATTTCGGCCAACTCGCTCATGCGGATGTTGGGACAGATCTCCAGATAATTGTACACGCCCTGCAGATGGAACCGAAGCTGAAAGCGGTAGATGCTTTCGCCGCATTCGGCTTTGAAGCGTTTATTGATGGTCTTGATGTCGAGCCCGAATATGTCCTCCAACTGCTTGCCTGAGTAGAAACGGTTCTTGTGATCGATAAAGAAGTTTGAGACGTCCCGCGCGAAATTCCTGTAGGGATGGAACGAACCGTTCTGGGTTTCCGACATCTCGCACAACAGCTCGTGCAGGACGGCGGATTCTTTGATGAAATCGCGGCGCTGATCTTTGTTTTTGAGCTCGATGATGTGCTCCATCAACTGACGGATGCGCGGATTGGAGGCGCAGTGTGTCAGCGTTTCGACGCAGATCGCCGTCGGATTGTCTCCGGCGCCGACCGCGTCGCCTTCCCCTGTTGTAAAGTGGATCCACATGACCCGCGTGTTGGGCGCGGCGCCGTGCACGCCCTCGTGGTGCAATCCGCTGTGCATCAGGATCGCGTCGTCTTTGCGAAGCTGAAAATATTCATCCTGCTGACGCAGGTCCCATTCGCCGGAAATAATGTACAGAAGCACATGAAGCGGTAAGGTACGGGAGGCGTGGATCTCTCCTCCGACCAGCGGAACAATGCCTCCGTCAACGACTTTTCTCATGAAGGTGGGTGCATAGCGGCAGATCACAAAACAGCCTCCTTTTTATCCATGACCGAGGGTTGCTTTCATCGTATCATAAACTGTCGCTTCTGTAAAGAGCTTCCTTAAATATACATGAATCAGCCCCGGAACGCGTCTCCGGCTTCGCGCAGCAGATCGCGGATGGGCAGGTGCTGCGGGCAGCTCTGCTCGCAGGCGCCGCAGGCGAGGCAGTCGTCCGGGCCGGCGGTTTTCGTGACGTGGGCGTAGTGACCGCGCGCGGTGGCGACGCCGAAGCGCCGCATCTGATTGACGGCGGTGAAAATGCCGGGGATATCGATCCCGGCCGGGCAGCCTTTGGTGCAGTAGCGGCACGAGGTGCAGCCGATGAGCTCGATGGCGCGGATCCGGCGCACCGCTTCGGCCAGGATCTCCTCCTGCTCCCGCGTCAGGGACGGGTCCGCGGCAAAGATCCGCAGATTGTCCAGCATCTGCGCGCGGTTGCTCATGCCGGAGAGCACGACCCGCACGCCCGGACGCGAAGCGGCGAAAGCGAACGCCGCGTCCGCCGGGCGCATTCCTTCTTGTCCGAAGAGCTCGCGCACCGAGGCGGGCAGATCCACCAGCGCGCCGCCTTTGACCGGCTCCATGACGACGACAGGAAGACCCGCCGCGGTCACCGTCCCGATCAGCTTCCGGCCCTGCACGGATTCGTCGTCGTAATCCAGATAATTGATCTGCAGCTGGACGAATTCGACCAGATCGCCTTTTTCGCGCAGGACGCGCTCCATCAGCGCCGCGTCGCCGTGGAACGAAAAGCCCACGTGCCGTACGAGCCCATCGGCTTTGAGCGCGGCCGCTTCCTCGAAGGCCCCGCAGGCGCGGTATTTGTCGTAATTCCACGGCCCCACGGCGTGGATCAGATAGTAGTCGAAATACCCGGCGCCGGTGGCCTCCAGCTGTGTGCGGAAAAACGGCCGGATGCCCGCGCGGTTCTCGAAGAACGGATCGGACAGCTTATTCGCCATCAGATAGGCGCTCCGGTCGTAGCGGCTCGTCAGACAGTCGCGCAGGGCCGTTTCGCTTTTTCCCCCGATATATCCGTGCGCGGTATCGAAATAATTGAACCCGTGCGCCAGAAAATCGTCGACCATCCGGCACACTTCCTCCCGATTGACCTCGTCGCCCCGCATCGGCAGGCGCATGCAGCCGAAACCGAGTTTTCCTTTGACTTTGTCGAAAACGTCCATTTTTCCATCCTCCCGCTTGTCAACTTGTTTATATTATATTATAATGCTTACCGTAAAGCAAGAGCAAGGAGCGGAAATGTGAACAAATATCTTAAACTGTTCCTGACGTTCGCCAAGATCGGCGCGTTCACCTTCGGCGGCGGTTACGCCATGATCCCGCTGATCCAGCGGGAGGTGGTCGACCGGACGCGCTGGTTGGAGGAGAAGGATATTCTCGATATCATCGCCATCGCCGAGAGCACGCCGGGGCCCATCGCCATCAACACGGCGACGTTCGTCGGCTTCCGCGTCGGCGGCGTGTTCGGCGCGGCCTGCGCGACCTTCGGCGTGATCGTGCCGTCGTTCGTCATCATTTATCTCGTTTCCCTGCTGCTCAGACAGTTTTCCTCTCTCCCGCCGGTGCGCTACGCGTTCGCCGGCATCCGCGCCGGCGTGCTGGCGCTGATCCTGCGCGCGCTCTGGTCGATGTATAAGCAGTGCCCGAAGGGTCTGATCGCCTACGTGCTGATGGCGGCGGCGTTCCTGGTCGCGGCTTTTACCGATATCAGCGTCATTTTCATCATCATCGTCTGCGGACTGCTCGGCCTTACGGCGAGCCTGCTGGCCGGAAGGAAGGTGAAGAAATGATCGTGCTGGAGCTGTTTCTGACCTTCCTCGAGATCGGCGCGTTCACCTTCGGCGGCGGCTACGCGATGCTGCCGCTCATTCAGGACGCGGTGGCCGCGCACGGCTGGATGAGCACGGAAGAGCTCGTCAATTTCATCGCCGTGTCCGAAAGCACGCCCGGTCCTTTCGCCGTCAACGCCGCGACCTACGTCGGTTCGACGGTGGGCGGATTTTTCGGCGCCGTGGCCGCGACGCTCGGCGTCGTGCTGCCGTCGTTCGTTATTATCCTGCTCATCGCCGCGTTTTTCATGAAATTCAAGGACAGCGCGATCGTGAAAGGCTGCATGAGCGGACTGCGCCCGGCGACGGTGGGCCTTATCGCCTCGGCCGTCGTCACGGTCGGCTGGAGCGTGTTTTCCGCGGCGCTGGCCGGCGGAGGCGGCGCGCTGAGCCTGCCGTTCCTCTCCGCCGTCGTCATCTTCTGCGGCGCGGCGGCGCTGGCTTTCACCAAAAAAAGCCCGATCCTCATCATCGGCCTGTCCGCCGTCGTCGGGATCGCCGTCGGCTACGCGGGCGAGCTGTTGGGCTGATTGCTTTGACAGAAAAAATATTTGCTGTTAGAATGATTTTGTTGATCCTTACGGGAAAGAAGGGACCTTGTTTTTGCTGAAAAAATTAGCCGGCTGCGTCCGGGAGTATAAAGCACCCACGATCACGACGCTTCTGCTGATCGTGGGAGAAGTTTTTATCGAGGTGCTGATCCCGTTCATGACGGCGGACATGGTCAACGCCATCAAAGCCGGCGCAGAGCTGGGAAGCATCCTGCGCACCGGCCTGATCCTGGTCGGAATGGCCTGCGTGTCGCTGACCTGCGGCGGTCTGGCCGGCAAGACCTGCGCCAAGGCGTCGGCCGGCTTTGCCAAAAACCTGCGTCACGATATTTTCGCCCGTATCCAGAGTTTTTCGTTTGAAAACATCGACCGTTTTTCGACGGCGTCGCTCGTGACGCGCATGACGACGGACGTGAGCAACGTGCAGATGTCGTATATGATGATTATCCGCACCGCCGTGCGCGCGCCGCTGATGCTGATTTTCGCCATCATCATGGGTTACGTCATGGGCGGGGCGCTGGCGACGACGTTCGTCATCGTCATCCCGATCCTCGGGTTCGGTCTCTGGTTCGTGGCGCGCAAAGCCATGCCCGCTTTTCGCGCGGTCTTCCGCAAGTACGACCGCCTCAACGAATCCGTGGAAGAAAACGTTCGCGGGATGCGCGTCGTCAAGGGCTTTTCGCGCGAAGCGCATGAAAAAAAGAAATTCGCCGCCGCCAGCGAGGATATCTGCCGGGATTTCACCCGCGCCGAGCGGATCGTGGCGATCAACAATCCGCTCATGCAGTTCTGCCTGTATTTCAATATGGTCTTCGTCCTGCTGGTCGGCTCGCGCCTCATCATCACCAATCAGGGCACGACGATCGACGTGGGGCAGATGGGCGCCATGCTGACCTACGGCTTCCAGATCCTCATGAGCCTGATGCTCATTTCCATCATCTACGTCATCCTCACGATGTCGGCCGAATCCATGCGCCGCATCGGCGAGGTGCTTTCCGAAACGCCCGCCCTGACGGAACCGGCCGAGCCGCTTACGGAAGTAGCCGACGGGAGGATCGATTTCGAGGACGTATCCTTCAAATACAGCGAAAAGGCCAAACTCTGGGCTTTGCAGGATATTGACCTGCATATCCGCCCGGGACAGACCGTCGGCATCCTCGGCGGCACGGGAACGGGCAAAACGACGCTGGTCCAGCTCATCCCGCGTCTTTACGACGCGACGGAGGGGACCGTCCGCGTGGGCGGCCGCGACGTGCGGGAGTATTCGCTGACGGCCCTGCGCGACAGCGTCGCGATGGTCCTGCAGAAAAACCTGCTTTTCAGCGGCACGATCCGCGAGAACCTGCGTTGGGGGAACGCGGAGGCCACCGACGAGCAGATCGAGGAAGCCTGCCGGATCGCGCAGGCGGACGAATTCATCCGCTCTTTCCCCGACGGGTACGACACGCATATCGAGCAGGGCGGCACGAACGTTTCCGGCGGGCAGAAACAGAGGCTCTGCATCGCCCGCGCCCTTCTGAAAAAGCCGAAGATCCTGATCCTCGACGACTCGACCAGCGCGGTCGACACCGCGACCGACGCGGCGATCCGCGCCGGATTCGCCACCCGCATTCCGAACGTGACCAAACTCATCATCGCGCAGCGCGTGGCTTCCGTGGCCGACGCGGATCTGATCCTGGTGCTGGACAACGGCCGCATCGCGGCGGCGGGCAGCCACGACGAGCTGCTCGCTTCCTGCGGCGTTTACCGCGAGATCTATCAGGAGCAGACCGGAGCGAAAGGAGGCGCCGAGGCATGAAAGACAAACGGGATCTCCGCGGCAGCTTCGGCAGCATGCTCCGCACCGTCAAAAAACTGTTCGGCTATTATCCGGTCCTGGCGCCGCTGACCGTCGCGCTCATCGTGTTTTCCTCGGTCGTGTCGGCCGTTCCGGCCGTTTTCATGCAGAAGGTGCTGGCCCTCATCGAGGAGTGGTACCTCAGCGGCGACTGGGCCGGCGCGTCCGCCGTTATCATCCCCAACGTCGTGCTGCTGGCCGGTCTGTACGTGCTGTCCGTTCTTTCCATGACCGCCTACACGCAGATCATGGCGTATATGACGCAGGGTTTCCTCAATAAAATGCGCCAGGAAATGTTCGCGCATATGCGGGACCTGCCGATCCGCTATTTCGACCGCCGCAAGCACGGCGACATCATGAGTTATTATACCAACGACATCGATACGCTGCGTCAGTTGGTCTCGCAATCCTTCCCCTCGCTGATCCAGTCCGGCGTCATCGTCCTGAGCGTCCTGGCGATCATGCTCTATTTCAGCGTGTGGATGACGCTTGTGCTGCTGCTGGGCGTGGTGGCCATGATCTTCGTGACCAAAAAGGTCGGCGGCGGCTCGGCCCGGTATTTTGTCCGTCAGCAGCGCTCCATCGCCGCGACGGAGGGCTTCGTGCAGGAAATGATGAACGGCCAGAAGGTCATCAAGGTTTTCTGCCATGAAAAGACCGCCGTCCGCGATTTCGACGCGCTCAACGAGGAGCTGTATTCCGACAGTTACCGCGCCAACGCCTACGCCAACGTCCTCGTGCCCATCATCGCCAATATCGGCAACGTCCTCTATGTCGTGCTGGCGCTGGCCGGCGGCATTTTCCTGCTGACCGGCGCGACCAATTTCAGCCTGTCGGGCATGGCGTTCCACATCAGTCTCGTCGTGCCCTTCCTCAACATGGCCAAGCAATTCACGGGCAACGTCAATCAGCTGAGCCAGCAGATCAACGCCATCGTCATGGCCCGCGCCGGCGCGGAACGCATCTTTGCGCTGCTCGACGAGGAGCCCGAGACCGACGCCGGCTACGTCACGCTGGTGAACGTCCGCGAGGAAAACGGCGCGCTCGTCGAGACGGAGGAGCGCACCGGACGCTGGGCGTGGCGCCATCCGCATCGGGAGACCGGCACGGTCGAGCTTGTGCCGCTGCGCGGCGACGTCCGGCTGGTGAACGTCGATTTCGGTTACGTGCCGGATAAACAGGTCCTTTACGACGTGAGCGTTTACGCCAAGCCGGGCCAGAAGGTCGCTTTCGTCGGCGCGACCGGCGCGGGCAAAACGACGATCACCAATCTGATCAACCGCTTCTACGACATCGCCGACGGCAAGATCCGCTACGACGGCATCAACATCAATAAGATCAAAAAATCCGATCTGCGCCGGTCGCTCGGCATCGTTCTGCAGGAGACCAATCTGTTTTCCGGCACGGTGCTGGAGAATATCCGCTACGGACGACTGGACGCAACCGACGAGGAATGCGTCGCGGCGGCGAAACTGGCCGGGGCCGACGACTTTATCACCCGACTGCCGGAAGGCTACGAGACCGATCTGGCCAACAACGGCGCCAATCTGTCCGCCGGTCAGCGGCAGCTCATCGCCATCGCCCGGGCGGCGGTGGCCGATCCGCCGTGTCTGATCCTCGACGAGGCGACGAGCAGTATCGATACGCATACCGAGGCCATCGTGCAGCGCGGTATGGATAAGCTGATGGAGGGACGCACGGTTTTCGTTATCGCGCATCGTCTCAGCACGGTCCGCAACGCCGACGTTATCCTGGTCCTCGATCACGGCCGCATCATCGAGCGGGGCGATCACGATACGCTGGTGGCGCAGAAAGGCACCTATTATCGGCTTTATACCGGTTCGTTCGAACTGGAATGACACGGTGAAACCGGGACGACGTTCCCGGTTTTTGCTTGTTTCGACGGTTTCCGAGCGGGAAATCACCCGGCCGCGGCCGTCGATAAAACAACTTGCAAATTCAAAAATTCTCATGTATAATAAAGCTTAATTACAAGCTTTTTGTCAAAAATTATTCATAACTCGGAGACGAAATGGCAAAAGACTATATCGACAATGAATTTCCGGTTTCCCGTGAAGAAAATTTCGGATATCCGGAGAACGGCGAGCAGTTTGCCGAGGTACTGGAACAGACCGAGACCAATCGCGGTTTTGCTGAATCCGGCTGGACGGGAAGCGAAGGAGCCAACGACGGCGAGGATAAGCGCGAGGAGCGGAAAGCTTCCTGGCGGAAATATCTGCGCTCGTTTGCGCGCGCCGGTATCGCGATAGCGGCGACGGCGGCGATCGTGGTCGGAGGCGCGGAGGCCCTCGACGGCGACTCGGCGCGGCATTTCCTGCCTGTCCGCGAGTTTCTGGAAGAGCATATCCATCAGCCGGCCGTGCAGCCCCAGACAGGCTACAGCGCGCAGGAGTTTGTCGATTTGTGGAACAGCAAGCCGGATGCGCCGCACAAATATGACAGGGAGCATCCCATCGTGTTAAAGGAAGCGACCTGCACCAGCGCCGCGTGGGTGCGTTATATTTGCTCGCGCTGTGACGAGCACGAGGATACGACGCTGGGTGATCCGCTCCCGCATACGCCCGGCGAGGAAGTAACGGAAAACTATATCGAGCCGACGGATAGGGAGCCGGGCGGCTATGACGTTGTCGTCTATTGCACGGTTTGCGGCAACGAGATCGAGCGCACGCATACGGTACTGCCGGCCACGGGCCACGTTCACGAGCCCGGGCAGGAACAGGTGACGCGCACCGAGGCTACCTGCTCCAAGGCCGGTAATATCCATACGGAAGTTCGCTGCACGGTCTGCGGAGAACTGATTTCGTCAAACGACGAGCCGATCGCGAAACTTGAGCACACCGAGGGTCAGCCTGAGGTCACTCGTACCGAGGCGACCTGCACGGAAGACGGCAATACCCATACGGAGATTCACTGCACGGTCTGCGGCGAGCTGATTTCGTCAAACGACGAGCTGATTGAGGCGACGGGTCACGTTGAGGGTCAGGCTGTACAGACGGTGACGAAGGAAGCGACTTGCTCGGCAGAAGGCGTCCTGCATACCGAAGTGCATTGTACGGTCTGCGGAGAACTGCTGAGCCAGAGCGACGAGCCGATCGCCAAACTGGCGCATACCGAGGGCCAGCCTGAGGTCACGCAAACCGACGCGACCTGCACGGAAGACGGCAATATCCATACAGAGATTCACTGCACGGTCTGCGGCGAGCTGATTTCGTCGACTGACGAGCCGATCGAAGCGACCGGCCATAAAGAAGGACGGCCCGAAGTGACGCGGACCGACGCGACCTGCACTGAGGACGGCAACATCCACACCGAGATCCACTGCACGGTCTGCGGTGCGCTGATTTCTTCGACTGACGAGCCGATCGAGGCGACCGGCCATAAAGAAGGACGGCCCGAGGTGACGCAAACCGACGCGACCTGCACCGAGGACGGCAACATCCACACCGAGATCCACTGCACGGTCTGCGGCGAGCTGCTTTCGTCGACCGACGAGCCGATCGAGGCGACCGGCCACAGCTTCACGCCTGTCGGCGGTGCGACAGCCATGCCGGAGGTCACCTACTGCGACCACGGCTGCGGCACGCCGTTGCTGACCTAACTTATGACGAAACGGAAGGCGCCGTTACCTGCAGCTTCGACGCGGACTTCTACGCGGAGAACCTGGACGGCCTGAACGGCGAGATCATGCTGTACGCCAACAGTAAGTTCATGAGCAGCTTTGAGTGGTCCGACGGTGAAAACAGCATGACGCTTTACCTGCAGGAGCTTGCGGGAGCGGATGCGCCGATGGAATTGGGCGAAGGCGACGAGCTGTATATCATGGCGTCGTTCTATGACGAACAACAGAATTACACGATACGTTCCGTATCGCTGGTTCTGCCCGTTATACCATAACAAGAAAGGAATATTCAACGTATGAGCAAAAAGAGTTCTCAGAATGACAGAAAAACCAGAGGGTGTATCGCCCGCATTATCGGGATCGTGGTGATCGTACTGCTGTTCCTGACGCTCACGGCGCCCAAACTGCTCTTCTTCCTCAGCCCGGCTCAGCAGGAAGCGATCGAACTGTTCAACAAGACCTACTTTGCGGCGTACAATCCGGTGCGCGATGAGAACGGCAATTTCGACTTCATGCGGATCGTAGCCGTGGTGTTCCTGATCCTTTGCTGCTGGGCGGCGATGCAGATCGTGCGCTTCATCTTCAACGCGATCAAGCTCAAGAACCGCCATTATGAAACGATCAAGGGCCTGATCGGCAACGTCCTGCGTTACGGCATCGTGATCTTCGGCGTGATCTTCGGACTCAATATGCTGGGCGCCGACGTGCTGACCGTCATCGCCGGTCTGGGGATCCTGTCCCTGGTCATCGGCTTCGGAGCTCAGTCGCTCATCGAAGATATTTTTGCCGGACTGTTCATCATCTTTGACGGCCGCTTCTTCGTCGGCGACATCATCAGTATCGACGGCTTCCGCGGCACCGTTCGCTCCATCGGCATCGTTTCGACCCAGATCTCCGATACGGGCGGCAACATCAAAATCGTCAACAACTCCGATATTCGCACGCTGACTAACCTGTCCGAGGTCAGTTCTCTGGCCGTTTCCATCGTCAGCATCGCTTACGGCGCCGATCTGAAAAAGGCCGAGCAGGTCGTGGTCGACTGTCTGGCGACGCTGCCGGAGAAATACCCTGACGTTTTCCCGAAGGTTCCGACCTATGCCGGCGTGGAAAACCTCAGCGAATCCTCCGTCGATCTGAAGTGCTTTGCCGAAGTGGAGGAAGCGAACATTTTCTCCGCCCGCCGCAAGATGAACCGCGAGCTCAAGCTGGCGCTCGACGCCGGCGGCATCGAGATCCCGTTCCCGCAGGTCGTGGTCTGGCAGGGCAAGGAAAACAAGGATCAATAATCTTTCCCGAAATGAAAAAGCCTCGTTTTTACGAGGCTTTTTTCGTTATCGTCCTGTTTAGATCAGATCGGCCAGACGCTCCAGCGCGCGGGCCACGGCGCCGTGATCGTTGTCCGGGAGCGGATAGGCCGCGGCGGCGCGTACGACGGGCACGGCGTTGGCCGGCGCGAAAGACGCGTCGGCTTCGGCGAGCAGGCTCAGATCGTTGTCGTAATCGCCGGCGGCGGCGATCAAACGCAGCCCGGGGATCCTTTTTGCCAACGCGCGCAGCGCGGCGCCTTTGCCAGCCTCCGGCGGCAGGAATTCGAGCAGATTGTTCCACGACAGCTCGCAGCGGCATTCCGGGATGAGCCGGCTCAGGTCCCGGACGAATCGCCCGGCCGCTTCCGGCGTCGTCGTGACGTTGAATTTATTGACCGTCATATCGCGCCAAAAATCCGGGTCCAGCCGACGGAAATCGCCTTTCCACCGGCGGTTTTCCCTTAGGTCGCCGGCGCACAGATCCAGCACGCTTTCGGCGTGGGCACGGGCGTAGAGGACGGCCTTGCGCAAAGCCTCCCGCGGCGTCGTCCGCTGCCAGAGCGCCGTGCGCGGGGAACGCGGGTCTACGACGGCCGTCCCGTTGAGGCAGATGATCGGCGCGTTGAAATCAAGGCTGAGCCAGTCGAGCACCTCCGGCCCCCGTCCCGTAGCCACGGTGAAAAGCCCGCCTTCCGCCTGAAACCGGCGGATCGCATCGGCGTTGACGGCCGGGAGCGACTGCGACGTATCGATCAGCGTGCCGTCGATGTCGGAAACGAAAAGCACGCCGTCAAATCGTCCCATGGCTCAGTCGAATTTCGGCATATAGCGACCGTGCGCTTCGATCAGATCGTCGACCATCCGGCAGATCGAATCGATATCCAGCTCGCTTCCGGTATGAGGATCCAGCATCGCCGCTTGATAGATATGCTCTTTTTTACGCGTGCGCGCGGCTTCGACGGTCAGCAGCTGAACGTTGATATTGGTCATGTTCATGGCGGCGCAGACGACGGGCAGCGCGCCGACGCGGGTCGGTTGGATGCCGTTCCCGTCGACGAGGCAGGGCACCTCGACGCAGGCTTCCTCGGGCAGGTTGGAGATCAGACGCCCGGTATTGAGCACGTTGCCGCCGATCTTATCCGGAACGCCGGTCGTCACAGCCTCCATGATGCGCGAGGCGTATTCGCGGCTGCGCACGTGTTTTTCCACGCCTTTTTCTCTCAGGGAAGCGTACTCGGCCTTCCAGCCGTTGATCTGCGCCACGCAGCGCCGCGGGTACTCGTCGAGCGGGATGTTGTACCGCTCGATGAGCTCGGGATACTTGCTTTTAATATAAAACATATTATACTCGGCGTTGTGCTCGCTGCTTTCGGTGCAGTAATAGCCGAAACGGCGGATGTAGTCGAAGCGGACCTTGTCGCGGAAATCCGGTTCCTCCATCTTGGCCGCCGCGCGTGCGCGGATCTCGGGATAGAGGTCGTTCCCGTCGCGGTCGCGGATGTCGAGCAGCCAGGCCATGTGGTTGATGCCGGCGATGAAATCGCGCCGCCCCTCCAGCTTGTCCGTCATGTCCAGCTCCCGGAGCAGCGTTTCCGAGCAATACTGGACGCTGTGGCAGAGACCCACGGTCCTGAGGCCCGTGTAGCGCTGCATATAACCTGACAGGATCGCCATGGGGTTGGTATAGTTGAGGAGAAGAGCGTCGGGCGCGACTTCCTCGGCCTCGCGGGCGAAATCCTCCATCACGGGGATGGTGCGCAGCGCGCGCATGATGCCGCCGATGCCGAGCGTATCCGCGATCGTGGCGCGCAGACCGTACTTCTTCGGGATCTCAAAGTCGATCACCGTGCACGGCTCGTAGAGGCCGACCTGAATGGCGTTGACGATGAAATCCGCGCCGCGCAGCGCCTCGCGGCGGTTTTCCACGCCGCAGTAGCATTCGATGCGGCAGCGGGCGCCTTGTGCCTGTTTCATCGCCTCGATGATGGCGCGACTCTCCTCCAGGCGGACCGGATCGATGTCGTAAAGCGCGTAAACGCCGTCGGACAGAGACGGACAGCACATACAGTCTCCCAGGACGTTGCGTACGAAAACCGTGCTTCCCGCTCCGATGAATGTGATTTTCATGCTTCTTCTCCTTTCTGCGTTTCCGTTTCTCTTATTATGACCAAAGAGATTTGGTGCCTTTGATATGGCGCAGCATGGCGGTATTGTCCGAGGCGTTGACGCGGCCGTCGGCGTTCAGGTCGCCGCAGACGAGCGCGTAGCCGGTCAGCGTTTTGGTGCCCTTGATATGGCGCAGCATGGCGGTATTGTCCGAGGCGTTGATGCGGCCGTCGCCGTTCAGGTCGCCCAGCATCCAGAGCGTCGCCGTCGCGTCGGCTCCGCCGCTGAGGGTGAGATCCTGACTCAGCGTGCCGAAATGCGCGGCGCTGACCTCCAGTCTGTAGTCGCCGGCGGGCAGCTTGGCGAAATCCCACGACGTTTTTTCCGTGACCGCGAACGCGATCATGCGCTCGCCGGCGTAGAGCCGGAGCGTTTTGGCTACAGGATAAGCCCGTCCGTCGGGCGCGGAAACGTTGTCCAGCGTGATGCTCAGCGTTTCGCTGCCTTCTGTGACGGAGAGCCGGTATTCCCGTCCCTGCCGGACGTATCCGTAATGCAGGCCGCCGTGAGCGCCGTAGACGCCGGTATAGGCGGCGAACACTTTGTTATAGAAGCTTCCGTTCATGACCATGGAGGAAAAAGCGTTCAGGTTATCGGTCGGATAGGCTTCGTTTCCGGTCGGGAACGCGTCGTCGACGTAAACGCGCACCATGCCGGTCGAATCCATGGCCGCGCCGTAAACCGTACCGTCGTCGGCCGTGACCGCGCGATCCAGCAGACCGCCCGGCGCGGTGACGGAGTAGTACATCATGCTTCGGTCGGTCAATTCGTCGCCGCGGTCCGTATAATCGGCGAACAGCTCGCTGGCTTCATGATCTTCCGCGATCCGCGCCGCCGGCAGATTGAAATAAGCATAGGATACGGCGCCGTCGTCTTCGCCGTCGTCCCAGGTCACGTCGGTGTAATAGCGCCGCCCGTTGAGCACGACGGCGTTCCAGGCATGGCTGCCGCCGTTGCCCAGGCCCGAAATCGTCCAGGCGCTGATGCCGACAGCCTGCAGCAGATATTGATAGGAGCGCGCGTAGCCGGCGCAGACGCCGGTGCCGAGCACGGTGGCCGAATAAGCCGACTGATCGGAGACGGCGAGGTCATAGACGACGTGACGCGCCAAGGCGTCGTGCAGGGCCAGCGCTTTTTCATAATCGCTCATTCCGTCGGTCGCGACGGCCAGCAGACGGGCCATGGAAGCGTCGAATTCCGCCCGCGCCGTCGCCAGTTCGTCGCTTCCGGCTTCGAAATAATACTGCGGCGACACGCGCACGCAGTACGAAGCGCTGTTGAAGGAGTAGCCGTAGGTGTTTTGGACCCAGAAATACTCCGGGTGATCGCTGCGGACCAGCTCGTAGACGTCGGTCGCCACGGAAAGCGGCAGCGACAGATCGGACAGGTCGATTTGCGCGTCCAGGGCCGCCATGCCGTCCGCGATGCGCGCGTAGGCCGTGAGCGCGTCGGCGCGGTCGGAGGCAAAGCGATCGGCGTGAGCGATCTGTTCATAGCCCAGATAGACGAGCCCCGTACCGGAAACGGCCGGCGTCGGGAGCAGGAGAACCAGGAGCAGCAGCGTGAGGAGCCAGGAAAGCAGTTTCTTTTTCATGTCCGTCTCTCCTATTTGATTTTTTCGAAATCCGCGGCGCCGTGCTTGCACAGCGGGCAGACGAAATCGTCCGGCAGCTCGTCGCCTTCGTAGACGTAGCCGCAGATCTTGCAGACGTAGCCTTTTTTGCCTTCGGTCGCGGGCTTGGGCTTGACGTTTTTCTGATAATAAGTGTACGTCATGGTCTCGCGGTCGTTGATGACGCGGGCCTCCGTAACGGAGCAGATGAACATTCCGTGCGAGCCCAGATCGACGTAGTCCTCGACCTTCAGGGAGAAAGCCGCGTTGATATACCGGGGCAGGATGACCAGACCGTTATCGGAACGGTCCGGCGTTATGCCGGCGAATTTGTCGACGCTGCGGCCGCTGCGGAATCCGTAGTTTTCAAACACGGAAAACGGCGCGTCGACCGACAGGCAGTTGACGTTGAGGATGCCGGTCTGCTTGATGACGTGATGAGAGTAGTTGGCCTTGTTGATATTGACCGCGACGCGGTTGGGATTGTCCGATACCTGCGTGACCGTGTTGACGATGAGCCCGTTGTCCTTTTTGCCGTCGTTGGACGTCACGACGTAGAGCCCGTAGCCGATGCGGAACAGCGCCTTCATGTCGTTTTTGTCGGCTTTTTCGGGCGAGCGGGCCGCATATTCACGGCAAAGCTCGTCGGCCAGCGCGCCGATGCGCTCGCGGTCGGCCGCTTTCACGGCGGAATGCAGGCTCACGGTGGTCTCGGCAAAAACCAGATCGCGGCACGCGGCGAGCTTTTCGCGCATGACGCGCGCGGCCAGAGGCGCCCAGGAGCCGTTCTCGATGAGCGCGACC
Organism: Eubacteriales bacterium; assembly: GCA_018385275.1. Classification (GTDB taxonomy): domain Bacteria; phylum Bacillota; class Clostridia; order Christensenellales; family MB2-83; genus MB2-83. The sequence goes on along the minus strand of JAHAZM010000026.1, from coordinate 18,874 downwards.
GTGCGCTTACGGAACCCGCGTTCGGCCAGCGCGGTCAGGAACGCGTTCATCGGCGGGAAAATATCGGCGTTATAAGTAGTCGTGGCCAGCACCAGCTTGCTCAGACGGAAAGCGTCGGCCACCGCGGCGGCCATGTCGCAGCGCGCCAGATCGTAGACTTTGACGATCGGGCAGCCGCCGGAACGCAGCTTTTCGGCCAGCAGCTCCGCGGCGCGGCGCGTGTTGCCGTAGACGGAGGTGTACGCGAGGCACACGCCCTCGGCTTCCGGGGCGTAGCTCGACCAGACGTCGTAGAGGCGCAGGACGTCGGGGAGGTTTTTGTCCAGAACGGGCCCGTGCAGGGGGCAGATGCGGCGGATGTCGAGTCCGGCGGCGGCTTTGAGCAGGTTCTGCACCTGCGCGCCGTATTTGCCGACGATCCCGATATAATAGCGCCGCGCCTCGTCTTCCCAGGGAACGGCGCGGTCCAGCGCGCCGAAACGTCCGAACGCGTCGGCAGAGAACAGCGTCTTTTCTATGCTCTCATAGGTGACCATGACCTCCGGCCAGTGCACCATGGGCGCGAAAAGGAAGTTCAGGCAGTGCCGGCCCAGATTGAGCGAGCCGCCGCTGGCGACCTCGAGCCGCCTGGTCACGCTGCCTTCCCCGAAGAAATTGTCCATCATGGCGAAAGCTTTTTTATTGGCTGCGACGGTCGCGTTGGGGTAGGTTTTGAGAAAAGAAAGGATATTGGCCGAATGGTCCGGCTCCATATGCTGGATCACGAGATAATCCGGGCTCCGGCCGTCGAGCGCGGCGGCCAGATTGTCCAGCCATTCGTGCGTGAAACGCGCGTCCACCGTGTCCATGACGGCGATCTTGTCGTCCAGGATCACGTAAGAGTTGTAGCTCATGCCGTCGCGGACGGCGTATTGCCCTTCGAACAGATCGATGGCGTGGTCGTTGACGCCGACGTAGCGGATGTGATCGGTTACCGGAACCATACGGAAATCCTCCTTCGTTGATACTTTATTATAGTATATAAATCCCTCTGCTTGCAAGTCTTTTTCCTCTTTTTTTCATTCTTTGCTTGTGCTTGCCGTCGCCTTGTTGTATAATAAACGAAGATTGTAAAAAGGGGAAAAGACTTTGAACGACGAGATCCTGTCCGGCTTGCCGCACGAGCCGTCCGTGGATATGGCGAGCGTCCACGTGCTGAGCCTGGCTTATATGGGCGACACGATCCACGACCTGTTTATCCGCGAATACCTCGTGCGCCATCACAACGCCTCGGTCCATATGCTCCACACGCAGGCCATCCGGTTCGTGCGCTGTCACGAGCAGTCGGAAACGGTGCTGGCCATCCTGGACCGGCTGACCGAGGAAGAACAGGCGGTGTTCCGCCGCGGCCGCAACGCGCACAACGGCACCGTGCCCCGCAACGCAGACGTGCGCGAGTATCACAACGCGACGGGCTTCGAGGCCGTTCTCGGATACCTGTACCTCTCGGGTCAGGGCGAGCGGCTCGCGCAGGTCCTCGGCTATTGTATGGAATACTATCGGGCGAAAGGAGAAATTTTATGACGACGGAAGTACATCCGCACGTGGAATTGCTGGCCTGCACCCCCGACGCGGGCACGATCGTCGCTTCGGCGGCCAAGCTCTGCTATTCGGACGCGGATATCAACGATCTGGTCAACAAAATGTCCGGGTCCGACACGGATCGTTTTCTCGATAAACTGACGGCTATGGGACACTTGTCGCCCATTGAGCACGCGACGTTCACTTTCGGCGTGGAGGGCGTGAGCCGCGCGTTTCTCGCGCAGATCACCCGCCACCGTATCGCCTCTTTCTCGGTCAAATCCCAGCGCTACGTCAACGCCGAGAATTTCAACTACGTCACCCCGCCGGCCATCGCCGCGCTCGGAGAAGAAGCGCGCGCGCGGTACGCGGCACAGATGGAGCAGATGAGCCGCTGGTACGCCGAATGGAACGAGGCGCTCGGCAACAAGGGTGAGAGCAGCAACGAGGACGCGCGTTTCGTCCTGCCCAACGCCGCCGAGACCAAGCTTATCGTGACGATGAACGCCCGCGAGCTGATGCACTTCTTTACGCTGCGCTGCTGCAACCGCGCTCAGTGGGAGATCCGCGAGGTGGCGTGGCAGATGTTCGCGCTGGCCTTCCGGAAAGCGCCGTATCTGTTCCGCTGCTGCGGTCCGTCCTGTCTGCGCGGCGCCTGTTCGGAAGGACGCATGTGCTGCGGCCGGAGCGCGGAGGTGCGCGCCCGCTATGAAGAACTGACGAAGGAATAAAGGAAAGATGGAACGAAAATTCGATAACCGCAGGGGTTATTATCAGAAAAAAAAGAACGCGCCCGTTTCGGCGCGTCCCGCGGAAACCGAGGAAGAGAACGGCGGCGAGCTGCTCCTCGAGGGACGCCACGCCGTCCGCGAGGCGCTCCGCGCCGGCCGCAGCATCAACCGGCTTTATTATGCCGACGGAGAGCTCGACGGCAGCGCGCGCGAGCTGCTGACGCTGGCGCGCGAAGCGCGCGTCGTGACCGCGGCGGTGAGCAGAGCGCGCCTCGACGACATGTCGCAGACGCACCACCATCAGGGCTTTATCGCCGTGGCGGCGCCTTTTGCCTATACGGAACTGTCCGACCTGATCGAGAGCGCCGGCGACAGCGGGCTACTCGTCGTTCTCGACGGCGTGAGCGACGTGCATAATCTCGGCTCGATCATCCGTACGGCGGTCTGCGCCGGCGCCGACGGGCTTATTATCCCGAAACACCGCGCCGCGGCCGTCAACGCCGCGGTCGTGCGCACCAGCGCCGGCGCGGCCGAATACCTGCCCGTGGCGCGCGTGACCAATCTGTCCCGGGCGCTCGAGGTTCTCAAGGAGGCCGGTTACTGGATCAACGGCGCGGCCATGGACGGACAGAGCATGTACGACGCGGATCTGAGAGGGAAAACCGTGCTCGTCATCGGCAGCGAGGGCGAAGGACTGAGCCGTCTCGTGCGCGAGACCTGCGACCGCGTCGTCAGCATTCCGCAGACCGGGACGATCGATTCGCTCAACGCCTCGGTTGCCGCCGCGGTCCTGCTGTACGAGGCCTACCGGCAAAGACGATGACGGACCTGACGAAGCGGGCCGACGAGGAATTGCTCGCCGGCAACCGGGAGAAGAACGCGGAAGTCCTGCTCGACCGGTATAAAAACCTCGTGCGCCAGATCGCACGCTCGTATTTTCTGGTCGGCGCCGAACCGGAGGATCTGATCCAGGAGGGCATGATCGGCCTGTACAAAGCCGTCCGCGATTACCGCCCCGACCGGGACGCGGCTTTTCGCTCGTTTGCCGAACTGTGCGTCGAGCGGCAGATGATCAGCGCGGTCAAGCGCGCCACGCGCCGCAAGCATGAACCGCTCAACACCTACGTTTCCTATGACCGCAGCGTCGGAGACGACGAGTCGGGCCGTACTTTTCTGGATCTGATAGGCGCGGCGGACGGTTCTCCGAGTCCGGAGGACGTGGTGATCGGTCTGGAAAACCGCCGCGGCATCCAGCAGCGCATGGACGAGGTGCTCTCGCCTTTTGAAAAGCGCGTGCTGAGTCTGTATCTGTCCGGCGACGACTACGGGCAGATCGCGTCGGTTACGGGAAAGAGCAAGAAGAGCGTGGACAACGCCCTGCAGCGCATCAAAAAGAAACTCAACAGGATACTGGGGAAGGATTGATAAAAACGATGAAAACGGTCAGAACGAGATTTGCTCCGTCGCCCACGGGATTTATGCATCTGGGCAATCTGCGCAGCGCTTTGTACACCTATCTGATGGCCAAATCCCAGGGCGGAAAATTCATCCTGCGCATCGAGGATACGGACAGCGCGCGCTACGTCGAGGGCGCGACGCAGGTCATTTACGACACGCTGGCGGCCTGCGGCATGGAGCATGACGAGGGCCCGGACGTAGGCGGCGATTACGGCCCCTATATCCAGAGCCAGCGCAAGGATCTGTATCTGCCGTACGCGCGGCGCCTCGTCGAGGAGGGGAAAGCCTACTATTGCTTCTGCACGCCCGAGCGCCTCGAGCAGCTGCGCGCACAGATGGGCGAGGAATATAAATACGACAAGCACTGCCTGCACACGGTGACGCTGGAGGAAGCCGACCGCCGCATCGCCGCGGGCGAACCCTACGTCATCCGGCAGAACGTCCCCACGACCGGCACGACGAGCTTTACGGATATGGTCTACGGCACCATCACGGTCGAGAACGACACGCTCGACGACATGATCCTGATCAAAGCCGACGGCATGCCGACGTATAACTTTGCCAACGTGATCGACGATCATCTCATGGGCATCACGCACGTCATGCGCGGCAGCGAATATCTGAGCAGCACGCCGAAATATAATCTGCTGTACGAGGCTTTCGGCTGGGAGATCCCGGTCTACGTGCATTTGCCCCAGGTCATGCGCGACGCGACGCATAAGCTGAGCAAGCGCGACGGCGACGCGTATTTCTCCGATTATACCGACAAGGGCTATCTGCCCGAGGCGATCGTGAACTATCTTGCGCTGCTGGGCTGGTCGCCGGGCACGACGCAGGAGATTTTCACGATGGAGGAGCTCAAGCAGGCCTTCGATATTCATAATCTCAATAAATCGCCGGCTATTTTCGACGCGACGAAGCTCGCGTGGATGAACGGCGAGTATATCAAGGCCATGGACGAGAAAACCTTTGACGGACACGTGCGCCCGTGGTTTGACCGCTCCGCCGTGGCGGGCCGGTACGACTATACCAAGCTGGGCCGCCTGCTCAAAACCCGGATCCAGCATTTCGACGAGATCCCGGAGATGGTCGCGTTCCTGCCGACGCTGCCGGACTACGACGTCGCGCTTTACACCCATAAAAAAATGAAGACGGACCCGATCGTCGCGCTCGACGCATTAAAGGACGCGCGCGAAGCGCTCGCTTCTCTGCCCGTCTGGGACGAAACGGCCATCCATGACGCGCTGATGGCACTGATCGAGCGCAAGGGCGTCAAGAACGGGCAGGTCTTCTGGCCGGTGCGCGTGGCGCTGACGGGCGTGCTGTCCAGCCCCGGCGGCGCGATCGAGATCGCGGATATTCTGGGCCGTGAGGAATCCCTGGCCCGCATCGATAAAGGAATTGAAAAGCTGAATGGATAAACAAAAGGTCGCGGCCCTGCTGGAGCATCTGCGGATCGTTCCGCATAAAAATCTGATCCTGCTGTACGTTCTGGAGAAAGTGCGCGTGCCGCTGTCGATCGAAAGGATCGATTTTATCACCGGCACGAACGGCTGGATGGAATACTTCGACATGGTCGACGCGCTTGCGAAGCTGGCCGAGCAAGAGTTGGTGACCGTCGCGACGGACGGCGGCGCGGGAGGGGATCCTCTTTTCGGCCTGTCCGAGGAGGGCGCCGAAGCGCTGGAGCTGTTTCGTACCCGTCTGCCCGCGTCCCTGCGCGCCGAGATCGACGAGTTTTTACTGGAAAACGAGCGCGTCATCTCCCTGACGGCGCGGCATCGCTCCCGTATCCGCCGCGACGAAGCGGCGAGGCTCTGGCGGGTCGTGCTGACGGCCGAGGGAGCCGAAATCACGCTCAGCGCGCGTTCACACGACGAGGGCATGGCCATTTGCGACAACTGGACGAAAAACGCCGATGATCTGTTGGAACGACTGCGCGGAGAAAGAAAACCATGACGGCGGCAGAAAAATACTATGAGATCATGACGCGCACGCCCGTGACGCGTCTTATCTTATCCATGAGTTTGCCGACCACGGTGTCCATGCTCATCACCAATATCTACAACATGGCCGACACCTATTTTGTCGGTACGCTGGGCGAAAGCGCTCAGGGCGCCATCGGCGTGCTGTTCGCGCTCCAATGCGTGATCCAGGCCGTGGCGTTCATGCTCGGACACGGCTCGGGCAGTTTTGTGGCCAAAGAGCTGGCCGATAAGGACCCGGCGCGCGCCAGCAGCTACGTTTCCGGCGCGTTCTGGCTCGGCGGCGCCGTCGGTTTGTTTTTCCTGATCGTCGGTCTGTGCTTGACGACGCCGCTGATGTATCTGCTGGGCAGTTCGGACACGATCCTGCCCTATGCCTGCGACTATTGCCGCTGGGTCGTGATCGCCGCGCCGCTGCTGATCATGTCCATCGTCCTCAACAACAATCTGCGCTACGAGGGCAAGACTTTTTACGCCATGATCGGCCTTACGTCGGGCGGTCTGCTCAATATTTTCCTGGACTGGCTCTTCGTGCCCGTGTTCGGGTGGGGGGTCAGCGGCGCGGGCGCGGCGACGGCGCTTTCGCAGGTCGTCAGTTTTACGATCCTGCTGGTCATGCACTGCCGCAAAGCCCAGGCCAGCGTGGCGCCGCGTTATATCAGCCGCGACCCGCGGGACTACCTCGCGATCCTGCGCGTGGGTTTCCCCTCGCTGATCCGTCAGGGGCTCAACGCGATCTCTCACGGCGTTCTCAATCACGCGGCCAAGGCTTTCGGCGACGCGGCGGTCGCGGCGATGAGCATCGTGAGCCGCTATACCTCGTTCGTCATCAGCGTGGGCCTCGGCGTGGGACAGGGCTTCCAGCCGGTCTCGGCGTTCAATTACGAGGCGGGCGAATACGACCGCGTCCGGCGCGGTCTGCTCATCACCTCGGGCGTGGCCTTTGCCGCCGTCGGCACGCTGGCGGCGCTGGGTTTCGTTTTTGCCGAGCCGATCGTGCGCGCGTTTCAAAGCGCGCCGGCCGTCGTGGAGATCGGTACGTTTGCCGTGCGCGCCGCTTCCGTCGGCGCGCTGGGCATGCCGATCTTTTTCCCTGTGAATATGCTCTATCAGAGCATCCGCCGCGCCGGCGTCGCCAGCTTTTTGGCGCTGCTGCGCTCGGGTGTGCTCTTTATCCCGCTGCTGTTGATTCTGACGAGCCTGTTCGGCCTTCTCGGCGTGCAGATCGCTCAACCTGCGGCCGACCTGCTGACCGCCGCGATCAGCGTGCCGTTCATCGTTCACTTCTACCGGAACACCCCGCCGGCCGCGGCCAAACCCTCCGGGACCTGACGGGCCGCGCGCTGTCTTCCGTAAAAGAAAAACCCTCCTGCGAGGGTTTTCTTTTTTACGGAGTTTTTATTTCTGCTTCAAATCGCGGATGAGCAAAGCGAGATGGCCGATCTGTTCTTCGGTCAGCCCGTCCACCTTCAGAGTCCGGCCGCCGTGACCGAGCAGGTCGTCTGTAGTGACGCCGAGACAGTCCGCGATACGGATCAGCATTTCCACGGAAGGACGGATATTGTCGTTCTCCCAGTTGGAAACGCACTGCTTGGTGACGCCAAGCGCCGAGGCGAATTGTACTTGACTCATTCCCCGCGCGATTCTCAATTCGCGGATTCGTTTATTCAACATCGCCGTTCCTCCGTTGACCAAGATTCAAATACTTTTTACCACAAACGATTGACAATATAAAAATACTTTAGTATATTTATTTTGTACCATTTGCGATTTGACTTTTGAAAAGCGTTTTTTCGACAAATGTTGAGAGAATCAAGAAAAATAGAAGAACGGGAGGAGAAAACGTGGGTTTTTTCAGCGGAATGAAAGGCCGCAATAATTATTGGGGAATCGTTACGGGGGATAGTTTTCCGGGGGTTTGTTATCTCGGACCTAAGAATTTTGTGGACAATCGGTCGCATGTGCTGAGTATCAGAGGCGGGTCATTAAAAGAACCGTACTTTTTCACAAAAAAGGAGCTTTCATATGCCCGTCTGATCGCCCCAACGAGCTCGTGGATGCGTTTTCTTTTTTGTTTCCGAGACGGGAAAAGCGCGATCGTGACCGTCGCGGTTTTGTCAACCGAAAAACCAAAGGACGGAGTAGGATTGACCACAAAAGGACAAAGCGTGCAACCATCTATGGCGATCATGAATTTGGAATGTTGGCTTGGCGATAAATTGTATTCGCTGCCAGCGCAAAGCCGGGCCGAGACAGTCATCGAACAAGAAAGACCGCTCTCTTCTGACCAAATAAAGCAGGAGGAGAGGGAGGAAGATCCTGACGATGACGAGGAAGAGTATGAGGAAGAAGATGACGAGCAGGCGGTGAAGATATCGAGGTGGCAGGAGACTCTTTATCTTGTGTTGATTATCGTCGGCGCCCTTTTGTGCGGGATTCTGCTGATGCTGATTCTATTCATCCTTAAAAAGTGACCGGGGACAAAAAAGAACGGGTCGATCGACCCGTTCTTTTTTATTCTCTTTTACACTTGCGCGAACTGCGCGGCGCCTTTTTCGTAGATCCAGCGGCGCAGGAGCAGGGAAACAAGCGTCAGCAGCGCGGCGAAAAACGCGGCGGCCGCCTGGCCGAAAACCGGCCCGAACAGGAAGCCGCCCAGCACGCACAGGCCGCCGACGACGATAGCCAGACCCATGCCGCCGAAAATCGAGACCATCACAGGCATGCTTTGTTTGATCGGATAGATCTCGTTGGTCCATTGGAAATCCGGGTTCCGCAGATTGAGCGCCAGTCCCAGCGCCGACAGGAAAAGGGAGGTCGCCGTACCCAGCGCCGCCAGCAGGATCGCGTCGAGCCAGGAGAGACGCAGGCCGATCGAGAGGAGCACGACGGAGAGCAGCATGGACGGCAGCGTGAGCAGCGACGCCGTTTCCAGTTTGGCGCGCAGGAAAAACTCGGGCCGCACCGGCAGGGTCTGCGCGATCCAGAGGGATTTGCCTTCGAGCGAGACCGACGGCGCGGTGATGTCGTTGGTGCTCATGAGAAACATCAGCGCGGTGGCGGCCAGTCCCGGCAGCAGATGGATCAGCCCCGCTTTGTCCAGCGCGGCGGTCAGATCGGGCCCCTTGAACAGGGAGAAGATCCCGACCGCCGGCAGAAACAGCAGTCCGATGCCGCAGTTAGTCATATAGGCGGCGCTGGAGACGAAATGCTTCAGCTCGCGGTTGCGCAGGGCGCGGCGCACAGGCGTGATTTTTTCGGTCGTCAGCTCTTCGCGCGAGCGGGGACCGGCCGTTGAGGTCGTGACGATGCGGATGAAGCTGCGATTGAGCAGGAATCCGACCAGCGCGACGAGCGCCAGCACGAGCACGGCCAGACCGGCCAGCGCGATCCCGTCGCCCGCGCCCGCCCGGCCGAACCTGTACAGCGGCTCGAGCAGGGGCGTGATCGTGACGCCGTTCTGGACGATGTTGGTCACAAATCCGGACAGCAGGGTGTTGATATTGAAATAGATCACGTAATAGATCGACAGGAAAACCACGGTCAGCACGGTGGTGACGACGCTTTTGTTGCGCACGTGCGTGCTGATGCGCGCCACGACCCAGCCGAGGGCGCAGCAAAGCGCCAGCACCAGCAGCGTCACCAGCACGTAGAACAGGATGGCCGAGACTACGGTCAGCGCCGTTTGCGGCACGTGGATGAAGTAATAGATCGTCGACGGGAACAGGACCACGGCAACGAAGACGGCGTCCATGAGATAGACCGTCAGCAGACGCGATACGAGGATGGCGTTGACCGACACGGGCATGGACAGCAGCAGATCGTTGTCCCGGGCGTGATACAGACTGTTGACCGTGATGAAAACGCTGCCCATGACGCCGATCACGACGGCGACCGTGCCCATAAAGGCGAAGAACACCCATTTCGTGTCCGGCAGATCGAAAAGCGGGCTGAGCGCGACGCTCATGCCGACGAAAGCGAACGCGGCGCTGGCGAAAACGAAGAGGAAGAGCGCGATAAACCCCGCGACGGCGCCGCCGGAGCGCATCGTATTGTGCTTTTTGTCGTACAGGATCCCGCGCAGCAGCTCGAAGATCTGTTTTTTCAAAAGGATGCGCAGCATATCAGCCCTCCAGTTCGAGGAACACGTCCTCGAGCGAGTCGTCGCCCTTGACCTCGTCCATGGTGCCGCTGCGGATCAGGCGGCCCTGCTTGATGATGGCGACTTTGTCGCAGAGTTTTTCAGCCACCTCCAGCACGTGCGTCGAGAAGAAAATGGCGCCGCCGTTGTCGCACAGCTCCCGCATCATGCCTTTGAGGATGTGGCTCGCCTTGGGATCGAGTCCGACGAACGGTTCGTCCATGATGACGAGTTTGGGCTGATGGATCCAGGCCGAGATCGTGGCGAGCTTTTGCTTCATGCCGTGGGAGTAGGCCGAAATCGGCTGCCCGAGATCGCCGGTCAGATTGAACGCGTCCGCGTAGCGGCGGATCCGCTCCGTGCGCTCGGCCGCTCCCACGCCGTACACGTCGGCTACGAAATTCAGGTATTTCGAACCGCTCATATACTCGTACAGGTCCGGATTGTCCGGGATATAGGCGAGCTGCTTCTTGCAGGCGATGGGATCGGTCTTGATCGAGGTCCCGTTGATCAGGATCTCGCCCGCGTCAAAGCGCAGGATCCCGGTCACGGCGCGCAGGGTCGTCGTTTTGCCGGCGCCGTTGTGGCCGATGAAACCGAAGATCTCCCCCGGAGAAATGTGCAGACTCAGGTCGTCGACGGCTTTTTTGGAGCCGTAGGTTTTGGTCAGGTGAGAAATATCCAGCATCGTTTTATCCTCAATCTTTCTTAGAAGTGTCGGCCGGCAGTTTGATGTCCGGCGGCGCGTCCAGGTCGCGGGATACGTAGCCGCCGCTGCGTTTCCGCTGACGGACGCATTCGGTCAGCAGGTACTCGATCTGCCCGTTGAGCGAGCGGAAATCATCCTCCGCCCAGGCGGCCAGCGCATCGTAAAGCCGGGGCGAAAGGCGCAGCGGCACCTGCTTTTTCCCCGTGTCAGCCATCAGTAAAGCGAGCCGGAGTTGACGACCGGCTGAGCGTCGTGGTTGCCGCAGAGCACCACGAGCAGATTGGAGACCATGGCGGCCTTGCGCTCCTCGTCAAGCTGCACGGTGTTCTTTTCGGAAAGCCGCTCGAGCGCCATTTCCACCATGCCGACGGCGCCGTCGACGATCATCTTTCTGGCGTCGATGATCGCGCTGGCCTGCTGGCGCTGCAGCATGACCGCGGCGATTTCCGGCGCATAGGCCAGATAGGTGATGCGCGCTTCCAGGATCTCGAGACCCGCGTCGGCTACTTTGGTCTGAATTTCGTCCCGGATGCGGGCGGCGACGATCTCGCTGCTGCCGCGCAGGCTGCCTTCGTCGGCCACGCCGTCGCCGGTCGTGTCGACGTTGGAGGCTACGTCGTACGGATAGATGCGTACGATGTTGCGCAGCGCGCTGTCACATTGCAGAGAAAGATATTCCTTGTAATTGTCCACGTTGAAGACCGCTTTGGCCGTGTCCGTCACGCGCCACATGACCGCGATGCCGATCTCGACGGGATTGCCGAGGCAATCGTTGATCTTCTGCCGGCTGTTGTTCAGCGTCATGATCTTGAGCGAGATCTTGTTGTTGGCCGTCGGCGTTTTGACGCCGGCGTTGACTGCGGCGACCTCGCCGTCGTGGCTGCTCACGTCTCCGCTCTGATTGAGCCGCGTTTTCGCCGCCGGATTGACCGACGAGCAGAAGGGATTGACGAAATAGAAGCCTTCGCCCTTCAGCGTGCCGATGTATTTACCGAAAAGCGTCAGCACCAGCGCTTCCTGCGGGCGCAGGATCCGCAGACCCAGAAAAGGGAACCAGCCGAAGCTGAGGATGAAAAGGCTGGCGGCGAAAAGTCCCGGATAAGCCAGCGCGTCGTCCGTACTCTTGGAAGCGCAGAAGATCAGCCCGACCAGCGCCGCGACGTGAAGCAGGATCGTCAGAAGCAGAACGAGCATGCCGTGTTTGTTTCCCTGAAGCACTTTTTCTTTCATGAGAGAACCTCCTTGTCTGATATCATTTTGATATCATTGTGATTATAGCCTGCCGGGAACGAGCTGTCAAGAACTTTTTTCGCAGTTGAAAAAAACCGGTTTCTGTGTTATAATACCAATCAAACAATCCGAAGGGGGCGTTCCTATGAAAAACAACGTTTCGAAAGTTCTGGCCGTCGCGCTGACGGTCCTGCTGGCGGCCGCGCTGCTGGTCTCCTGCTCCTCGAAGTATAAGACGCTGGAGAACGCGTTTGTCAAGGCGGGTTACGCGGTCAACGAGGATTTTACCGCGCTTGCCGACAGCATCAAGAGCAAACTGGAAAAAGAAGAGTACGCCGTCGAGATGCATATGCTGACCAAGACAGGTTCGATCACCTCCGTGCTCATCATAGAATTCCGCACCACCAAAGAGCTGGTGGACGCGTATCGCGACAATGAGAATATCCGCGACCTCGTGCGCGCGGCGGCGGAAGACGAGGACGTGCAGAAGGCCTACGCCAAGCTGGTCGAAAAAGGTTTCGCCAAGGGCAACTGTCTGGTCGTCCCTCTGTCGATCTTTTATATCGACGAAATTACCGAAATCGTGAAAAACGCCTGAGCGGGAGGAAAGTATGGACGAGAATATGCTGTATCTGGGCTTGAATACCGAGGGCGAGCGCGTCGGTCTGACGCTTTCGCAGGGCAATCGCCACGGTCTGGTGGCCGGTGCGAGCGGCACGGGTAAGACCGTGACGATGAAATGCATGGCCGAGGCGTTTTCCAACGCCGGCGTCCCGGTTTTTCTCTGCGACGTCAAGGGCGACGTGTCCGGTATCGCGGCGCCGGGCGCCGATAACGCCGGCATGCAGAAGCGCATCGACCGCTTCGGTCTGCGCGAGACCTTCCGCTTCCGCGGGTATCCGACGGTATTCTACGACATCTACGGCCAATACGGCCATCCGGTCCGCGCCACGATCTCCGACGTGGGCCCGAGCCTGCTCGCGCGCATGATGAACCTGACCGACGTGCAGGAGGGCGTGCTCAATATCATTTTCCGGATCGCGGACGACAGGGGGCTTGAGATCCTGGATCTCAAAGACCTGCGCGCCGTCATTCAATACGTTTCCCAGCATCGCGCGGAATATCTCACGACCTACGGCAATATCGCTCCGACGACCCTCGGCGCGATCGTGCGCGCCCTGCTTCCGCTGGAAAACGACGGCGGCGACTTGTTTTTCGGACAGCCCGATCTGGATATCCGAGACTGGATGCGCACCGCGCCCGACGGCCGCGGTTATATCAACGTCCTGCACAGCGTCGAGCTGATCCGCCATCCGAAGATCTACGCGATGTTCCTGCTGTGGATGATGGCCGAGCTGTTTGAGGAGCTCCCCGAGGTGGGCGACGCCGACAAGCCGAGACTGGTTTTCTTCTTCGACGAGGCGCACCTGCTCTTTACGGATATGCCCAAAGCGCTGCTCGCGCAGATCGAGCAGACCGTCAAGCTGATCCGCTCCAAAGGCGTGGGTATTTACTTCGTGACGCAATCGCCGTCGGACGTGCCGGACACCGTGCTCGCGCAGTTGTCCAACCGCGTCCAGCACGCGCTGCGCGCGTATACGCCGGCCGAGCAGAAAGCCGTCCGTACCGCGGCCCAGACCTTCCGTCCCAATCCGGCTTTCAAGACCGAGGACGTCATCATGAACCTCGGGACGGGCGAAGCGCTGACTTCGTTCCTGGATCGCAAGGGCGTGCCCTCGATCGTCCAGCAGACCGCGATCATCTGCCCCGAAAGCCTGATGGCGCCGTGCTCGGAAGCTACGCGCCGTTCGGCTATGTCCGCTTCTCCGGTAGCGGGCAAATATGACGAGGCCGTCGACAACCTCAGCGCCTACGAGCGGCTGGAGGAGCAGGCCAAGCGAGACGAGGCGCAGGCCGAGCTCGACCGCCAGCGCGCCGAGCTGGAGGCGGAGAAAGCCGCTTTGGCCAAGGAAAAAGAAAAAGCCAAGGCTGAAGCCGAAAAGAAAAAGGCCAAGGAAAAAGAAAAGAAATCCAAGCAGGCCGAACGCCGCCGCAACAAGATCGAGTCCCAGCTCATCAGCACCGGAGGCAGCATGCTGCGCCGCGGTCTGCTGAGCGTTCTGAAAAAACTGTGATCGCGAGAAACCCGGCCCCGTGGTCGGGTTTTTTCTTTGACAATCGCCCGGACGGCCGTTATAATAATAGAATCATCAGTGGGAGCGTGTTTTATGAAAATCTGTATCCTCAGCGCCGTCAATATCCGCCATATGTCTCTGATCAGTCTGTATACCGAACGTCTGCGCGCGGCCGGCATCCCCTATGATCTGATCTATATGGATAAATACGGCGAGGAGGAGGCGACCGGCGCGGCGCACGTCTACCGCTTCGTCAACGTCATCGATCAGAAACTCCCCGGCCCGGTCAAAGCGCTCAAGTATATGCGTTTCGTCCCGTACGCCAAGCGCATCCTGCGCCGCAACGGCTACGACCGCGTCATCGTCTGGAACGACCTGGCGATCTTCATGTTCGCGCGATTCCTCGCGCGGCGGTTTCCCGGCCGCTACTGCCTGAACGTACGCGATAATATGTATTATGACAAAAAGATCTTTCGCGCCCGCTACCGCCGGGCTTTCCTCGCCTCGGCGTTCAATACCATTTCCTCTGACGGGTACAGGGATTTCCTGCCGCCGGAGCCGACCTATCTTCAGGTGCACAGCCTCAATCCGGTGGTCACGGAGAAGCTGACCAGGCGCGACGGTCTGCGCCCCGAGGGCGAACCGATCCGCATCGGGTTCGTCGGTTCGGTGCGCTATTACGAGGACAATAAAAAGCTGCTCGACGTTTTTGCCGGCGATCCGCGCTTCGAGGTGCATTTTTACGGCACGCACGCCGACGTCCTGCGCGCTTACGCGGACGAAAAGCACATCGCCAACGCCCGCTTCCACGATACGTTCCCGATTTCGGAAACGGCGTCGTATCTGGAACGGATCGACGTGATGAACAACCTCTACGACGCGCGCGACCTCAACGTGAGCAAAGCGCTTTCGATCCGGCTCTATTACTGCATCTACGGCCGCTTCCCCATCCTCGTCGCGCCCGGCACCTATATGGAAACCGTCACGCGCCGGCTGGGGATCGGATTTACCGTTCGCGCCATTGATCCGGCGATGAAAGAAGAGCTCTACGCCTGGTACCGCGGCCTTGATTTTGCCGCCGTCAGGGAAAACTGCGACGATTATTGCCGCGTCATCGCCGAACAGAACGCCGCGTTCGACGCGCAAGTAAAAGAATTTTTAAAGGAAGCCTGAGTCATGCCGAAACCGGACGACCGCAGAATGCTGTTTCTCCAACAATCTTATCTGGACGCGTATGAAACGTTCCGCGCCGCCCGCGAAGGGCGCGCGCCTTTTTGGGATTACGTGGTGCTGACCGCCTCGGACGAGCGTCAGGCCTCGGGATACCGCGCGCAGATCCGCCGCCGGCAAAAGGCGGGCTTTTTGCCCCGCGCGGCGACTTATCTCGTCGTGCCGGATCCGGAGGGCAGGCGATGCGGCAGCGGAGGAGCGACGCTCGCGGCTCTGCGCGCCGTGGCGGATTCGGGACGGAGCGATTGGGAAAACCTGCGCGTCCTCTGCATTCATTCGGGCGGGGATTCTAAACGCATCCCGCAGTATTCCGCCTGCGGCAAAATCTTTTCGCCCGTGCCGCGGATGCTGCCGGAAGGGACGCCGAGTACGCTGTTCGATGAGTTCATGATCGGCCTGGCGGGCCTGCCGGGTCGGATCCGCGGCGGACTCACGGTCTGCTCGGGCGACGTGCTGCTGCTTTTCAACGCGCTGCAGCTGGAGCCGTTTTCCGACGGCGCCGCGGCGCTTTCGATCAAAGAAAACGTCGCCACCGGTAAGGATCACGGCGTTTTTCTCGGCGGCGCGGACGGGAACGTCGCGCGTTTCCTGCATAAACAATCGGAAGAAACGCTGCGCGCTTCCGGCGCGGTGGACGCGGCCGGCAACGTCGACATCGACACCGGCGCCGTGATCTTTTCCGGCGGGCTGACGCGCGAGCTCTACGCGCTGGTCGACACGCGCGCGAAATTCGCCTCGCTGGTCAACGAGCGGGTGCGTCTGAGCTTTTACGCCGATTTTCTCTATCCGCTGGCGGCCGAAAGCACGCTGGAGCGGTTTTATCGGGAAACCCCGGAAGGCGCTTTTACGCCCGAACTGGAGCAGGCGCGCACGCGGGTCTGGAACGCGCTTCGTCCTTTCCGGATGAAACTGGTGCGTTTCGCGCCGGCGGCGTTCCTGCATTTCGGCACGACGCGCGAGCTGCTGCGCCTGATGACGGCGGATATGCCCGCTTACGCCTCTTTGGGCTGGACGGGCACGGTCAACAGCACGACCGCCGACGCGCGCTATGCGGCTTATCACGCCGATATCCGGCCCGGCGCGACGATAGGGGCCGGGTCTTATATTGAAAACAGCATCCTCGCCGACGGCTGCGTCGTCGGCAAGGGCTGCGTCGTCTCCGGCGTCGCGCTTCCCGCGGGCGTCCGCGTGCCGGACGGAACGGCGCTCCACGTCCTGCCGCTGTGCGGGGGCGGCTGGGTCGCCCGTCTTTACGACGTGACGGACGATCCGAAAAAGCCGTTCCACCGCGGAAGAGCGCTGACCGCCCCCCTGTGGGACGAGCCTCTTTTCCCGGTGCGTGCCACGCAGGCCGCGGCGATCCGCGCGAGTCTTTCCGGCGAGAAAAAAGGCGAACGCCTGTCTCTGGCCGAAAGCTTCCGCCGTGCCGACGCGAGCGCGCTGCTGAGATGGCACGATAAACTTGAAGAAAGCATCCGCGTCCGCCGCTTTCTGGCGGCCGTGGACGCCGAAACGCCGCTTTCTCTCCTGACGGACGAGTTCCCGGGAGGCTTGAGCGGCCGCGTCGTCCGCCGGTTGATCGCCGCGGCCGACGCCGAAAAAGGCGACACGCCCGAAAGCCTCAAGCGCCGTATCCGCATCCCGTATTATCTGGGCCGCATGACCGGCGACGAAGCGCTGACGGTTCAAAGTTTCGATCGCGTCCGGGAAGCGGTGCTCGGCGGCACGACGCCTCCAGACGCCGACCTCCGGTTCAGGCTCGATGAAGTGACCGAACGGCTGCCCGTCCGCGTCAACTGGGGCGGAGGATGGAGCGACACGCCGCCGTATTGTCTCTTGAACGGCGGTACGGTCCTCAACGCCGCGATTACGCTCGACGGGCGCCTTCCCATCGAAGCGACCGCGCGCCGGCTGAGCGAACACAAGATCATCCTCGCCTCGACCGATATCGGGAGTTACGGCGAATTCACGGATCTGGAGACGCTGCGTCCCAACCGGGACCCCTCCGACGCTTTTGCCCTGCATAAAGCCGCTCTGGTCGCCTGCGGGTTCCTGCGCCCCGACGCCGAAAGCGTGGAAGCGCTCTGCCGTCGGCTCGGCGGCGGGCTGTATCTGAATACCCGCGTCGTCGATATTCCCAAAGGCAGCGGTCTCGGGACCAGTTCGATCCTGGCCGCGGCGGCCGTACGGGCCCTGCTGCGCCTCGCGGGCCGTGAACCCGACGACGCGGAAATCTGCGCGCGCGTGCTGTGTCTCGAGCAGATCATGTCCACCGGCGGCGGCTGGCAGGATCAGGTCGGCGGTCTCGCGCCCGGCGTCAAGCTCGTTTCGTCGCGTCCCGGCGCCGATCAGCGTCTGACGATCCGTCCGGTGACGATCTCGCCTCAGACCGGAAAAGAACTGAACGAGCGCTTTGCTTTGATCTATACCGGCCAGCGCCGACTGGCTCGCGGTATCCTGCGCGAGGTCATGGGCCGCTATATGGCCTGCGATCCGGTCTCGACGGAAGTACTGGCCCGGATCCGCCGGTTGGCCCGCGCCATGGCGCGCCGACTGGAGGCCGGCGACGTGGACGGCTTTGCCGGACTGATGACGAAGCACTGGGAACAGGCCAAACGCCTCGACGAGGGCAGTACCAACACCTGTATCGACCAGATATTCCTCGCGGTGGAGGATCTGACGGACGGACGGACGGTCTGCGGCGCCGGCGGCGGCGGGTTCCTGCAGGTCGTGCTGAAAAAAGGCGTCGCCGTTGCCGAACTGGAGGCGCGCCTGTTCGACGTGTTCGGACACAGCGGCGTAGTCGTCCGAAAAGCGGAGTTGGTCTGACGACGGTTCCGGCCTTTTCCGGCTTTTGATCGGCGCGAGCGTACGCCGCCGGCGTAGTCGTCCGAAAAGCGGAGTTGGTCTGATATTTTCCGACAAAAAAAGACCCGGTCAACGGGTCTTTTTTGAAGAAGATCCGATCGATCGGGTCTTTTCTTTTTTTCAGACGTTGAGGAAGCCTGCCAGCAGCAGGAGCGCGTTGCGTACGCCGTCGCGATGACTGCGCTCGTAACCGTGACTGGCGTAGACGCCCGCTCCGATGAGTCCGTGCCGGACGTCGTGGCCGGCGCAAAGCGTCGTTTCCACGTCCGAGCCGTAGCGCGGATACACGTCCACCGCGTAATCGGCGCCGGCGCGTTTGGCGCCTTCGATGAGGCGTCCGACCAACTCGTAGCTGTAGGGCCCCCCGGAATCCTTGGCGCAGATCGAAACCCGCTTTTCCGTGCAGGAGAGCCCCTCACCGACGCAGCCCATGTCCACGCTGACGGCCTCCGTCACGCCGGCCGGCACCGAGGAAGCGCCGCCGTGGCCGACTTCTTCGTACACCGTGATATGCGCGTAGACGCGCCGCGGCAGAGCGATCGCGTTATCGGACAAATATTTGGCCAGGCCCAGCAGGATCCCCACCGACAGTTTGTCGTCGAGGAAACGGCTCTTGATATAACCGCTTTCCGTCACGCGCGTCCGCGGGTCAAAGCATACGATGTCTCCGACCTCCACCCCCAGCGCGCGCACGTCGGCGTCGGAGCGGACGTCTTCGTCGAGCACGACTTCCATCGTGTCGAAACCGCGTTTTGTATCGGCGTACGAGGCGTTGACGTGGACGGAAGCGTTGGAGAGCTGGAACGTCCCTTCGATGACGCAGCCGC
>JAHAZM010000025.1 GCA_018385275.1 Eubacteriales bacterium | reverse complement strand
GCCGCTTCAGCGGCGTCATCTGCTATGAATCCATTCATCCCGGGCTGACCGCCGAGGGCGTCGCCGCCGGCGGCGATCTGATCCTGCTGATCAGCAACGACTCCTGGTTCGGCACGTCCGCCGCGCTCAACGAGCACTTTTCTCATTCGATCCTGCGCGCCGTGGAAAACGGCCGTTCCGTCGCCCGCTGCGGCAACTGCGGCCCCACCGCCGTGATCGACGCGCGCGGCCGCGTCGTCGGCCGGCTCGACGACTACACACCGGCCGCGCTGCGCTGCGACGTGGATTTTATTGACACGCCCACGCTCTATACCGCTGTCGGCGATATCGTCGTGATCCCGTACTTCGCCATGCTGCTCGTCTGTGTGCTGCGCCGTCTGCCGAAACGGAAGCGCGATTCCGGCGCCACCGCTCCGTCCGGGCAGGACTGAAAAACCGGACCCGAAAAACAAACAAAAAGGCTCTCTCCGGCCGGAGAGAGCCTTTTGGCTTCAGATTCGCTTTACAGCAGGACCAGCAAAAACTGCGAAACCAGCACCACCGCCAGCAGCGCGATCGGATACGTCGCCGCGTAAGCGGAGGCCACCTCGTCCGTTCCCGTCACGTGGATCAGCGTGCCGAGCGCAGGCGTGCTCGTCATCCCTCCCGTGATCGAACCCAGGTTGTTGAACAGGCTGAGCTTGAGCACGTATTTGGCAAAGAAGTATCCCACGATCATAGGCACGAGCGTCATGACCACGCCGTACAGGAAATAGATCGGCTTGAAATACTGTACGAACTTCGCGCCGCCGGCCACGCCCGCGCCGATGAGGAACAGCATGAGCCCCAGCTCGCGGAAAACCTCCAGCATTTTTTTGTTGGGCGTCACGTTGACCGGCCCGAAATGCGCGAAATGACCGAAAACCAGCGCCGTGATGAGCGTACCGCCGGTCGTCGTCAGCGAAAACGTGGTTCCGCCGAGGCCGTCGCCCGACAGCGGGATCTTGATCGAACCGACGAAAATGCCGATCAGCGCCGCCAGCGCGAAGGCTGCGATCCCGAGCGGATCGATGTTGACCAGCTTGCCCTTGTACTCTTTTTTCGTTCCCAAATCGACGCTGATGAGCTTATTTCTCTCCTCGTCCATATTCGCGTGCGTGAATTTCGGGATCAGCTGCACGAACAGCACCACGCCCACGACGCCGAACAGATAAGCGATCCCGTGACCGACCGTCACGGCCGCCTCGTACTTATCCGCAAGCTCCGGCGTAGCGGCGTACAGGTTTTCCACCGTGGATTTCGCGGCGGAAAAGCCCGGAGTGCTCGTCAGCGAGCCGGACAGGATCCCGTCCAGCATGGCGACGAAGCCCTTCGGATCCTCTTCCCCGCCGACGCCGATAAAATAGCAGGCCACGCAGGTCAAACCGCCCGCAAGGATAATGATGATGCCGAGCAGGATATAGGATTTGAAATTCTTTTTCAGGTTCTTGAAGAAATTCGGTCCGGCGATGAAACCCACCGCCGTCACGAAAAAGATCAGACCGACGTTTTCCACCACTTTCAGCGCCTGGGTCCCGTAGCTCACGCCCGACGAAACCGTCAGCGCGGCGTTGACCTTGTCGTTGAAGAGCGCGCCGAACACCAGCGCCACGATAAACACGCCGGCCGTCCCCAGCGATACGCCCTTGATCGTGATGCGGCCGAGCGCATAACCCAGCGCCGCGATAATCATGACGGAAAACAGCAGAAAGGATACCGACTGAACGGAGATATATCCTCCGAAAATACTCATTTGTCTTGCCTCCGGTTATTTGCGTTCAAACTTGGGATTGCCGTGCGTGTAGGTCGGGAGCAGCTTGGGTGAAACCACGTCTGTCACGATGCCCGCGTCGGCGATTTCACGCTCGAATTTTCTGACGTGTTCAAGCGAAAGCGCGGCGCCGCTCTTGACGGTCTTGGCTTTCTCCGCGGCCGAAACGCCCGCGTTGCGGCCGAAAACGATCACGTCGAGCAGCGAGTTGCCCATCAGACGGTTGCGTCCGTGGATCCCACAGACGGCCTAACCCGCTACGTACAGATTTTCCACGCAGGACATCCCGTCGGGCGTGATGTCGATACCGCCGTTCTGATAGTGCAGCGTCGGATAGACCAGGATCGGCTCGCGGCGGATATCGATGCCGTATTTGCCAAACATCCTCATCATGGCCGGGATCCGCTTTTCAATGGTCCCCTCGCCGTTTTTCAGTTCGATCATAGGCGTATCCAGCCACACGCCGACGCCGTCGGACGTAGGCACGCCGTTGCCCCGATCGGAGCACTCGCGGATAATGGAGGCCGCCGCCACGTCGCGCGTCTCCAGCGGATGCATAAAGACCTCGCCGTTGACGTTGACGAGCTTGGCGCCGAGAGAACGTACCTTTTCGGTCACCAGCGCGCCGAAGATCTGTTCCGGATAAGCCGCTCCGGTCGGATGATACTGGAGCGTGTCCGCGTAAAGCAGCTTCGCCCCGGCCCGGTACGCCAGGATCAGGCCGTCGGCCGTCGCGCCGTAATGGTTCGACGTGGGGAAACCCTGATAGTGGAGCCGTCCCGCGCCGCCGGTCGCGATGACGACGGTTTTCGCGCGCGCGATCCGGATCTCGCCGGTCTCCATATTCAGGAGCACCGCGCCGGCCGCCGCGCCGTTTTCGTCAAGGACGATCTCGATGACGGCGGTGAAATCCACGACCGGGATGCCGCGGTTGAGCACCTCGTCGCGCAGGGTCCGCATGATCTCGGCGCCGGAATAATCCTTCGCCGCGTGCATTCTTTTGCGGGACGTGCCGCCGCCGTGCGTGGTAATCATGGTGCCGTCGGCGTCCTTGTCAAATTCGACGCCCAGATCGTTGAGCCATTTGATGGCGTCCGGCGCCTCGGTAACGAGCTTGTACAGCAGCGCCGGCTTGGCGGCGAAATGCCCGCCGCCGAACGCGTCCAGATAATGGATCGCGGGCGAATCGTTGGGCTTGTCGGCCGCCTGAATGCCGCCCTCGGCCATCATCGTGTTGGCGTCTCCGATCCGCAGTTTGGTCACGATCATGACGCGCGCACCGTGATTGTCCGCCTCAATGGCCGCCGACGAACCCGCGCCGCCGCCGCCGATGATCAGCACGTCCACGTCGTAATCCGCATGCCTGAGATCGATCTTGTCCGGATTGATCCGGCTGTGCCCCTGCAGCAGGGCTGCCAGCTCGGTCGGGACCTGCTCTCCGGCGTTGGCGCCGATCTTCAGGGTGCGGAATTCTCCTTTTTTGTAATCCGGGTGATACGTCCGAAGCAGCGCATCTTTTTCCTCGGCGGTCATTCTTCTGGGCTCCAGCGCCGCGTTGGCCGCGCGGGCCGCTTCCACTTTCCGGATGGAAACCGTCATTTCCTCGTTATACATCGTATGCCGCCTCCTTACTTCTCGATCTCTCGGTTGTTATAAAGTTCCCGGATCTCGTCGATCGGCTTGTTCATCAAACTGCTGAGGAGATCTTCGAATTTGCCGTCGCGGATCTCGGCGATCCGATCATCCAGATGCTGCGTGTGCGGTGCGAGATACTTGCCGTTGAGCCGGCGCGCCAGCAGCGCCACCTGTGGATGCGAGATCCCCGCCGGACAGCGGCTCGAGCAAACGCCGCACATCACGCAGTCAAAGGACAGCTCCGCGCATTTGGCGTACTCGCCGCGCTGCGCATAGGCGATATACTGCATGACGTTGAGTCCCTGCGTGCAGCTCTTCGTACAGGCGTTGCAGCCGATACAACTGTAGATTTCCGGATACAGCTGCATCATGATCTGCTCGGTGGGCTTGATCTTTTCCATGTCGTAAACCTGCTTCACCAGCGGGAAAAACGGCAGGGTCGCGACGTACATATTATTCTCCACCTTCGTCTGACAGGCCAGGCAGGCATGCAGCTCCGGGTCGCCCAGTACGCGGTAGATCGTCGCGCAGGCGCCGCAGAAACCGTTGCGGCAGCCGCAGCCGCGCACCAATTGATACCCGGCGTATTCCATCGCTCCCATGATCGTCAGATTGGAGGGCACTTCGTACTTTTTGCCCATTAAAAAGACATTCACCGTTTCCATTTGTTCGTTCCTCTCTATCAATATTCGTTCGGAAGCTCATCCAGCTCGTCGCAGCGGAAAACCGGGCCGTCCTTGCAGACGTACTTGGAGCCGATATTGCACCTGCCGCACTTGCCGATCCCGCATTTCATCTTCAGTTCCATGGTCGTATAGACCTGCGTTTTATCAAATCCCAGCTCCTGCAGGCCGGCCAGCGTGAATTTAATCATGATGGGCGGTCCGCAGATGATGGCGACCTTGTTCGTCGGGAAATTCAGTTCTTTGACGTAGTTCGGCACGAATCCGACGTGTCCGTCCCAGCCCTCCTGCTCGCGGTCGATCGTCAAATGCACGCCGAAATCCTTTTCCGCGCACCACTCGTCGATGATCTCGCGATAATCCACGAGATCGGCCGCGCTGCGCGAACCGTACACGATATCCACTTTCCCGTAGTTTTCCCGGTAATAACGGACGTAGTTGATGACGCTGCGCAGCGGCGCGAGTCCGATACCGCCGGCCACAAACAGCAGATCCTTGCCCCGGAATTCCGTTTCCACCGGAAACGGTCTGCCGTACGGCCCGCGCACGCAGATCTGCTGTCCGACCTCGATCTGATGCAGCCATTCGGTCAGACAACCGCATTTTTTGATGCTGAATTCCATGTACTCCTTGTTGGTCGGGGACGAAGTGATGGAAAACATCGCTTCTCCCACGCCCGGAATCGAGACCATGGCGCACTGGCCGGGCATATGTTCGAACAGCTTGCCGCCCTCCGGCGCGTTGACGCGGAAGGTCTTGACGTCCGGCGTGTCCATCCGGATGTCGGTCACGACTCCCAACTTCGGGATCAGGGCTTCGTTATTGCTCATCGTTCTGTTCTCCTCCCAAAGTCTTCGCCACCTTGACGATATTCATCGAGATCGGGCATTTCCTGAGGCACCGGCCGCAGCCGACGCAGGAATACAGCCCGTCGTTGTTCATCGGATAATAAACCAGCTTATGCATGAACCGCTGACGGAAACGTTCCACCTGCGTCAGGCGCGGCTGACCTGCGGACATTTTCGTAAAGTCCGAGTACATGCACGAATCCCATGTACGGAAGCGCTGGATCCCGTCGCCCGTTTTGAAATCCTTGATGTCGTAGCACTGGCAGGTCGGGCATACGTACGTGCAGGTCCCGCAGCCGAGGCAGGCCGCCGAAAGCTCCTTCCATCGCGGATCGTTGAAGATCTCCAGCATGTTTTCGCCGCGGAAGCGCGACAAATCCAGCTTCGAGAACGGCAGTTGTCCGATCACGGCGCCGATGTCTTTTTTCTCCGCCTCGACCGCCGCGTCGTCCGCGCCGTCACATTCGGTCAGCAACGGCCGCACCGTTTCGACGGAAGCCTCTCCTTTGGCCGTCACAGGCTTGAGATAGAACCAGCCGTCCCGGATCCAGGACGCCGCGTCGCCGTCGGCCGATTCGGCCGCGTCGATCCCGAGCGCGGCGCAGAAACAGGTCTCCTCCGGCTCATGGCAGGCCAGCGTCACGACCGTGCCGTTTTCACGGCGAGCCTTGTAATAGGTGTCTGCCGGCTCGGCCAGGAACACCCGGTCGAGGATCTCAAAGCTTTTGGCGTCGCAGGAGCGTACGCCCATGAGGCCGAAGGGCGCGCCCGTGTCGGCGTTTTCGATAATGGAAATCTTCTTGCCCTCGGTGCGGAAAGCCACCAGGTTCTCCGTCTGCGGAAAAAACAGATCCTTGGCGGAACGAACGGTGTTGAGCGCGTCGAAACGCACCGCAGCCCCTTCGCTCCACGGCCGGAATTCCACCTGACCGCCTTGTTCGACGGGCAGATAAAGCGCCTTGTCGGCCGCGGCCAGCGCAAACAGCTCGGGAAGCCTCTCTGTCCTGATCTTGTACATCATTTTTTCCCTCCCTTGTCCGGCGTCGCGCCCGGTTCGGCGTCATTCTTGGCAAAATCGGTCAACGGCCCGCGCTGACCCACCTCCGCGCCCGCCTGATACTCGCCGTACAGTTCGTCGATATCGCGGATGAATTTCCGATTCAGCAGGTGCAGCGGGATATGCTGCGGACAGACGCGGGAGCATTCGCCGCAGTCCGTGCAGCGGCCCGCGACGTGGAAAGCGCGGATGATATGGAACATATTCTCTTCAAACGTATCGGAATTGGCCTTCGAATCGGTCCCCAGCGCCGGATTGTCAAACACGCATTTGACGCAGCTGCAGGCGGGGCAGACGTTGCGGCAGGCGTTGCAGCGGATGCAGCGGGACAGCTCGCCGCGCCAGAACTCGTAGCGCTCGTCCGGCGTCATGGCCTCCAGTTTTTTGACCAGCTCAAAGCGATCCGTCGTCGTGGTGTCGACGCGCTTTTCGGCCAAAATGAATTCGTCGCCGGCGACGTGATCCTTTCCCTTGCAGCAATAGCAGCGGTCGAGCAGCACTTCGCTGCGTTTGACGCGTTTAGAGCCGTAAACCGTGTCGAGCACGACCTCGTCGCCCTCCTCGGCGACGGAACGGATGCCCTTGACGCCGAGCGCGCGGATCTTATTGATATCCAGCTTACCGTTGCAGTCGATGCCGATCGCGTAAACCTTGTCGCGGTCGATGCGGTGCTCGGTGAGCAGCTGATTGAAACTGTAGGAGTCGCAGGGCTTGAGCAGAACCAGCGTTCTGCCCTCCACCTTACTGAGATTGATGAGATATTTACTCAGATTGGCGCCGCAGAAACCGTCGTACACGAATCCCTTCATATCCGGGCCGAAAACCGCCGGCGTCTTGTCGTAATCGCTTTCGCCTTTCTGCCATCCGACCATGCGCGTGACGGTCCCGTCGGCAAACAATTCGGCGGCTCTCTTTTTTATTCTTCCAAAGATTTCTTGCATCTCAAGTCCTCCAGCCTCTTGTTTTCGCCCAGCTCGCAGATGCGCGCCACGAATTCGTTCATGACCCTGGCCATTTTGGCGCCCTCGGCGGCCGAGACCCATTCCACTCTCGTGCGGTCCCGTTCGATCCCGAGATAGTCCAGCATATTGAACAGAAGCGTCATTCTTCTGCGCGTGTAATAGTTTCCCGTCGTATAATGGCAATCGCCCGGATGACAGCCGCAAAGGATCACGCCGTCTGCGCCGCGTTGAAACGCCCGCAGAATGAACAGCGGATTGACGCGGCAGGAGCACGGCACGCGAACGATCTTGACGTTGGCCGGATAGGAAAGCCGGCTCGTGCCGGCCAGATCGGCGCCGGCGTAACTGCACCAGTTACAGCAGAACGCAACGATCGTCGGCTTGAAATTGCCGTTTTCATCGATCTTTATCTGCATATCGCATCCACCTCCGCGAAGATCTGTTTATTGGCGAAGCCCTTAATATCCATCGCGCCGGACATGCACGCGACGGTGCAGGCGCCGCAGCCCTGACAGACCGCCTCGTTGACCGATGCGACGCGCCGGATCTCCGTGCGTTTCGGGCCCGGCACGCGGAATTCCTTGTCCTGATAGGTGATCGCGCCGTAGGGACAGACCTTTTCACAGGTCGAACAGCCGTTGCACATCTCCTCGTTGACGTGCGCGACACAGGGATTGCCCTTGAGCTTGTCTTTGGCCAGCAAACCGATGACCTTGGCCGCGCAGGCGGAAGCCTGCGCCACGGTCTCGGGTATATCTTTGGGTCCCTGGCACACGCCGGAGAGAAACACGCCGGCCGTCGGGCTTTCCACGGGACGCAGTTTCGGATGCGCCTCGGTGAAGAAATCATTGGTATCGATGCTGGCCGTGAGCATCGTGGCGATGCTGCGCGCGGATTTATCCGGCTCAATGGCGGCGGCGAGCACCACCATATCCGCCTCGATGCGGACCTGCTCGTTGGCGATGAGATCCGAGCCCTGTACCAGCAGTTTCCCGTCGTGAGGCACGACTTTACCGACCATTCCCTTGATATAGTCGACGCCGTACTGCTCCACGGCGCGGCGGTAGAACTCGTCGAAATTCTTCCCCGGCGTACGCACGTCGATATAGAAAACGTGCACCTCGGTATCCGGGTATTTCTCGCGAATCAGCATCGCGTGCTTGGCCGTGTACATACAGCAGATCTTGGAGCAGTAGGGCTTGCCCCGCGCGTCGTCGCAGCGCGAACCGACGCATTGGATGAAAACGATCGTATGCGGATGCGTTCCGTCCGACGGACGCAGCAGCGTGCCCTTGGTCGGACCCGCGGCGTTCATCAGTCTTTCCAGCTCCAGCGACGTCACCACGTCCGGGCTCTGCGAATAAGCGTACTCGTCATACTTGGCCAGATCGATCGGATTATAACCCGTGGCCACGACGATGGCGCCGTACTCCCGTTCGATATACTCGTCCTTCTGCTCATAGTCGATCGCGCCGGCACCGCAGATTTTCTGACAAAGCCCGCATTTCCCGGTCTTTTTCTTGATGCAGCTTTCCGCGTCGATGACGGCCACCTTCGGAACGGCCTGCGCGAACGGGATATAAATGGCCGTCCGGTTGTCCAGTCCCAGATTGAACTCGTTCTTGTTCTTTTTCGACGGGCACTTGCTCGTGCATTCGCCGCAGCCCGTGCACTTCGTTTCGTCGACAAAACGGGCCTTTCTCTTGATCCGCGCTTTAAAAGCGCCGACGAAACCGGTTACCTCGGTCACCTCGCTGTAGGAATAAATCGTGATCTTTTCATGCTGCGCCGCGTCCACCATTTTGGGCGTGAGGATACAGGCCGCGCAGTCCAGCGTGGGGAAAGTCTTGTCGATCTGCGTCATCTTGCCGCCGATAGTCGGCTGCTTTTCGACGATATCCACTTCATAACCCGCGTCCGCAATATCCAGCGCCGACTGAATACCGGCGATGCCGCCGCCGATCACGAGCGCGCGCTTGGTCACCGGGCTTTCGCCGGCGGTCAGCGGCACGTTGAGGCTGACCTTGGCGATGGCGGTCCGGGCCAGGACAACGGCTTTTTCCGTCGCCTCGGTGCGATCCTTGTGGATCCAGGAGCACTGCTCGCGGATATTGGCGACCTCCAGCATGTAAGGATTGAGTCCCGCCGCCTCCACGGTCTTGCGGAATGTGGCCTCGTGCATACGCGGCGAACAGGAGCAGATGACCACGCCGGTCAGCTTATGCTCGGCGATGGCGTCGCGGATCAGTTTTTGTCCCGCTTCCGAACACATGTATTGATAGTCTGTGGCGAAAACCACCCCCGGCTCTTTCCGCGCCGCCTCGGCTACCGCCTTGACGTCGACCGTGGCCGCGATGTTCGTTCCGCACCAACAGACGAAAACGCCTATTCTTTGCATTTCGTTCCTCCTGTTACTTGCTGTATTTTCT
Source organism: Eubacteriales bacterium (assembly GCA_018385275.1). GTDB lineage: Bacteria > Bacillota > Clostridia > Christensenellales > MB2-83 > MB2-83. The sequence goes on along the minus strand of JAHAZM010000025.1, from coordinate 19,338 downwards.
GAATGCGCTGACAATGGCCTGCTGCGGCAGTTTTTCGTCGAGCAGTTCGGGGATCTGAACAGCCTTCAGGTGATTGGCGCCCTGCGCGCGGATGACCTCGAGGCGGACGGCCTCGATCAGTTTGGCCGGTTCCACGCTCCGCGGACAGCGCTCCACGCAGGCAAAACAGGACAGACAGGTCCAAATGGACTTGGAAGCGAGCAATTCGTCGATCCGCCCCTTTTCCACCATGGCGACGAACTCGTGCGGATGATAATCCATTTCCTCATAGGCCGGGCATGTGCCGGAGCACTTGCCGCACTTCATGCACTTGCGCGGATTCACGCCGCTGATGCGCTTGATGTTTTCAGCCATTTCTTTTTCTTCAAAGCTCATGCTTCCGCCTCCTTTACGCCGAGCGCTTCGGCCAGAAGCTCGGTAAAATACAGGACCGGGACGCGCTCGCCGACGGCGTTGACGTCCAGATTATACTGACACAGCGGGCAGGCCGTCACGATCGTATCGGCGCCGGCGGATGCGGCCGCGTCGACCACGGTCGTCGCCTTTTTCTGTGCCAAAGCCCGGTTTTCCAGCGTCATATAGCCGCCGCAGCATTCATTGCGGTACGCGATGACGACCGGCTCAGCCCCGATGGCGCGGATAAAATCCTCCATGATCCGCGGGTTTTCCGGATCGTCAAACCCCATGACGTTGCCCGGTCTGAGCAGCATACAGCCGTAATACGCGGCGATGCGGCGCCCCTTCAGCGGCCGGGTCACGCGTTTGGCCAGCTCGTCAAAGCCCACCGTGTCGCGCAGCATCTCGAGATAGTGGATCACCTTCGTCTCCCCGGTATAAGGGACTTCCGGCTTGAGATAATTGTTCACTTTAGTGCGGATATTCTCGTCGGAGACCATGTCGTGATTGACGCGCTTGATGACGTGGTGGCAAGCCGAGCACAGCGTCAGCAGTTCCCGACCCTCGTCGCGCGCCGCCATCAATGCCCGTACCGCCGAGAGCTTCGTCGCGATCTCGTCCTTGGCCTGCGGATATACCGCGCCGCAGCACTGCCACTCGGGCAGCTCGGCCATTTCCACGCCCAGCGCCGCGGCCGCGCTCCTGGCATACCGGTCCAGATCCTTTGCTTTCGTTTTCAGGGTGCAGCCCGGATAATAACTGAAAGTCATATTTCCCTGTCCTTCCGTTTCCTCTGATCAAACCATCTGTTCGGGATGGAAGATCTCGTCAAAGCGTTCCTCCGTCAGGAAACCCAGCGCCACGCAGGCCTCCTTGAGCGAAATATTCTCTTTATACGCCTTCTTGGCCGTCTTGGCGGCGTTGTCGTACCCGATATACGGATTGAGCGCCGTGACCAGCATCAGCGAGTTCATCAGATTGTGATGCATCTTTTCCCGGTTGGCCGTGATCCCGGTCACGCAGTTGTCGTTGAACGACGTGATCCCGTCGGCGAGCAGCCGTACCGACTGCAGGAAATTATAGATACAGACCGGCATGAAGACGTTGAGTTCAAAGTTTCCCTGCGACGCGGCCATGCCGACGGCGACGTCGTTGGCCATGACCTGAACGGCCACCATGGTCATGGATTCGCACTGCGTCGGATTGACCTTGCCGGGCATGATGGAGCTCCCGGGTTCGTTTTCCGGAATGCGGATCTCGCCCAGACCGTCCCGCGGCCCGCTGGCGAGCCAGCGCACGTCGTTGGCGATCTTCATCAGATTGGCCGCCAGCGCTTTCAGCGCGCCGTGCGCGAACACCAGATCGTCCTTGGAGGTCAGCGCGTGAAACTTATTCTCCGCCGTCACGAATTCCTTGCCGGTCAGCTCGGAAACGCGCTCCGCCACTTTTTCGGCAAATCCCTTCGGCGCGTTGAGCCCCGTGCCCACGGCGGTCCCGCCCAGCGCCAGTTCCTTGAGCCCGGGCAGTACAGAAACCAGCATCTGCCTCGTTTTCTCGATCATATTGCGCCAGCCGGAGATTTCCTGTGAAAACTTGATCGGAGTCGCGTCCTGCAGATGCGTGCGCCCGCTCTTGACGACGCCCTCGTTTTCTTCCTCCAAGCGCCGGAACGTCGCGATCAGCTTATCCATGGCCGGGAAAAGCCGGTCCTCGATGCCGAGCACGGCCGCGATATGCATCGCCGTGGGGAACGTGTCGTTGGAAGACTGCGACATATTGATATCATCGTTGGGATGCAGCAATTTTCTGCCGGCCAGAGCGTTGCCGCGGTTGGCGATGACTTCGTTGGCGTTCATATTCGACTGTGTGCCGCTGCCCGTCTGCCAGACCACCAGCGGAAAATGCTCGTTGAGCCGTCCGTCGATCACCTCGTCGCAAGCCTGCCGGATAAAGGACAGCTTTTCGTCTGTCATTTTTTCCGGTTTCAGGTCGTGATTGGCCAAAGCCGCCGCTTTTTTCAGAATCCCGAACGCGTGCGTGATCTCCCGCGGCATCAGCTCGCCGCCGATACGGAAATTCTGATAGCTCCTCTGCGTCTGCGCGCCCCAGTATTTATCGGCCGGTACGCGCATCTCGCCCATGGAGTCTTTTTCGATCCGGTATTCCATTGTTTTCCCCCGTTCCTTTGATCCGTTTTTTTGCGCAAAAATGCGTTCTTTCACCACATATCCTCAAATATAAAAATTATAATGCCCATCGTTTTTTTTGTCAATGGAAACAGCCCCCTCGTTTTTCTTATAATGTATTGTTTTTAAATCATATTCATTAAGTTTTTGCAACGATTCCGACACAAAAAATCCGCGGGAGAAACTCCCGCGGAAAGCAGAAAAACAAGCGTTATCCGGCGTATTTTTTGCTCTGAGACGCGATCAGCTCCGCGTCGTCAAAATAATCGATCCTCATGGCGCGCCGAACGTCGGCCAGCGTCTCGGCGGCGATGGCGCGGGCCGCTTCGCTTCCTTTTTTCAGGACCTCATACACGTACGGAATGTCCTTCTGATACTCGGCGCGGCGCGCACGGATCAGCGCGAGCGTATCCTGCAAAACGGCGTTGAGCAGTTTTTTCACTTTCACGTCGCCCAGTCCGCCGCGGCGATAATGCGCCTTCAGCTCTTCCAGCGTCTCGTATTCCGGCAGCAGCGCGTGCAGCTTTTCATCGGTGCAGAACGCGTCCAGATACGTAAACACCGTATTGCCCTCGATCTTGCCCGGATCCGTCAGACGGATATGATCCGGATCGGTATACATGTTCATGACCTTCGTCCTGACGTCTGCTTCGGACTCGGACAAATAAATGCAGTTGCCGAGCGATTTGCTCATTTTGGCTTTGCCGTCGATACCGGGCAGGCGGAGGCAGGCGTCGTTCTGCGGCAGCAGGATCTCCGGCTCGACCAGCGTTTCGCCGTAAACGGCGTTGAACTTGCGCACGATCTCCTTGGTCTGCTCCAGCATGGGCTTCTGATCCTCGCCCACCGGGACGGTCGTAGCGCGGAACGCGGTAATATCGGCCGCCTGGCTGATCGGATAAGTAAAGAATCCGACCGGGATGCTGGTCTCGAAATTCCGCATCTGGATCTCGTTCTTGACCGTCGGGTTCCGCTGCAGACGCGACACGGTCACCAGGTTCATATAGTAAAAAGACAGCTCGCACAGCTCCGGGATCTGAGACTGTACGAACAGCGTCGAACGCGCCGGATCCAGACCGCAGGACAGATAATCCAGCGCGACCTCGATGATGTTGTCTCGGATCTTCTGCGGATTGTCCGCGTTATCCGTCAAAGCCTGCGCGTCGGCCACCATGATAAGGATACGGTCGTATTCGCCGGAATCCTGCAGCTCCACCCGTCTGCGCAGAGAGCCGACGTAATGTCCCACATGAAGCCGCCCCGTCGGTCTGTCGCCGGTCAGTATGATTTTTTTCATCACAGAATCACTCCGTTTCCGGAAAGGTTCAGCCGTTCTCCGAACCGGAACGCCCTTTCCGTCCGAACTTGAAAATCAAATGTAGTGTACCATAACCCGACCGATCCGGCAACTGAATTTCGCCGCCGTTCCGATCGGACCTCCCTTTTGACTGCCGCTGCCGCGATCCGCCGTCCGTCGCCCGAAACCCCCGCTCAAATTGCCTCTTGACGGCCTCAATACATCGTGATATGATGTATTACGAGAAAGGAGGTATACCATGGATACTCAGCTGAAACGCGGGCTTCTGGACGTATGCGTTCTGGCGGCGATCCGAGGCGAAGACTCTTACGGGTACAAGATCATCAAAGACATGAAACCGTACCTCGAGTTGTCCGAATCGACATTATATACAATTTTAAAGCGGTTGGAAACCGCTGAAATGCTGACGGTCCGGACCGCCGAGCACGATGGAAGACTTCGAAAGTATTACCATATCACCGAAGCGGGGCTTCGGCGCATTGAAGAATTCAAAACCGAATGGAAAGAAGTCGTCTCGATCTATCAATTTGTGATAAAGGGGGATCCCCATGAATAAAAAAGATTTTCTGACCGAATTGAAAAACGCTCTGACGGGTCTGCCCCAAGACGACGTCGAGGAACGTCTGTCGTTCTACGGCGAAATGATCGACGACCGCGTCGAAGAAGGCAAAAGCGAAGAAGAAGCCGTCGCCGAGATCGGCTCCGTCGACGACGTCGCCGCGCAGATCGTCGCAGACATTCCGCTGACCAGACTCGTCAAAGAAAAAATCACGCCGAAACGGAGCCTGCGAGCCTGGGAGATCGTCCTTATCGCCGTCGGTTTTCCGCTTTGGTTCCCGTTGCTGGCCGCCGCCGGCGTCGTCGCGCTGGCGCTGTATCTGGTGGTCTGGGTCCTGATCGTCGCTCTATGGGCCGTCGAAGTCTCTCTTTGGGCCGGCGCGCTGGGCGGAATCGTCCTCGCCGTGATCTGCGCCGCGCAGGGACAAAGCCTGCCGCTGATGGCCTTGCTCGGCGCCGGTCTGTTCTGCGCCGGTCTGTCCGTCTTCCTGTTTTGTGGCTGCAAGGAAGCCTCCAAAGGCATCCTGCACCTGACGGGAAAAGCGGCGGCGCGCCTCAAAAGCCGTTTTCTCAGAAAGGAGTGTGTAAAATGAAAAAAGGGATTCTCATCGCGGGTCTCGTTCTGGTCGCGGTCGGCTCCGTTCTGCTGCTCGGCGCGCTGATCGGTTCGGGATTCAATCTGACCAAATTTGAAACAGGCGGGACCAAAACCGCCGTTTACCCCGTCGACCGGCCTTTCAGCCGGATCGAGATCACCGAGTATGAATCCAACGTTCAGCTCCTGCCCTCCGCGGACGGAAGCGCCGGCGTTGTTTATACGGGGAACGAAAAAGTCTCGTACACGGTTTCGGTCGAAGACGGGACGCTCAAAATCCGGGCCGAGGACAACCGAGCGTGGTACGAACGGTGGGGACTCTTCCGGGCGACCCCCTCCACGGCGGTCTATCTCCCCGCCGATCAGTATGACGCGCTGATCGTCTATGGCCGCACGGGAACCGTGTTTATCCCGGAGCGCTTCACGTTCGGGACCGTTTTTATCAACGTCACGACCGGCAACATCATCTGTCGCGCTTCAGCGAACGATTCTCTTACGATCCGGGGGAAAAGCGGAAATGTTAATTTGGAAAACGCCCGCGCCGGGAGCGTCAATCTCACGACCTCGACCGGCAGGATCACCGTCTGCTCGGTCGTCTGCAAGGGAGAATTCTCCACCCGGTGCACCACAGGAGACACCAGCCTGGTAGACTTGACCTGCCAAAGCCTCCTCTCCAACGTAAGCACCGGCAGCGTCATCCTGCAGAACACCGTCGCGGCCGACAGTTTTCTCATTCAGGGAGGAACGGGCAGCGTAGTCCTTGACGATTGCGACGCCGGCCGGATCACCGTCAAGGTCTCGACCGGAGACGTGACCGGAACGCTTCGCACCGCCAAAATCTTCTACGCTCATACTTCCACCGGCCGCGTCCGCGTACCCGATACGAATTCGGGCGGAAGATGCGAAATCACCACCTCGACCGGAGACGTCACTTTCCGGATCGCCGGGGACTGACCGCCGCCTCACGCAAAAAACCGCCTCAGGGTCTTGGTTCGGACCCGGGCGGTTTTTCTTTATTTTTTCAGATCCCGGACAATTGCGGATAACGGCTGAAGCAGCGATACTCCGGCTCTTTATCGAACTCGACCTTGATGACGGCCACGCCGGACGGATCCGGGCAGCGTTCCGGCATTCCTCTCAGTTTGATCCTCTCTCCGTCGTGCTCGAAACCGATCTCCTTTCCCGTGGAAAGGATGCTGACGCGTTTCGGCGCGGTCCGGAATCCGCCGAGGGACATCTCTCCGCCATGCGGCCAGATCCACGTCCAGAGATAAAAGGTCTTGCCGTCAGCCGATCTCGTCCCCGAGGCGATGCCGTTCCCGCCGCCGTGCCAGCCGTATTTGTCCTCTTTCGCATGGATTCCGTAAGCCGCTTCGCCGTTGCGGGAGAGCCACTCTCCGACCGCCGTCAGCGGTCCGACCGCATCTTTCGGCACCGTACCGTCCGGTTTAGGCCCGATATTGAGCAGCAGATTCCCTCCGCCGCGCGTGCAGGTATACAGCATCTTGAGGATCCGCGGCGCCGTATAGGCGTACTCCTTCGACTGTTCTTCGTCGACATATCCCCATGAAATGCCGTTGAAGGTCATACAAGCCTCCCAGTCGCGGCTGGCCGCCGTGATATGCTCCTCCGGCGTGCCGAAATCCTCCGCCAGCTTGCTGCGGTCGTTGATGATCAGGTGCGGCTGGATCTCGCGCAAATGCTGATTGCGCACCAGGGAATCCCATCCCTCCCAGCTTTCCATCGGCGCCGACACGTCGTACCACAGAATATCGACGTGCCCGTACTGCGTCAGCAATTCGACGTTGAGCGCCTCGATATAATCCAGAAAACGACGGCGCGCTTCGTTGTCGTACGCGCATTTCCAACCGTCCGGATGATGCCAGTCCATCAGTGAAGAGTAAAAACCGATCTTCAGATCGAACTCGCGGCAGGCGTCGACGAATTCGCGGACAATATCGCGATGCGGGCCGTAGTTCACGGAGTTGAACGGATTGACCTTGGAATCCCACAGCGAGAACCCCTCGTGATGACGAGTGGTCAGGACCATGTATTTCGCGCCGGCCGCCTTGGCCAGTTTGGCCCATTCGCGCGGCGCGCCCGGCTTCGGCGCAAAGGTCTCAGCCAGCTTCGCGTATTCCTCGACCGGGAAATTCTCCAGCGACTGCGCCCACTCGTTCCGTCCGAGCTGCGCGTACAATCCGTAGTGCACGAACATGCCGAACCGCGCGTCGCGCCACCAGGCCATCCGCTCGTCCCTTGTGGCGGCAATGGCCGCTTCATAACTCGCCTTTCCCAAAACAGTGCTCATTTTTCACTCCTCCTTCTTCTATTTACCGGTGTTTTCCCGTTTTAGGCCGTACGCCATTACAAATCGCTGAGGTTCACTCGTCGGCGGGCGGAGCCACGTTGCCGACAGGCAGCTTGTTGAGGTATTCCTCCAACGTGATCCCTTTGTCGGTGATTTCCTTGGCTGTCTCGGGAGAATCGATATAGCGGATATGCCACGGCTCATAGCCGTAACCGGTGATTGCTTCTTTGCCTTCCAGATAACGAAGGATAAAACCGTAACGGGCCAGTTTTTCGTGAATCTTCGCCCAGATTTCCGGGTATTGGATCATATCTTCGTTTTCATCGACGTCTTTTCCGTCGATGATGAGATACAGGTCAAGCGCCAATCCGGTATGATGCTCGGAAAAGCCGGGTGTCGCTGCGGTGCGTTTGGTATAGACCTCGCCGTATTTTTTCATGAAATCGTCCCAGATCCGCTGCTGCTCCGCAACGCTTCTGCGGGCGGAATCAATCTCCCCACAAACGTTCTCGGCGGCCAGAGCTTCTTTCAGTCCGAGATATGCGTCATACGCCTTTTTTTCGTCGCCGATGGAATTCTTGACCGTAACGGTCCCCGGCGTTCCTTCCCAATCGTCGGAATACTTTCTTTGTTCACGAGCACGAGATAATCAATCTGCTCTTTTTGCCCGCAGGCAGCCAGCGACAGCAGCAGAATCAGGATCAGCACGGCGCCGATAGCTTTTTCATACAGAACCGTCTTCTATTCACGATTTATTTCAGATAAAGAGCGCGCGAGCCCATGGCTTCCCATATTTTCTTAAACTGCGCGGCCGGATACTCCGTGAGTCCTTTCTGCGGATCGTTGAAAATATAAGTGCCGGCGGCTTTATCGTACCCGATCAAAAGCAGGCAGTGCTCGGGCCGTTTCCACTCGATCTCTTTACCCGTCTCCTGATCGATCCACGAAACCGTTTCAGTAATATTGCTCATGCCCATCGTGGCCCAAACCACCACGGGACGCCCCTGCTCCAGCAGAACGTCCAGATAGGAAAACGGAACGCCCGTCGCATTGTAAGCCAGTATCATGGATCCCTGTGTGGTCAGATAGGAATTGATCGTCCGCATCAGAACGTCGGCAAAGCACCCGCGGCCGGAACCGTACGGATTGCCGATGAAGTATTTATCCGGGTCAAAACCGTATCCGTCCTGGTCCATGTTTTTCTTGGGAAGGCGGTCGGCGATCTCCTTTTTTGTCGCCGTAAAACCGTATTTCTGAAGCAGCATCGCCGCGGAGGTAGCCTCGCAGCCGGTGGGCAGTTCCGGGTCCTGCAGGATCACGGGAGCCGTCAACTGCAGTCGGCCCGGTTTGGCCGTGGCGGTCGGCGTGGGCGTGGGATGACCCGTCGGAGTCTGTCCGGGCGTAGAATCAGGCGTCGGAACAGGCGTCCGAACAGGAGTAAAAACAGGCGTCGAAACAGGAGTAGTCTCAGGCGTTCTGATCGGCGTGACCACAACGCCGCCCGAATTCGTTCTGTCCGGGATCACATACCCGCTGACCGTCGGTTTCGGCGTGACTGTGGCCGTCGGCGGCGCGCTGAACAGTCCGCTCACCAGTCTGACGACAAAGTAAACCGCCGCCGCCAAAAGAATCAAAGCGAGCGCCGCGGTGATCAGTCTTTTTTTGTTCACTCTTACTCTCATAAAACGACTCCAGAAGTTGAATAATCCAACGGACCTTTCTCGGCAAAAACGGCAAAGCGCCGGCACGGACGACGTCCGGGGCGGCCTCGCCCGAAGCGGAACGCGCCGGACGGGACGGGAGACTTCAAACGAAACAGCGTATCCCCGGCGAACCGGAATACCGCAAGGAAAAAGGGACTCTCCAAACGGAACGGGAAACTTCCGTCAGATCGGAAGGTCCAGGCGAAGCGGCCCTATTTCTTTCGCGATTGGGTCAGCGAGTAGATCTCGCTCTTTTTCCGGTTCAACGTCAGGGAAACGGCCTTTGCGGTGTCGGCCGGAGAAAGTCCGGCGGCCAGAAGCTTGTCGATCAGTTCCTCGGCCCGGGGCAGAGACGCCGTTCCGTTTTCCCGCGGCTCCGGCATGCCCTCCAGGATCAAAACATACTCTCCACGCGGTTCATGCGAGGAAAACCAGGAAAGCGCCTCGTCAAGTGTATATCTGTACACACATTCATGTATTTTCGTCAACTCATGACAGACGGCGACGCGGCGGCTGCCGTCCGCTTGCGACAGTTCCTCCAGCACGCGTCTGAGGTCATGGGGCGCGGCATACAGGATCCCCGTCTCGGTCCGCGACATCACGGCGCGGATCCGCTCCGCCCGCTCTTTTTTGTTATCCGGCAGGAACCCCTCGAAAGCGAACCGGCCGGTCGGCAGACCCGACAGCACCAGCGCCGTCAGGGACGCGCTCGCCCCGGGCAGGACCGTAACGTCAAACCCGGCGTCAAGCGTCTCTCTCACGATCTGTTCGCCCGGATCGGAAACGCCCGGCATGCCGGCGTCGGAGACCAGAACGACGTCGTGCCCGGCGGTCAGCTCCGCCAGCACGCGTTCGCCGCCGGCGCGCTTATTATGCTCGTGGTAACTAATCAGTTTTTTGTCGCCCAAATCATAAGCGCGGATCAGATTCAACGTATGACGCGTATCCTCACAGGCAAAAACCGAGGTCGCCTTCATGACGTCCAGCGCTCGCAGCGTAATGTCTTTCAGGTTCCCGATCGGGGTCGCCGTCACATACAGAACAGCCATATCGGCTTTCACCCCCTTGACAGTTGTCCGGATCGCTCAGAATCCGGCGCCGGCATACAGTTCGCAAAGCCGCCGGGTCGGCCGTCCGTCCCGCTCGTACAAGATCAGCGGGCTTTCCCATTTCAAACCGGAGGCCCCTCCTCGGACCGCTTCTGTCAGGATCCGCTTCGGCGCTTCGCCGTTCCGGGCCGAGACACAGCAGATCCGCTTGGGCTCGAGACCGTGAGCGCGCAGAGAGCAGAACAGATCCGCCGCCCGATCCGCCCGATATATGAGAAAAAGCTTTCCGCGATTGGTCAGCAGACGCGCCGCCGCAGCCGAGACGTCGTCCAGCGTACAGGATCGCTCACAGCGCGCCGCGTCCGTCGCCTGACCGTCCGCCGCCGCTTTGCAATAAGGCGGATTGACGAAAACGACGTCGATCCTCCGTCCCGGCCGGGCGAAGGTCCGCAGGTCGGCCGTCGTGACCGTCACGCGGTCGGACAGTCCGTTGAGCTCTATGCTGCGCCGCGCCCGGTCGGCGGCGTCCGGATCGATCTCCACCAGTTCAAACGACGCCGCGGGAATCCGCGCGGCCAGTAGCAACGAAACGACTCCGCTCCCGGCGCACAATTCCACCGCTCTGCCGTTTCGGCGCAGAGAGACGAAATGCGCCAGCAGCACCGAATCCGTCCCGAAGCAAAAGGCGTCCGGATCCTGGATCAGGCGCAAACCCCGAAACTGCAGATCATCGAGCCGCTCCCCGGCACGTAAAAGCCCGTTTTTCTCTTTCTCCACGCTTTCCATGTTTTTTATTATAACATTCCGGCCGCCATCGCGCAACCGAAACCGCGCAAAAACACATCTGCACGTCTGCGCAATCATGTGTTTTTCTGTTTTCAAAAAGTTTCAACTTCATATTTCCCGGCGGCAGCAGGCGCTTTTTTGTGGACACGTTATCCACAGAAGTTCGGAGAAAAACCGGCGTTTTCACCGTAAATACCCGCACGGAACGGGGTTATCCACATTTTTGTCCACATTATGCACAGGAGCGCCGCTGTGGAAAGACATATGCACGCAGATAAATATGCATGACTGAACAGGCATGCAGGACTCTGAAAAAGGGGGGCTCCGGGTGGAAAAAAGCTTGTTTTTCAAACCGAAAAAACGAATATTTTTTTGGCGGAAAAAAAGGATTCCGGGCTTGCCTGAAGAATAAGAAAGATAACTAAACCGAACGGAGATGATTGTATGAAACTGTCGATCACAGGACGCCACGTCACCGTTACGCCCGCTCTCGAAAGCATTCTGGAAAAGAAACTGCGGAGCGTCGCCAAGTTTTTCCCCGAGGACGCCGTCGCAGACGTCGTGCTTTCCGTGGAACGGAACCGGCAGACCATCGAGGTCACGGTCCGCAGCGCGGATATGATCGTAAGAAGCGAACGCACGGGCCAGGATCTGTACACCTGCATCGACGAAGTCGTCGACAAACTCGAACGCCAGATCTCCAAGAACCGCACGAAACTGGAAAACCGCCTGAAAACGCCGATCCCCGCGCCGGGCGGCGCGCCGGCCGAAGAAGAGGAAGATTTCATTCCCTCCGTGGTCAAAACGAAGCGCTTTGCCGTCAAACCCATGAGCGAGGATGAAGCCGTCCTGCAGATGGAGCTCCTCGGTCATAATTTCTTCGTCTTCCGCAACAGCTCCTCCGGCGAAGTCAACGTTCTTTACAGAAGAAACGACGGCAACTACGGCTTGATCGAGCCGGACGCCGACCGATAATCCCGCGCACCTATACTCCCGGCGCGCTCGCCTTCCATCCGGCCGCGGGCGCGCCCTTTTCACGGAGGGACTTCCATGATAGGCATGTCTTCTTCCAACTACTACGGAAGATTTACCAACGAAGAAAGCATCGAACACCTCTGCCGTCTCGGCGTACGGGATTTCGAGGTCTTTCTGCAGTCCAGCAGCGAGTATACGGATGAATTCGCCGATCTGCTTTTACACGTCGCCGAACCCTACGGAGCGCGTTTCCACTCCCTGCATTCCGTGGGAACGCAGTTCGAGCCGCAGCTCTTTGCCACGGCCGACCGCCAGCGCGCCGACGCGATCAAGGTCTTTGAACAACTGATGCGCTGCGCAGAACGTATGGGCATCGGGATCTACGTCATGCACGGCCCGGCGCGGCTTAAAAGAAAGCTCTACCGTCTCGACTATCCCCTGCTGGGAAAACGCGCCGCGGCGCTGTGCCGTATCGCGGCGGATCACGGGGTGACGCTGACCTGGGAAAACGTCCATTGGGCCTACTATTACCGTCCCGATTTCGCGCCGCGGCTGCTGGAATACTGTCCGGACATCGCTTTTACGATGGACATCAAGCAGGCCATGCAGGCCGATCATACGATCTTTGAGTATCTGGACGCGCTGCCGCCGGAAAAGATCGTCAACGTACACGTCTGCGATTATGACAGGGGCGGCAATCTGCTCCTGCCGGGAAAAGGAATCTTTGATTTTGAAAAACTGTTCGCCTATTTGCGGCGCATCGGATATGGCGGCGAAGTGGTCGAAGAAGTCTACGCCGGTCAGATCACGGACGACGAGATCCTGATGGAGAGTTTCCGCTATCTGCAGAAGCTCGACGCGCAAACGGAAGAATAAATTCTACATAGTAAGGAGTCACGCCAATGAAAAAAGAAACGCTTCGCCTGGACGTCAACAATATGATGGACGCGATGATCGGCGCCGGTTACGGCATCAGCGCCGACCAGCTGAACGCCGTCGCTCCTCTGGCGGCACAAGCGGCCGAGGATTTCCGGCGCAATCGGGGCACGGGGATGATGGGCTGGTCCGAGCTTCCTTATCAGGACGTCTCGGAGATCCTGGAGCTGGCTAAGCAGATCCGGGCGAGATTTCGTTATTTCGTTCTGCTCGGTATCGGCGGCTCGGCCCTGGGGCCCATCGCCATTCAGCAGGCGCTCAATCATATGCGCTACAACGAACTGCCCGACGAAAAACGGAACGGACCGAAATTCTACGTGGAGGACAACGTCGATCCCGAGCGCATGAAACAGCTCTTCGACGTCATCGATCCGGCGCAGACCTGTTTCAACGTCATCACCAAATCCGGCAGCACCTCCGAAACGATGTCCCAGTATCTCATCGTCAACAAGCTGTTGACCGAGCGGCTGGGCGACCGGGCCGCCGAGCATATCGTCGCCACCACCGACCGGGAAAAAGGCAATCTGATCCGGCTGGCGCGCCGGGAAGGCTATCGCACGCTGGTCATTCCCGCCAGCGTGGGCGGCCGCTTCAGCGAGCTTTCTCCGGTAGGCCTGCTGGCCGCCGCCGTCTGCGGTATCGATATCCGTCAACTGCTCGCCGGCGCCGCGTACATGGATGAGCTTTGCGCCGGAAACGATCTGTTTGCCAATCCGGCTCTGATGGCGGCGGCGACGCAGTATCTGGCGATGAAGAACGGAAAAACGATCAGCGTCATGATGCCGTACGCCGATTCGCTCAAGTATATGAGTGACTGGTACGCGCAGCTTTGGGGCGAGTCGCTCGGAAAACGGTATGCGCTGGACGGTTCCGTCGTCAACGCCGGTCAAACGCCGGTCAAAGCACTGGGCGTCACGGATCAGCATTCTCAGGTGCAGCTTTACACCGAAGGGCCGTTCGACAAGGTCGTGACCTTCCTCGGCGTGGACGAATACCGGGAGCACGTCGACATTCCCGACGGCGCGGCCGAAATCCCGGCGGTGAATTTCCTCTGCGGACATAGTCTCAACGAGCTGATCAAAGCCGAGCAATTCGCCACGGCTTACGCGCTGACGAGCGCGCACCGCATGAACTGCACGATCACCCTGCCCTCCGTGAACGCCTTTACGATCGGGCAGCTGCTGCAGTTCTTTGAGATCCAGACCGCCTACGTCGGCTCCATGCTGGGGATCAATACCTTCGATCAGCCAGGCGTGGAAGCGGGCAAAAACGCAACCTATGCTTTGCTGGGACGGCCCGGTTACGACGAAAAACGCGCCGAACTGGCCGCCGCGCCCAAACCCGACGAAAGGTTCATCCTCTGAACCGCGATCCGCCGTTGAAAAACGGCGGATTTTTTTGCGTTTGCAGCGTAATTTCGGATTGATATTTTAAGATTTTTCCTGTATAATAAAAAAGCCGAACCTCGGGGAACGAACGGAAACGCGGGCGCGCCCTGCGGCCCGGCGATTGACGCGCGAGAAAGCATGAGCGGTTCGGCGAAAGACGGAACGCGAGTTTTGAAGACGGGTCGACGCGGCCCGTAACGGGAGTCGAGAATGGATCTGTTTACCATGCAGTCGGAACGGCTGCGGCCGTTGGCGGAGCGGATGCGTCCGCGCACGCTGGACGAATTCATCGGACAAGAGCATATCGTGGGCAAAGGACGTCTGCTGCGCCGCGCCATCGACGCGGACAGGCTGACGAGCTGCATTTTCTACGGACCGCCCGGGTGTGGAAAGACCAGTCTGGCGGCCGTCATCGCGCATACGACGCACGGGGATTTCAAAAAACTCAACGCCGTCAGCAGCGGCGTCAAGGAGCTGCGGGAGATCCTGGACGAAGCGGAAAAACTGCTGACGACGTCCGGCGTTCCGACCTATCTGCTGCTCGACGAATGCCATCGCTGGTCCACGGCGCAGAGCGACGCCATCCTGCCGGCGCTGGAGCGCGGCACGGTGCGCCTGATCGGTTCGACGACGGAAAATCCGTTCATCGCCATGACGCCGGCCGTGCTGTCGCGGTGCCGGATCTTTCAGTTCCTTCCGCTGACGACGGAGGACGTGCTCAAAGCCATGGACCGCGCGCTGACCGACCGGGAACGGGGATTGGCCGATCTGAACCCGGTCATCGACCCGGAGGCGCGGCAGCATATCGCGGAGGTGGCAGGCGGCGACGTGCGGACGGCGCTCAACGCGCTGGAGCTGGCGGTATTATCCACCGATCCCAGTCCCGACGGCAGCATCCATATCACCGCGGAGGTGGCGGCCGATTCGATTCAAAAGCCTGTGCTGCGCTGCGACGAATCGCTGCTTTACGATATGCTGTCGGCTTTCTGCAAGTCTCTGCGCGGCAGCGACAGCGACGCGGCGCTCTGCTGGTGCGCGCGTCTGCTTTCGGCGGGCATGGACCCGCGCATCATCGCGCGCCGGCTCATCGCGCACGCCAGTGAGGACGTGGGGCTGGCCGATCCGGCGGCCATGCAGCAGGCGGTGGCGGCGGCGCAGTCCGTCCAGCTCATCGGCCTGCCCGAGTGTCAGCTTTCGCTCGCCCAAGCCATCATCTACCTCTGCGAAGCGCCCAAATCCAACAGCGTACTGGGGTACTACGAGGCGCAGAAGGCGGTTTCGAACCTTGTGTCGGCCGACTGCGTCCCTCCGCATCTGCGGGACACGCACTACCGGGGTGCGGAGAAGCTCGGAAGCGGGGAAGGCTATCTCTACCCGCACGATTTTCCGGATCACTACGTCAAACAGGACTATATGCCCACGCCGCTGGCGGGTCGGAAATTCTATCACCCCAGCGAAATGGGCTTTGAAAAAACCATTAAGGACAGAAAGGAAAAACGAGAATCATGATCGAACCTATCATTTGCTCGGAGGTCCTCGCCCGCGCCATGCGGACGGGAGCGGATTTCGCGGAGATTTTCGTATCGGACAAGGAATTATTCTCTCTTTCGATGACGCGCAGAGCCGTGGACAACGCGGTCTCCACCCGCAACCGCGGCGTGGGTGTGCGTATCCTCAGCGGAGACAACAGCATCTACGCCTACGGCAACGATCTGAGCCGGGAAGGCCTGCTGAAGCTGGCCGACGCCGCCGCGGGCGCGGTGACCGCCGCGACGACGGCCGGCCATCTCGACCTCGTGCTACGCCCCTCCGTCACTCCGAACGTCCACGTTTACGCACAAAAGCCGGGCACGGTGCCGGCGCGGAAAAAGGCGGACCTGCTGAACGAGGTCTATTTCGCCGCGGCGGACGCGGATGAAAAGATCGTTCAGGTCGACGCCAACTACATGGACTATCGCTACAACACCCTGATCGCCAACAGCGAGGGACTCTATACCTGCGACGAACGTTACTACACGCGCATCGGCGTAACCGCCGTGGCCTCCGACGGCAAGGAAAACCAGAGCGGCTACGTCGCGCCGGGCAGTCTGGCCGGATTCGAGTTCTATTCCGGATTCGAGCCGGCGGCGCTCGGCCGGGAAGCGGCCAACGACGCGCTGCTGATGCTGTCGGCGCGCGACTGTCCCGGCGGAAAAATGCCCGTCGTCATCGGCAACGGTTTCGGCGGCGTGATTTTCCACGAGGCCTGCGGACACTCGCTCGAGGCTACCAGCGTCGCCAAGGGAAACAGCGTTTTCTGCGGCAAGCTGGGACAGCAGATCGCCAATCCCAAGCTGACGGCTTACGACGACGGCACGCTCGTCAACAACTGGGGCTCGCTCAATATCAGCGACGAAGGCGAAAAGACGCAGCGCATCACGCTCATCAAGGACGGCATCTTAAACTCGTACATGATCGACCGTCTCGGTTCGCGCCGCATGAAGATGCCCAGCACGGGCAGCGGGCGTCGGCAGGATTACACCTACGCGCCCACCTCCCGCATGACCAACACCTATATCGGCGCGGGGACGGATACGTTTGAAGAGATGATCGGCGGCGTCGACCTGGGGCTGTACGCAGCCAAGATGGGCGGCGGCAGCGTCAATCCCGCCACGGGCGAATTCAATTTCGCCGTGAAAGTCGGGTACATGATCCGCAACGGCAAGATCGCCGAGCCGGTCCGCGGCGCGACGCTGGTCGGCAAAGGCAGCGAGATCCTGATGGATATCGACATGATCGGTCCGGACGTCCTGCTCGCCGAAGGCATGTGCGGCAGTCTCAGCGGCAGCGTGCCCACTCGCGTCGGACAGCCGACCATCCGTGTCAAACAGGTTACAGTAGGAGGTAGAGCCTGATGGAAGATATTAAATGCTTATATGAACAAGTGAGCAGCATTCTGGAGGCCAAGGGTTTCCACGAATATGAGCTGTACGCGAGCCAGAACGAAGAGTTCTCCGTCGTCGTCAGCAACGGTCAGATCGAGCGCTACAACGTCAACAACGGTCTGGGCGTCAATCTGCGCGTCAAATCCGGCAACCGGATCGGCTACGCCTCGACGACGGTGCTCGACGCGGATAGCTGCCGCGCGCTTTGCCAAGGGGCTATCGCCAATCTCGATCTGATCAATCTGGCCGAAGAGCAGTTCATCTTCGACGGCAAAAACGCCGTATACGAACCGCTGGATTCCTACAGCGACGAACTGGACGAGATCACGGCCGCGGAAAAATGCGAGATCGCCCGGAAGCTGGAACGCTACACGCTGGAAAAGGACCCGCGAGTCGTACGGGTCCATACCTGCTGCTGTCTGAGCGGCAGCGTTCGCGTCACGATCTGCAACAGTCACGGCCTCGAGCTGACCCGCCGCAACAATTACATCGGCGCCTACATCATCCCCGTGGTGGCGGACAAGGACGTGATGAATACGTCCATTGGGTATTGCATTTCCCGGAAAAAACTGACCGACGAACAGCTTCGCAAAGCGGCCGACAGCGCCGTGACGAAGGCAATCGAGCTTTGCGGCGCGGCCCCGGCCCCTTCCAAGACCTGCCCGGTCATTTTCCGACCCGACGCGTTCGTGGATCTGCTCAGCACCTTTGCCGACGTATTCAGCGCCGAAAACGGGCAGAAGAAGCTTTCGCTCCTGACGCGCGATAAACTCGGGACCGTCGTGGCGGCGCCGTGCTTCACGCTCATCGACGATCCGCTGGATACGACGGGAGTCAACAGCATGGCTTTCGACGACGAGGGCGTGCCGTGCCATCGGAAAGAGCTGATCCGCGACGGCGTGCTGACGACACTTCTGTATAATCTCAAATCGGCCGCCGTGGACGGGGTCGACAGCACGGGCAACGGTGTGAAACGCTCCTATACCTCGCCGGTGGACACCGCGCCGATCAATCTCATCGTCGCACCCGGCCAGACCGACGGCGACGGACTGATGAAGGAGGCCGGAAGCGGCCTCATCGTCGAGGAGCTGGCGGGCATGCACAGCGGCGCCAACCCGGAGACCGGCGACTTCTCTCTGTCGGCCAAGGGATACCTGTTTGAAAACGGCGCGATCTCGCGGTCGGTGGGCAACATCACGATATCGGGCAACTTCTATACGCTGCTCAAGGATATTCAGGCCGTGGGCAACGATACCGTCGTTTCCATCGACGGCATCGTTTCACCGTCGGTGCTGGTGCGCGCGCTGGCGCTGGGCGGCGAATAACCGACGAAAAGCGGCCGTTCCTTTGCGTGAAGGGCCGCTTTGATCAACGAAGATTCTTGCGGTAATCGCGCGGGGTGAGGCCCGTGTGGGCTTTGAACACCTTGGTAAAATAATTGTAATCCGGAAAGCCGCATTCGGCGGCGATATCCCTGATCTTGGCGTTGCTCTCCGTCAGTTTCTGCTTGGCGGCGGCGACGCGCAGCGAACGGACATATTCCGCGATCCCGCCGCCGAAGCTGCGGTCGGAGATCTCGTAGAGGCGGTTTTTACTGATCCCGAAGCGGTCGCACAGGGTGATCGCGTCCAGTTCTCCGGCCAGATTGTTCCGGATATAAGCGTCGATCTTGCGGCTGAGACTGTCGTTTTTGAGGACGATCATTTTGGAAAGGTACAGATACCCGGCGCAGGCCTCCATGATGCCGGCGGCGGCGCGGATGACCTCGGAGGAATAGCTCTTCTTCCGCAGAAACGCTTCCCGCAGCGCTTCCATGTCTACGTCGTAACGGCTTATGGCTTGGGAAAGGTTCTGCCACGTTTCAAGATTGCCCTCCCCGTTCTGCAGCACCTGTCCCAGCATCAGGTAGCCGATCACGGCGCCGTCATGCCGGATCGGCGTCACGCTTTCTGTCAGGCCCGCATGGCAGCGGTAAATCTCCGTGCTGCCGGTACGGCGCGCGCGGCGGCAAGCCTCCATGTCGCAATCGCGGCATTTTTCCCGGGCGACCGGATCGCGGCGCAGAATGCGGCAATAGGCGGAATGGCTGTTCGGATACGAAGCCACCTCGACCAGGTCCGCGTTCAGGACGACGATACGGATATGAGTCAGCGTATAGAACCGCTGAAGCAGCTTTTTCAGCTCGGCAAGATTGATAATAAACTCCAAAGCTG
>JAHAZM010000023.1 GCA_018385275.1 Eubacteriales bacterium | reverse complement strand
GTCGTATACGACAAACCGAAGCCGAACGGGAACAGCGGTTTTTCATTCAAATAGCGATAGGTTCGTCCCGCCATCGAATAGTCGGAAAAATCCGGCAGCGGCGTTTCCGCGCGCGGGAACGTGATCGGCAATCTGCCGCTCGGAGAAAAATCTCCGTGCAGGAGACGCGCCGCCGCGAGCCCGCCGAGAGCGCCCGGATACCACCCGTGGACAATGGCGCGAACGCGCGCGTTGACTTTTTCGCCCAAGTCGACCGGACTGCCGCAGAACACGAGCACGACGACGTTCCGGCAGACGTCGCAGACCGCCTCGGCCAGTTTCTGCTGGGCCGGCGGAAGGCGGAACGAAACTCTGTCGCCGTGGAAAAAGCTCTCGTTCTCGACGTTCATTTCCTCGCCCTCAAACGTACGGTCCAGTCCCAGGCACAAAACGGTCACGTCCGCCTCCGAGGCCGCGGCAAGACCTTCGCTGCGCAGATCATCCCCGCTGGTCCAGTTATAGTCGGCACAAATCGGAGAACCCGACGCGACGCTAATCTCCGCCCGGCCGAAGACGCGGCGCATGCCTTCCGCCACGGTAACGTATTCCGCCGCGGCGCCGTTGTAATTACCCTCGAGCACGGTCAGAGAATTGGCACAGGGCCCGACGACCGCGATACGGGCGAAGGCGCCGTCCCTCATCGGCAGAAAACCGTTTTCGTTGCGCAGCAGGACCAGGCTTTCTTCGGCTGTGCGCAGGTTGAGCGCGCGGTGCTCCGGGCAATCGAGCACCGAAAACGGGACGTCCGCGTACGGGCGCTCGTCCTCGAACTCCCCGAGCAGCGCGCGGACGGTGTAAAGCTTTTCCACGGCGGCGGTGATCTCCTCTTCCGTGATCAGGTCCATTTCATAAGCGTCGAGGAGTTTGTCGTAGGCGCTGCCGCAATTCAGGACGCAGCCTTTGCTCAGGGCGAGCGCGGCCGCTTCGGTCAGCGTATCCGTGACATGATGACCGAAGCAGATGTCGCTCACCGCGCCGCAGTCGGAAACGAAGTAGCCGTCGAAGCCCCATTTTTTGAACAGGGCCTCCTGCATCAGATAGGAATGCGCGCAGCAGGGTTCGCCGTTGGTGCGGTTATAAGCGCCCATGACGCCCATGACGCCGGCCTTTACCATCTGCTCGAAAGCCGGCAGGTAGGTTTCCCACAGGTCTTTCATCGAAACCTTGGCGTCGAAGCTGTGACGCGCGTACTCGGGTCCGGAGTGCACGGCGAAATGCTTGGCGCAGGCGGCCGCTTTCAGAAACTCGCCGTCGCCCTGCAGACCCCGCGCGTAAGCCGCGCCCATGTCGGAGGTAAGGAACGGGTCTTCGCCGAAGGTTTCCTGCCCCCTGCCCCAGCGGCCGTCGCGGAAGATATTGATATTGGGCGTCCAGTAGGTCAGTCCTTTATAGATGCCGCGATCGCCGAAGCGTATGCTTTTGTTGTATTTGGCCCGCGCCTCGCTCGAAACGGCGTCCCCGACGCGCCCGATCAATTCAGGGTTGAAGGTCGCCGCCATACCGATCGCCTGCGGAAAAACGGTCGCGGTGCCGGCGCGCGCCACGCCGTGCGCGGCCTCGTTCACCAGTTGTAGGCATAGATCCCGAGGCGCTCGACCGCGGGCGACGCATATAAAAGCTGGGACAGTTTTTCTTCGACCGTCATCTGCGAAACAAGCTCGCGCGCTTTTCTTCTCGCTTTTGCTTTATCCATTTTCCCTCTTCTCATCCGAACAGGATCTCATTCACGATGCGCCGGAGATATTCCTGCCGGCCGCTCGCGGGCAGCTCGGGAGCGCCGAGCCTTTCCGCTTCGGCGGAAAGTTCGGTCAGCGTGGTCTTTCCCTCGACGATGCGGCGGCCGATCCCGACGGAAAACGAGGCGTATCTCTCGCGCACGAAGCGGTCGAGACGGCCGTCCTCGATCAGAGCGGCGGCTTTGAGCAGGCCGAGCGCGAAGGTGTCCATCCCGAGGATATAACCGTGGAACATGTCTTCCGTCGTATGGCTCGGGCGCCGGTTTTTGGCGTCGAAATTGAAGCCGCCGGTCAGACCGCCCGCCCGGACGACCTCCAGCATGCACATCGTCGCGTCATAGACGTTCCAGGCAAACTCGTCCGTGTCCCAGCCGAGGAGAAGATCGCCCTGATTGGCGTCGATCGAGCCGAGCATCCCGTTGACGGCCGAGACGCGCAGTTCGTGCTCAAACGTATGCCCGGCCAGCGTCGCGTGATTGGCTTCGATATTGAGTTTGAAATCCTTGTCCAGTCCGTATTTGCGCAAGAACCCGATAGCTGTGGCGGCGTCGAAATCGTACTGATGCTTCATCGGCTCCTTCGGCTTGGGTTCGATATAAAAGTCGCCCGTAAAGCCGATAGAACGTCCGTAATCGACCGCCATGCGCATCAGACGGGCGACGTTTTCTTCCTCGAACTTCACGTCCGTGTTGAGCAGGGTTTCGTAGCCCTCGCGGCCGCCCCAGAAAACGTAGCCCCGGCCTCCGAAGCGCACTGTCAGATCAAGGGCTTTTTTGATCTGCGCCGCGGCGAAGCAATACACCTGCGCGCTCGACGTGCTGCCCGCGCCGTTCATATAGCACGGGTTGGAGAACAGATTCGCCGTGCCCCAAAGGCATCGTATCCCGGTCTGCGCAATCTTTTCCTCGATATAATCCGCGATCTCGTCGAGGCGCCGGTTGGTCTCGTTGATATCGTCGGCCTCCGGGACCAGATCGACGTCATGGAAGCAGAAGTACGCCACGCCGAGCTTTTGCATGAACTCGAAGCCCGCGTCGACCTTGGCTTTGGCGTGCGCCATCGTCCCCTTGATCCGACCGAACGATTTGTCCGCCGTATCGCGTCCGAACATATCCGTACCCGCCGCGCCGAGGTTATGCCACCACGCCATCGCGAACGGCAGATGCTCTTTCATTTTTTTGCCGAGCACGACGCGCTCCGGCTCGTAATACCGGAAAGCGAACGGCGCCGTGCCGCCGTCGTTCACGTTTCTTATATAGGGAATGCCCGAAAAGATCTCACTCATGGGGTTCTCCTCCTTATTATCGTTTCACGCTTTCATTATATACCGGAAAATTTGACTTTTCACGCCGATATGCTATAATATATAGACAAAATTTGCGTTTTGAGAGGGTTTTATGTTTTACGAAACGAGGCATCTCGGCTCGCCCGATTATCTGCGGAAGGAAACCGGCGTCGACTTCAGTTTTCCCGCGCATCTGCACGGGTGCTTCGAGATCGTCGCGGTGCGAAGCGGACAAATGACCGTGACGGTCGACGGCAAGGCCGGCACGCTCCGCGCCGGAGACGCGCTGATGATCTTTCCCAATCAGATCCACTCGCTCTCGTCGGAAAAAAGCGAGCACGTCCTCTGTATTTTTTCGCCCGATCTCGTGAGCGCGTACGCGACGAAGGTTTCGGGCAAAGTGCCGGAAAGCGCCGTTTTCAGGCCGGAGCCTTCTCTCCTGACGGCGATGAGCGCGCTCGTCCCCTCCTCGCCCGTCGAGGTCAAAAAAGGCGTCCTGTATCTGCTGTGCGCCGCGTTCGACGCGCAGGCGGTCTATGCCGAACGGGCCGCGGTCAACGAAAAGCCGCTTTTCGGAATGTTCTCCTTCGTCGAGCGCGAATACGCCGAGAACTGCACGCTGCGCAGCGCCGCGGCCGCGACGGGCTACGACTACTCGTATCTCTCGCGTCTTTTCAAGCGCATCGTCGGGATCCCGTTCAATACGTACGTCGCGATTTTCCGTCTCAGCCGCGCCTGCTATCTCCTCGAAAACACGGACTACCCGGTGCTGCAGTGCGCGCTCGAAAGCGGGTACGCCTCCGTACGCAGCTTCAACCGCCATTTCCAAGCTCATTACGGGATGACGCCCGTTCAATACCGCCGGTCGTTTTCCGCTTGATCCCGCGCCGGCCGTTTCCGGAATAAAAAACGCCGTTCATACGTTATCCGCATGAACGGCGCTTTTTTAACTAATCCATCTGCATGAAGACCAGAACCCGGCCCGAATGAGGCGGCAGCGTAATCTCGACCGCGTTGTTTTCTCCGACGGGCATGTTTTTTCCGCTCCACAGTTCGGTGACATATCCGTACCGCTCCGCGGGGATGACATAGGTTTTCTCCGTTTCGCCCTCGTTGAGCAGGAAGTATTTTTTACTGCCTCGATCCTCGTAACTGCCGATTTCGAGCGCGTCGTCGAACTCGGCCGCGATGCGCTTCTGATTGAGCAGTTTACGAAGGATCTCGAGGTTTTTCAGTTCCGGCGCCGACAGATCATCGCCGCTGAGAATCATGCCGCCGGAAGCCAGCAGATACGTCGCGTGGAACAGGAATTCCTCGTCCGTCACCGTCGTGACGCGGCTGCCCTCGCGTTCTCCTCCTCCGCCGACGAGGTCTTCGGTCAGGTTTTCCGCCGTCAGGCAGTCCGGATCGTTGATCCAAAGGCAATTATGATAAAGGTTGCGCGAAAGGCATTCTTCCTTCAAGCGCTTGAAAACCTCCCATTTACGAGAAATATCTCCCGTGATACGCATTCCGTGCACCAGCCCCAGCGAGGGCCACATCGGCGCGTTGCAGCCGAGCAGGAAACTATCCTCCCCCGCGCCCTCCAGTATGGCTTTCATGCCCAGGCGATAGGCCTCGACGGAAGTCTTGTCACGGTCGTGACGCACGCCGAAAGGCAGCGCGCCCCACATATTCGCGTCCATTTTAAAGTATTTGACGTGCCAGCGGCGCCTCATCGTGGAAAAAACGGTTTTCAGATAAGCATAGGCGTCCGGATGGGTCGGGTCCAGCATATACCAGGGCGGCGCGGACCACCCGCCGAAACTGACGTCGCCGCTCGACAAAGGAGTGCCGTTTTCGTCCATGACGAACCAGTCCGGATGCTCGGTAAAGACGCGGGAGTTCTTTTCGGCGATGAACGGCGCGACCCAGATAGCCGGCTCGAATCCCTGCCGCCGGATGCGGGTGATGAGCTCCTGGATATTATTATGGAACGAGGAAGCCGTCAGCAGCCAGTCTCCCATCGCCGCTTCATAGCCGTCGTCGATCTGGATATAGCGGAGCGGCAGGCCCAGGCGTTCGGCCGCTTCCATATTATCGATCACATTTTTCTCCGTCACGTTGGGACCGAAGCAATACCACGAGCACCAGCCGGTCGGAACCGAGGCGCACTCCAGCGGGCGATGATTATGCGCCGTGCGCGCGAGAAACTCGCGGATGGCCTCGCTGCGCGTCGTCCCCGCGGTGAACATCAGTTCCTCGAGCTGCAGGCTCTGGCCGGCAGGCAGGACCTTGTTTTCCGTACAGACCGCGATCTGGAGCCGTCCCGACGGAGAAAAGCGGATCTCGCCGGAAAAGCGATTGCAGGAAGTGAACCCCACGCACTCCCAGCGGTTTTCCGCCGTGCGGAACGCCGCGTAATTATAGGCGGTAAAAAAGCCCTCTTTGGTGGGCAGCTTATAATGCGTTGCGTCCGGGTATTCGCCGATGCAACGCGGTTCAGCCACCGTCCCTTTGTACTGCGCCAGCATATTGTACGATTCGGCGTAAAACGGCATCGTCGGTTTGAGCAAGGGAGCGTCCAGCAAAACGACTTCACGGATGACAGCGTCGCCGTCGGAATTGTTTTTTACGACGAAACGCGCGTTTTTGATGCTGACGAGCGTTTTGACCGTTACATTTTCCGTTTCCGTGACGACATAAGGTCTCAGGTCACTGACATTCATAGAATAAACCTTCCTTTTATTTATAATCTAAGTATAGTCTGGGCGGGAAAACTTTGTCAATGAAAAAGTAGTTGCATAATTATTCATAATGTTGTATAATACGTGCATAACTTGCGGAGGGAGCAAAAATTATGAGTAAAGAAAAAGTGATTCTGGCCTATTCCGGCGGACTGGATACGTCCATCATCATTCCGTGGCTGATCGAAAACTATGACTACGAGGTCATCGCCGTGGCCGGCGACGTCGGCCAGGGAGAAGAGCTCGAACCGCTGCACGAAAAAGCACTGCGGTCAGGTGCGAGCAAACTCTATATCGAAGATCTGAAGGAAGAGTTCGTCACCGATTATATTTTCCCGACCTTAAAAGCCGGCGCGGTCTACGAAGGCAAATACCTGCTGGGCACAAGCTTTGCCCGTCCCGTCATCGCCAAGCGTCTCGTCGAGATCGCCCGGCGCGAAGGCGCGGTGGCCATTTGTCACGGCGCGACCGGCAAAGGCAACGACCAAGTGCGTTTTGAGCTCACTATCAAAGCGCTGGCGCCCGATCTCAAGATCATCGCCCCCTGGCGGATCTGGTCGATCCGTTCGCGTGAGGAGGAGATCGATTACGCCGAGGCGCATCACATCCCGCTGACGGTTTCCAAAAAGAAGATCTACAGCATGGATCGCAACCTGTGGCATCTTTCTCATGAGGGCGCCGATCTGGAGGATCCGTGGAACGAGCCGAAGGACTCCCTGCTGGAAATCTGCGTACCGCCCACCCAAGCGCCGGACGAACCGGAATATGTGACCATCGACTGGGAAAAAGGCGTGCCTACGGCGGTCAACGGCGTAAAGTACGGGCCGGTCGAATTGATCGAGACCCTCAACGCCATCGGCGCCCGGCACGGCGTCGGCATCTGCGACATGGTGGAAAACCGCCTCGTCGGGATGAAATCGCGGGGCGTTTACGAAAATCCCGCCGGCAGCATCCTGTATGCCGCGCACCACGATCTGGAATCCATCGTTCTCGACCGGGCGACGTCTCATTATAAAGAAGCCGTCGCGATCCGCTTTGCCGAGCTCGTTTACGACGGCTGGTGGTTCACGCCTCTGCGTGAAGCGCTGTCCGCTTTCGTCGACAGCACGCAGCAGGTCGTGACCGGCACCACCCGCATGAAGCTCTATAAGGGCTCCGTCGTATCCGCAGGCATTCAGTCTCCCTACTCGCTCTACAGCGAAGAATTTGCGACTTTCGGCGCGGACGAGGTCTACGACCAGAAGGACGCCGGCGGCTTCATCAATCTTTTCGGTCTGCCGCTCAAAATGCGCGCGCTCATGCTGGAAAAGAATCAGAAAGGCTGAACGACATGAAGCTCTGGGACGGACGTTTCGAAAAAGAAAACGACGCGGCCATGGACGAATTCGATTCGTCGCTTTCCTTTGACCGGCGGCTGTATCGCTACGATATCCGCGGAAGCATCGCGCACGCGCGCATGCTGGGAAAATGCGGCATCATCCCGCAGGCTGACAGCGACGCCGTCATCGAGGGGCTTTCCTCGATCCTGGCCGATCTGGACAGCGGGAAACTGACCTTCGACGGCGGCGGCGAGGATATCCATATGTTTATCGAAAGCGAATTGACCGCCCGCATCGGAGAAGCCGGTAAACGACTCCATACGGCCCGCAGCCGCAACGATCAGGTCGCGCTAGACACCCGGCTTTACGCCCGGGACGCGGTCGACGCCCTCAGCGCCGACGCTCTGCCCGCGCTGATCCGGCTTCTGTGCCAAACGGCGGAAGAGCATAAAGCCACCGTCACGTCCGGATATACGCATCTGCAGAAGGCCCAGCCAATCACGCTCGGACATCATATTCTCTCATATGCTTATATGTTCATGCGTGATATTGAACGCCTGAAAGACGCCAGAAAGCGCATCAACATCTTGCCTCTCGGCAGTTGTGCGCTGGCGGGGACGACATATCCGATCGACCGGTCCGCCGTGGCAGAGGAATTGGGGTTCGACGGCGTCAGTCTCAACAGTATCGACGCGGTCAGCGACCGGGATTTCGTGATCGAAACGGTCGGCTGCTGCAGCCTGATTATGATGCACCTGAGCCGTTTCTGCGAAGAACTGGCGCTCTGGTCGAGCAACGAATTCGGTCTGGTGACCATCGACGACGCGTACGCGACCGGCAGCAGCATCATGCCGCAAAAAAAGAATCCCGACGCGGCGGAGCTCATCCGCGGCAAAACAGGGCGCGTGTACGGCGATCTGACGACCCTCTTCACGATCATGAAAGGCCTGCCGCTGGCTTACAACAAAGACATGCAGGAGGATAAGCCGGCGCTGTTCGACGCGCTGGATACCGTCTCGGCCTGCCTGAATATTTTTACGAAAATGTTCGCTACGCTCAATTTCCACACAGATCGGATGGAGGCCGGGGCGCAGAAGGGCTTCACCAACGCCACGGACGCGGCGGACTACCTGGTCCGCAAAGGGCTTCCGTTCCGGGAAGCGCACGCCGTGATCGGCCAGATGGTGCTGAATTGTCTCAAAACCGACCGCGCCATCGGAGACCTTTCCCTCGCGGAGCTGAAAGCGTTCTGTCCGCTGATCGAAGAGGATTTCTACGCCGCCGTGGACGTGACGGCCTGCGTGGAAGCACGCGCCACGATCGGAGGGCCCGCGCCGGCGGCGGTACAGGCTTCCGTCGACGCGCTGCGGAAGCGGCTGCTCGAACTGACAAAAGAATAAAAAAAGTCCGGTCTGCCGACCGGGCTTTTTCATATACGTCCGCTATTTTCCGTCGCGGATGATCTTGACCGAACCGAGATTGTTTTCACCCGTGACGCGCAGGGTCGTACCGACGGTCTGCAGATCGTCCGGGACCGAGGTCTGCGCCAGATTGGTTTCCATATCCGTTTCGACGCGCCACGTGTCCGGCAGATGGACCACTACCGAGCCCATATTGTTCTCGATATTCAATTCCCCGCCGCCGTGATAGGCCTCGGTATTCTGGAAGAACACCTCGAAGCTGCCCATATTGTTTTCGATCTCTTCCTTGACAAAATCCGTGCAGTCGATATAGAGCGTGCGGTAGGACATCGAGGAAGAATGGCTGTTCGGGCCCTGATCGCCCGTGCCGACGACGACGGATTTCTCAAAAGCCTTCTTTCTCTGACCCGGGAACAGGAGCATGATCCCGACGGTTAGCAGCAGGACGCACAGAGCGATGAGCCAGAAAGAATACAGGTCTTTGCCGGGTTGTCCGATCCACACGGCCAGCTCTTCTTCAAAAATGATGAAGAGGAAGCCGATCGGAATGAAGATCCGGTAGAACTTCTTTTTTACAAAGCACATGACGAGCCCGGCCACGCACAGGATGCCCAGAATGATCCGGAAAACCGGCAGTCCGTTCACATCCAGGAAGCCCATGCCGATGCCGAAAGCGTTCACGATCAGCAGCAGCGCGGCGCAGATAAACGTAACGCCCCAAAAAATACTGGTCTCTTTTTTCATTTCTTTAACCTCATTTCTTCGATCCTTTCGATCAGATCTTTATAATACTTTCTCGATACGTAAGTCTTTTTCCCGCAGCCGCGGAAGCGCAGTTCGCTCGCGCCGGTCAGATTCCGGGCAATGGAGAGTACAGCCGCGCTGTTGACGAGACAGGATTTCGACACGCGCACAAAGCTGTCCGGAAGGATCTTTTCCAATTCGTAAAGACGGTAATCCGTATAGAGCATCTTTTCCGGCAGGTGCGCCGCCGTCCTCTCCTCCATCGTTTCAAAAAAGAGGATCTCCGTGCTCGGAACGAAGTACTCGTTGTTTCCCAACGTCAGCCGCAATTCCGATCTGCCGCCGATCGCCCGGGCGACGGCAGCCTGCAGACGCATCAGCGATTCATCGCAGACTCTGGCGCGGATCACGATTTCTTCTTCGCCGTTTTCGTCGATCTCTGTCCGTAATCTCACGTTTTCCTCTCCTTTCGTGCTTATGGTAACTCTTTTCGGCAAAAAAGTAAATACCTTTTGGCCAAGAGGTCGTTTTTTTCCGGCAAGAGGTGATCCGGCAGCGCCAAGACCGCAAAAGCACTCCCCGTCAAGGGGGTGCTTTTATTCCCGTCGAAATCACGCGGAGCAAAGGCAAGACACGCCGTGACCGGCATTCCTCTCGCTTCACCGCAATAACATTTGCACAATTTCCTATATTATGATATTATTTACATATTGAAGCAAGCGGAGGGTCTTTATGATATCGTTTGAAAACCGGATCGACCGATTCCGGATCCTGGTCTGCGAACGGCGGGTCTTTTTACTGACCGTCGATACGCCCGCCCCGGAGGACGGGATCACTCTGTCGATCGAACCGGCGCTTCTGCCCCGGGCCTTTCACGGCTGTTCCGCCGTCTGTGCTTTTTCTCTGAAAGAACCGCAAGCGGTCCTGTTGTCCGATCTGCTGCGGACGGCGGCGCAGCTCCCGCTCACCGGCACGTACGGACCGTATCATCTCTACGCGTCGGCGCTTTCCCTGTGCGGGTCGCTGCTGGGCCTCGAGGGCCCTGTTTTTCTGCCTCGCACAAGTTCGCTCATCACGCCGGCCTTCTACGCGCTTTTGCACGAGCGGGCCGGAGAGGCCTGGCAGCTGTCGGAACTGGCGCGCGCATCCGGCGTGACCAGGGAACATCTCTGCCGGGAGTTCCGCCGCGTCACAGGCTCGACCATCGGCGCCTATATCCGCGGACTTCGGCTCTATCGTTCCGCTCTGGAACTGCTCACTACGGAAAAATCCGTCTGCGACGTGCTCTATGACAACGGGTTTTCCTGTCCCGCCGCTTTTTACCGTGCGTTCGACGCGTATTTCGGGCTTGCTCCGGCGGCGTACCGGCGATGCTATCACAATTTCATTGCGCAGAATCTTTGCCTGTGATAAGATAGATATATCTATAAAAAAAGAGGCGTTTCCCTTGACCAATCTTCTGATCCGGCTCTTTATCAAGAACAAAGACGACACCCATCTGCCCTCCGTACGCGCGCGCTACGGGATGCTCAGCGGCCTGACCGGTATTATCCTCAATCTCCTGCTTTTTGCCGGAAAGCTGATCGCCGGTCTGCTGACCGCCTCGCTGGCCATCCAGGCGGATGCTTTCAACAACCTTTCCGACGCCGGCTCTTCGATCGTCAATCTGATCAGTTTCAAGCTCAGCAGCCGGCCCGCCGACGCGGACCATCCGTTCGGCCACGGCCGCTATGAGTACGTCGGCGGTCTTATCGTCAGTTTTGTGATCCTGATCGTCGGTTTCGAGCTGGGTAAATCGTCGGTGGAGGCTATCTTCCGGCCGACGGAGACCGTTTTCAGCGTCGTCTCCCTCTGCATCATGATCGCGTCGATCCTGGCCAAGCTCTGGCTGCTGTTTTTCAATCGCGCGATCGGCAAGCGGATCCATTCCGAAGCCGTGATCGCCGCGGCCAACGACAGCCTCGGCGATATCATCTCGACGGGCGCCGTCGTCCTGTGTCTGCTGATCTTCCGCTTTACCGGCCTGAACCTGGACGCCTACGCCGGCGTGGCGGTCTCCGTTTTCATCCTTATCACGGGTCTGCGCTCCCTCAAGGAGACGCTCGATCCTTTGATCGGGGAAAAGCCTTCGGCGGAGCTGGTGCACGCCATCGAGCAGGAAGTGCTCTCCTATGACGGTATCATCGGGATCCACGATCTGATCGTTCACTCCTACGGCGAGGGCACGCGTCTGATCTCTCTGCACGCCGAGGTGGACGGACGGGCGGACGTTTTCGCCGTTCATGATCTGATCGACAATATCGAGCGGGACATCCAGAAAAAATTCGGCTGTCAGACCGTGATCCACATGGATCCGATCAATACCGACGACTCCACGCTCGCTCTGCGCAATCAGATCGCCGAGGCCGTGCGCGCGGTGGACGCGCGTCTGCTGATCCATGATTTCCGCGCGGTTTCGGGGCCGACCCATACCAACGTAATCTTCGACGCCGTCGTGCCGTTCGATATGAAGCAAAGCGACGCGGATATCCGCGCCGAAATCGAAAAAAGCATCCGCGCGCTGAACGAGACCTACTGCGCAGTTATCACCATCGACCGCCCCTATTCGGGAGAAAACTGAGGAGCGCTTATGAAAAAAAACAAGTTTTTGATCCTCGGTCTCTACGCGCTGCTGGCCGTTGTCCTCATCCTGCTCGATCAACTGACCAAACACCTGACCGAGTTATACCTCTCTCCTCTCGGCACGAGCCACGTTTTCATCCCCGGCGTGGTGGCTTTTACCAGCGTCCACAACACCGGCGCCGCCTTCGGGATGTTCAGCAACGGCTTTCTGCCGCTCATCATCGTCCGTTCCGCTGCCTCGGCCGCCATTGTTTTTATCGCGATCCGGTATCATGACAAACTCGACCACGCGCTGCGGATCGCGCTCGCCATGATCTTCGCCGGGGCGATCGGCAATCTCATCGACCAGATCGCTCTGGGGTACGTCCGTGATATGATCGAGGTGCTTTTCGTGAAATTCGCCGTGTTCAACGCCGCGGACTCCTTTATCTGCATCGGCGCGGCTCTGGCGCTCATCGATATCCTCTTCGGCAAAGGAAAGCATATTTTCGACGAAAAGCCGCGCACGCCGAAAGGCGGCGAATAAAGCCTTCCAAGAATAATCCTCCACCCGCGAAGCGGGTGGTTTTTCTTTTGCGGGCATAGCCCTATGTTCCTCGCGGCCGCGTGAATGTGTATGTGATCCGGACAAACTTCTGCTTCTGTTATCTTTACTCCTTTTCAGCGCTTAACCTTTCCCGAACCACGCGTCTAACGCGTGGTTTTACTTTACAAATAAAAGCTTCTGTATCAAACAGAAGCTTTTTCGTTTTCTGAATCGTTTGCTTCGCCTTCATGCTCCGCCGCGGCGATCTGTCCCCGGTACTCGTCATTGGCGTACTGCACGGTGAAGACCCGTCGAAGCGATCCGCTGCGCCGGCGTTCCGCCGCGATCCGCAGAAAAAACTCGCTTTCACCGCAGGAAAACAGGGAGCCGAGCTTGTATTTCCCGACGCGGACGAAACAAGAGCCGGGCACGGTATGCTTTTCACGGCAGATCGGGCACGGGAACGTCACGTCGGGCGGCGAAGTCAACGCGGCGTCCGGCGTCCGGAAATTGCCCATATTGGCTTTATAAAGAACGTTCACAAAGGTCGGCGTATACTCCGCCAGGCCTTTTTTCATATCCAGCCGGCGACAGAGCGCGGCCGTCGCCGAGGCGTCGCCGCGCGCGTCGTGCGCCGCTTCTTCCTCAAAATCCGCTCCCACCAGCTCCAGCGCCCGGCTCAGCGCGCACTGGCGCCCCTCATGTGCGATCTGGCGGTCAAAGATCGTCTGCAGATTATACCATTTTCCGGTCAGCGACGGATCAAGGCCGTGCAGGCGCGCGTTGGACTGCAGCATCGGCACGTCGTCGTATCCCCAGGTGAGGAAGACCGGATCGTCTCCGCACCAGCGTGCGAACGCCTCATACGCCTCGGGAAAGCTCACGCCGGCGCGCAGGGCTTTGTTGTCGATGCCCGTGAGCTTACGCACCGACCACTGCATCCGCGTATAATGGACCGGACGCACGTTGATTTTAAAGGTATCCAGCTCATGAAAACCTTCGTCCAGCTTAACGGCGCCGATCTGTATGACTTCTCCTACCAGCAGGACCGGCGTACGGACTGTCTGTTCGCGGGAAAAGGGCTGATTCCATTCCATGTCGAAAACAATGTAATCCATGACTGTTATTATACGCCGGTTTTCCTCTTTCCGCAACCGAAAAGAAAAAGCCGCATCGCTCTGAGGGCGATGCGGCCAGTTTTTTTCAGCGGCAGACAAAGGCGGTCCACTCGCCGTCGACACGTCGTTCGACGTCGGCAAAACCGGCACTTTTAAGCGCGCGCGCCACCTCGTCGGCGCGGGCGTTGATGACGCCGGAAGCGATAAACGTCCCGCCCGGACGGATATGCTCACGAATCGTGGCGGACAGATAAAGAATGGCGTCGGCAATGATATTGGCCACCACCACGTCGGCCGTTTCCCCGCTCGTCTTGAGCAGATCGGCGCAGACCGTACGGACGACGGCGCAATGATTGTTCCGGACGTTTTCGCGTGTGACGCGGCAGGCGTTTTCATCAATGTCGATGGCCAGCACGTCCGACGCGCCTAAGGAAGCGGCGACGAGCGAAAGGATCCCCGTCCCGCAGCCCACGTCGATGACGGCCTGACCGGGCTTGAGGGTTTCGGCCAACGCCCGCGCGCACATCCGCGTGGTCTCGTGCGTACCCGTGCCGAAAGCCACGCCCGGATCCATGACCAGCATACGGCTCCCGGCGGGGGCCGTATAGTCTGTTTCCCATGCCGGGCAGATCACGACGCCGGGGCAAATGGCAAAGGGCTTATAATACTGCTTCCAGTTGTTGGCCCAATCCTGCTCATCCAAACTGTCGGTCGCGATATCCAGCGGACCGGTAAAGGCCGGATCGGAGCGGGACGCCAGCTCGTCGAGAGCATGGCGTACGGAGAGCACGCGCTCACGCAAAGATGCGTCTTCCGGCAGATAGGCGCGCACCTGAACCCACTCGGCGTAATCCGCGGCCAGTTCTTCCTCGTCGGCGTAATCCCAGTCGGTGCGGTTACGGCCGTCGTTGATATCGGCGCGGTCGTAAATGGCCACGCCGGCCGCCGCGCCCTGCTCCATCAGGATCTGCGCGACCAGATCGCTGCAGGCGGTCGTCGTGCGGATCGTCAGTTCCGTCCACTTCATCCGTTGAAAGCACCTTTCATTTTTTCAAAAAAGGATTTTCTCTTATCGTAATTATCGTTTTTCAGCGAATCGTTGAATTTGCGGAGCAGTTCCTTCTGCTCACGGTTGAGTTTCTTGGGCACCTCGATGATCGTGCGGATGTACAGGTCGCCGCGGGACGACGAATTGATCATGCGGATCCCCTTGCCTTTGATGCGGAAAGAGGTCCCGGTCTGCGTGCCTTCCGGAAGAGTGAACTCCACCTTTTCCTCGAGCGTCGGCACTTCGATGGCGCCGCCGAGAACCGCGCTTGCGTACGTGATCGACACGTCGAGATACAGATCGTAGCCTTTGCGCACAAAGGACTTATGCGGCCGGACGTTGACGCGCACGTACAGATCGCCCGCGCTGCCGCCGTTGATACCGGCGTTGCCCTGTCCGCGCAGCGGGATCGCCTGACCCGAGTCGATGCCGGCCGGGATCGTGATCGTGATGCGGCGCTGTTTGCGGACTCTGCCGCGGCCGCCGCAGGCCGAACAGGGGTTTTTGATGACCTTGCCCGTACCGCCGCAGGCGTCGCACTGGCGCGTGTTGACAAAGCGACCCAGCGGGCTGTTGGTCGTATACTTGACCCAGCCCGTGCCGCCGCAAGTCGCGCACTTTTCCGCGTGCGTACCCTTGGCTGCGCCGGTGCCGCCGCAAGAGGCGCAGTTTTCTTCCCGCGTCACGTCGATGTCCTTTTTGACGCCGAAAGCGGCCTCTTCAAACGTCAGCTCGATGTCGTACGTCAGATCGGCGCCTCTTTGCGGGCCGTTGTTGGCGCGGCGTGAAGAACGTCCGCCGAAGCCTCCGAAGAAGGTGTCGAAAATATCCTCGAAGCCGAAGTCTCCCGCACTGTATGCGCCGCCCGCGCTGCCGCCGCCTCCGCCGTTATAGGTCGGGTCGACGCCCGCGTGACCGAACTGGTCGTAGCGCTGCCGCTTTTCTTTGTCTGAAAGAACGTCATACGCTTCGTTGACCTCTTTGAACTTTTTCTCCGCCTCGGCGTTGCCGGGGTTCAGGTCCGGGTGATACTTTTTTGCCTGCTTGCGGAAGGCGGATTTGATCTCGTCGTCCGAAGCGGTCTTCGGTATGCCCAAAACCTCGTAATAATCTCTCTTTTCCAAGGGAAAGCCTCTTTCTGTCGGAATAAAGCATTTCCTGCAGGGCATTTCTGTCCCGCAGGAAAGCGTTGCCGGAAATCAATTATTTGTCGTCATGGACCTCGTACTCAGGCTCGAAACCACCGCCGGCCTGACCGTTTCCGGCGGTCTGACCGTCGCCGGGCTGCTGCTGCGCCGCCTGCGCCTGATAGACCTTGCCGAACACGTCGTAGGAAACCGTCGTCAGTTTTTCGATAGCGGCGCGGATAGTCTCCGCGTCGTCCGAACCGGTCACGTTGCGGACATTGGTGATCTCGGCTTCGATCTTGGCTTTGTCGTCGGCGCTAATCTTGTCGCCCATGTCCTTGAGATTCTTTTCGATCTCATAGGTCATCTGGTCGGCTTTGTTGCGCTGCTCGATGAGCTCCTTGCGCTTCTTGTCCTCTTCGGCGAATTTCTCCGCCTCCTTGACGGCCTTGTCGATATCCGCGTCGGACAGGTTGGTCGAAGCGGTGATGGTGACGTTCTGCTCGTTACCCGTGCCCATATCCTTGGCGGAGACTTTTACGATACCGTTGGCGTCGATGTCAAAGGTGACCTCGATCTGCGGCACGCCTCTGGGCGCGGCGGGAATGCCGGACAGAGTGAAGCGGCCCAACGTCTTGTTATCCTGCGCCATCTCGCGCTCGCCCTGCAGGACGTGGATCTCGACCGAGGTCTGGCCGTCCGCGGCGGTCGAGAAGATCTGGCTCTTTTTGGTCGGGATCGTGGTGTTGCGCTCGATCAGTTTGGTGCAGATACCGCCCATGGTCTCGATACCGAGCGAAAGCGGCGTCACGTCCAGAAGCAGGACGTCCTTGACCTCGCCGCCGAGAACGCCGCCCTGAATGGCCGCGCCGATGGCGACGCACTCATCGGGATTGATGCCCTTGAACGGCTCTTTGCCCGTGATACGCTGAACGGTCTCGACGACCGCGGGAATCCGCGTGCTGCCGCCGACGAGGATGACTTTATTGATCTGGGAAGCGGACAGGCCCGCGTCCTTGAGCGCCTGCTGGGTCGGGCCGACGGTCGCTTCGACAAGCGACGCGGTCAGCTCGTTGAACTTCGCTCTGGTCAGCGTCATATCCAGGTTCTTGTATCCGTTGGCGTCAGCCATGATAAACGGCAGATTGATATTGGCGCTCATCACGCCGGACAGCTCGATCTTGGCCTTTTCGGCGGCTTCTCTGAGCCGCTGCATAGCCACTCTGTCCGTGGAAAGATCCGCGCCTTCGGTGCGCTTGAACTCATCGACGATCCAGTGGATGATGGCGTTGTCGAAATCGTCGCCGCCGAGGCGGGTGTTTCCGTTGGTGCTCAGCACCTCGAACACACCGTCGCCGATCTCCAGGATCGAGACGTCGAACGTGCCGCCGCCAAGGTCATAGACCAGGATCTTCTGGTTGTTGTCTTTGTCCAGACCGTACGCCAGCGACGCGGCCGTCGGCTCGTTGATGATACGAAGCACGTCGAGACCCGCGATCTTGCCCGCGTCCTTGGTCGCCTGACGCTGACTGTCCGAGAAATAGGCCGGAACGGTGATGACAGCCTGCGTGACAGGCTCGCCGAGATAACTCTCCGCGTCGGATTTCGGCTTCTGCAGAATCATAGCGCTGATCTCCTGAGGAGAATACTCTTTGCCGGCCATTTTGGCCTTGAAATTAGTGCCCATTTCCCGTTTGATGGAAATGACCGTGTTGTCCGGATTGGTGACGGCCTGACGCTTGGCGACCTGGCCGACCAGCCGCTCGCCGTTTTTGGCTACGGCAACGACGGACGGCGTGGTGCGTGCGCCTTCCGGATTGGGAATAACGATAGGCTCGCCGCCTTCCATGACGGCTACGCAGGAGTTGGTGGTTCCTAAATCGATACCGATGATTTTAGACATAAATAATCCCTCCGATTCTATTCTTTCAGTTTGTTACTTTGACCATACTGTGTCTGAGTACTTTGTCTTTATACATATAACCTTTGAGCATTTCGGCGGTGACGGTATTCTCGGGGACGCCCTCCTCCTCCGTATGCAGAACGGCATTGTGTATCGCGGGGTCAAACTGTGCGTTCAGTGCTTCGATCGGCGTGACGTGGACGTCGGCCAGCGCGGCCGCAAACTGCTTGGCGATGGCGCGGACGCCTTCCAGGAGAGCGTCGAAATCCTCGCTCTTTTCCGCGGCGGCCAAAGCCCGCTCCAGATTATCCATCACCGGCAGGAGCCGGGCGGCGCATTCACTCACGCCGTCGTCGTAGGCGTCGGCCCGAAGCGAAGCGTTGCGGCGCTTATAATTCTCAAGGTCTGCGCGCTCGCGCTGCGCCATCAGCTTGTATTCGTCGGCCAGATCCTGCGCCGCTTTCAGCGCCGCCTCCAGATCGGGCGTCGGGGCAGAAGCCGGCGTTTCCGTCGTTTCTTCCGCTTCCGGGGCGCGTTCTTCTGTGCACGTTTCCTTGATTTCTTCTTCCTTCTTCTTACTCATTTTATCCGTCATCCTTATCTTTCATGATCTCATTCAGGGATTTGCCGAGATAATCCAGTACTTTGATGACCTTCGCGTAATTCATCCGCGTCGGTCCGATCACGCCGATCTTCCCCTGCTCCACGCCGTTGACGCGGTAACTGGCCGTGACGACGCTGCAATCCCTCATCGCGTCGATCGGATTCTCCGATCCGATCACGACGGAGATCTCCATGTTATCGTTGTGCGACAGCATTTCGTAGAGAACGTCCTTCGTTTCTATGGTCTGCAAAAACCCGCGCGCCTTATTGATATCCCGGTACTCCGGATACTCCAGCATATTGGACAGGCCGCTCAGCACGATGTCGTCGCGCCCGCGCGGACTGGTATGCTTGCGGATCGTGTCGAGGATCGCGTTGAACGCTTCCCTCTGACCGCTCATTTCTTTCCTGACCGCATCGACGGCCATGTCGCTGAAATGCCCCAGCGTCTGCCCGCCGAAAATGCGCGTCAGCATATTGGACAGGCGGAACAGGTATTCGCTGTCCGCGTCGTCCGGGACCGAAATGACGTTGTCCGACCAGTGGCCCACGTCCGTGACCAGAATCACCAGCGCTTTGCCGATCCCTACGCTGACGAGCTGGACGTTCCGGATCATCACGTCGGAATACTGCGGCGGCATGACCATCGCCGTATACTTGGTGATGCTGCTGATGACGTTCACGGCGTTCTGCATGACCTGCTCGGTCTGTCCGATGCGACGTTTGAAATAGCGGTCCATAAACGCGATCTCATCGGGGCTGAGTTCTCCTTCGCCCAGCATGTTGTCCACATACAGACGATACGCTCTGTCCGAGGGCACGCGTCCGGCGGAGGTGTGCGGCTGCTCCAGGAAACCCATCTGCTCCAGGTCGTTCATGTCGTTCCGGATCGTCGCCGAGCTGAACACCATGTTCAGTTCCGCCGCGATCGCTTTGGAGCCGACGGGCATAGCGGTATTAATATAATTATCAATAATCGAATGAAGGATACGCAGTTTCCGTTCGCTCAGTTCCATCTTGCCCTCGCCTCCTTTTTTTGTTTTAGCACTCTTACCCCTCGAGTGCTAAACATAAGATAGCACCATCATCGTTTCTTGTCAAGAGGATTCGAAAAAATTTTTTTCGTTTGAAAATCAGAAGCGGAAAAACAAAAAACAGACCGGATCGCTCCGGTCAAAAAAGCATGATTTATTCCAAAAAATCCTCAAGTACCGTATTGAGGATATCGAGCCCGCGGCGCGTGGCGCGCAGCACGTTCCCCTCGCGGATCAGATTGCCCCGGGAAAGGTTTTTTTCGATAGCGGCCGTGATCGTTTCCGACAAGGAAAAGCGACGGCCGAAGGCCTCCATATCCAGTCCCTCCGCGGTCCGCAGCGCCAGCATGATCGTTTCAAAGCGCGCGTCCTCCTCGCTCACAACGGTGTCCGTATGCTTCCGCGAGGCGATGTAGTCGTCAAGAGACGGCGTGTTTTCCCGTCGGAGGTCGCCCGACAGGGAAACGGCGCCGGCGCCGAGTCCGATATAATCCCCGCGCCGCCAGTAAAGCTGATTGTGCCGGCAGGAAAAACCCGGGCGGGCGTAATTGGACACTTCGTAGCGAATCAATCCGGCCGCGGTCAAAGTTTCCGTCACGGCGTCGGACATATCCGCCGTCTCATCCTCGTCCGGGAGCCGGACCCGGCCGTTCCGCACGTCGTCGTACAACGGCGTGCCCTCCTCTAAAATCAGAGAATAAGCCGACACGTGCGTGAGCGGCAGAGCCGCGACGGTCACGGCCGTCTGCCGGGCAACGTCGACGGTCTGCCCAGGGAGCCCGACCATCAGATCGGCGTTGAGATTGGTCAGACCGACTGCCAGCGCCGCATCCAGCGTTGCGAGAAAATCGCGGTAAGTATGGATACGCCCCACGGCCGCGAGCAATCCGTCGTCCGTGCTCTGCAGACCGAGACTGAGACGGTTGACGCCGCCGTAGGCCAGAACGCGCAGTTTTTCACGCGAGGCCGTTCCGGGGTTGCATTCGACGGTGAACTCCGCTTCCGGCGTCAGCGCGTAATAACGAGGAATGATTTTTAACAAAAACGCAAGCTGCGCCTCCGCCAGCGTCGTCGGCGTTCCGCCGCCGATGAACACGCTCGTGACCGGACGCGGCGAGGGACGAGAAGCCATCTCCCGTTCCAGGGCAAAAAGATACCGCTCCGCCTCCTGCTCGCGGCCGGCGTACGATACGAAGTCGCAGTACCGGCAGCGACGGCGGCAGAACGGGATGTGGATATAAAGCCCGGTCTCCATCAGTTGATCCGGAGGACGGTCATGAACGCCTCGGAAGGCACCTCGACGCTGCCGAGCTGCCTCATGCGCTTCTTGCCCTCTTTTTGCTTTTCCAGCAGTTTTTTCTTACGGGTGATGTCGCCGCCGTAGCACTTGGCCAGCACGTCCTTGCGCACCGCCTTGACCGTTTCACGCGCGATGATCTTGCTGCCGATGGCGGCCTGGATCGGGATCTCGAACTGCTGACGCGGAATGACCTCGCGGAGTTTTTCGGCGATGGCGCGGCCGCGGGCATAGGCTCTTTCGCGGTGCGTGATAATGCTCAGCGCGTCGCAAAGCTCGCCGTTGAGCAGCATATCAAGGCGTACCAGATCGCTCGGTTCGTAACCGCGGATCTCATAATCAAAGGACGCATAGCCTTTCGTGCGGGATTTGAGCATATCGAAAAAGTCGTAGATGATCTCGTTGAGCGGCAGATCGTATTCGACGGAACAGCGGGCTTTGTCGAGATAAGTCGTCGTGATGTAGGTCCCGCGCTTCTCCTGGCAAATCTCCATGACCGCGCCGATATAATCCGGCGGCGTCAGGATATGCGCGCGGACGATCGGTTCGTCGATATGATCGATCTCAGCCATATCGGTCAGATTGGCCGGATTGGACAGCTCATAGCTCGTCCCGTCCAGTTTGGTGACTTTATAAGTAACGGAGGGAGCGGTGGTGACAAGGTCCAGATCATATTCGCGCTCCAGCCGCTCCTGAATGATCTCCATATGCAGCAGGCCCAGAAAACCGCAGCGGAAGCCGAAGCCGAGCGCCACGCTGGTCTCGGGTTCATAGGAAAGCGACGCATCGTTGAGTTTGAGCTTTTCCAGCGCGTCCTTGAGACTCTCGTAATCGGCGCCGTCGGCCGGATAAATGCCGCAGAACACCATGGGCTTGATGTCTTTATATCCCGTCAGCGGCTCGGCGGCGGGCCTCCGCGCGTCGGTAATGGTATCGCCTACGCGGGTATCGGCGACGTTTTTAATGCTGGCGGCGATATAACCGACGTCGCCGGCTTCAAGTACGTCGCACGGCGTCAGCATCGGCCGGAAAACGCCCACCTCGGTGACGTCGAACTCGCGCCCTTTGGCCATCATGCGGATGCGCATACCGGCCTTGACGCGGCCGTTTTTGATACGGACAAAGCTGATGGCGCCCTTGTAATTATCGTAATACGAATCGAAGATCAACGCCTGCAGGGGTTCTTCCGGATCGCCCTCCGGCGCCGGCACCCGGGCAATGACCGCTTCGAGCACCTGGTCGATGTTGACGCCTTCCTTGGCGCTGATCAGCGGCGCGTCGGAAGCGTCGAGACCGATGCCCTCCTCGATCTCCTCTTTTACGACGTCGGGCTGCGCCGACGGCAGATCGATCTTATTGATGACGGGAATGATCTCCAGATCATGGTCCAGCGCCAGATAGACGTTGGCCAGCGTCTGCGCTTCCACGCCCTGCGTCGCGTCGACGACAAGAACGGCGCCCTCGCAGGCGGCCAGACTGCGCGACACTTCATAGGTAAAATCCACGTGACCCGGCGTGTCGATCAGGTTCAGAATATACTCTCGTCCGTCGCGGGCGGTATACAGCATCCGCACCGCCTGAGACTTGATCGTGATCCCGCGCTCGCGCTCCAGCTCCATCGTATCGAGGAGCTGGTCTTCCATGTCGCGTGCCGAAACGGTCCCGGTCAGATCGATCATGCGATCCGCCAGCGTCGATTTCCCATGATCGATATGAGCGATGATGCAGAAATTCCGTATTCTCGACTGTCTGTCGGTCATGGATCAGCCCTCGTTCGCTCCGCAGCAATATTTGTATTTTTTCCCGCTTCCGCAGGGGCAGGGATCGTTGCGGCCGACTTTTTTAGCGCTCACGGCCGTGACGGTAGCCAGATACTCCTTGGCGATGCGGCTGCGCTCTTTTTCGTCAAAGATATTATCCCATTCCTTCAGATTGTAAAGCCACTTAGCTTTCGCTTTATGCATATTGAAAAGCAGCTTGTGCCAATCGACGTCGAGAACGAGCGGCGTACTCTCTTCGACTTCCCTGACGTCGATCTCCGTCGTCAGACTGGTATTGATGCCGTCGAGAAAACCGGCAAAGATCGTCGGTTCGAGCCCGAGATCGGCCGCGATCGTCTCGGCCGTGCCCTCGAGATGCGACGTTTTTGTCGAAAGCAGCCGACGATAAACGCCCTTTTCCTCGGCATAATACTCGTTCCAGAGCATCGCCTGACTTCTCTCGTCCTTCGGTTGGTCAAGCAAGGCTTCCCACTGTTCGTACAGTTTCATAGATTCTCCTCCAATGTGTGTCGGATCGCCCGGATAAACGTGAGCGAATCCACCGTTCTGATGTTGTCTAAGGTGCTGATGGCAGCCAGATCTTTGGTCATGACGCCGCTCTCGATCGTGTCGATGACGGCCTTCTCCAATTTGTCGGCAAAGCGCTCCAGCTCCGTCAGTCCGTCCATCTGCGCGCGCTTGCGCAGCGCGCCGCTCCAGGCGTAGATCGTGGCTACGGAGTTCGTCGAGGTGGTCTGGCCTTCCTTGTATTTGTAATAATGCCGCGTGACGGTGCCGTGCGCCGCCTCGTATTCGTACTTTCCGTCGGGCGAAACCAGTACGCTCGTCATCATGGCCAGCGACCCGAAAGCCGTCGCCACCATATCGCTCATGACGTCGCCGTCGTAATTTTTGCACGCCCAGATCATCCCGCCGGGGGACCGGATCACGCGCGCCACCGCGTCGTCGATCAGCGTATAGAAATACTCGATGCCCGCCGCGGCGAAACGCTCCCGATACTCCGTTTCGAAGATTTCGGCAAAAATATCCTTAAACCGGTGATCGTAGATCTTGGAGATCGTATCCTTGGCGCTGAACCAAAGGTCGCGTTTCGTATCCAGCGCGTAGTTGAAACAGGCGTGCGCGAACGAAGCGATGGACGCGTCGGTATTATGCATGCCCATGAGGACGCCGGGAGCGCGGAACGAGAAAATCTCCTTGCTCTCTTTTCTGCCGTCCGGATAGGTCACGACCAGTTCGGCACGGGCCGGTCCGTCGACGTAAAGCTCGCTGGCTTTGTAAATATCCCCGTAAGCGTGGCGCGCGATGCTGATCGGCTGCGTCCAGGTCCGCACCGTCGGCGTGATGCCGCGCACGATGATGGGCGTGCGGAAAACCGTCCCGTCAAGGATGGCGCGGATCGTGCCGTTCGGGCTCTTGTACATCTCCTTGAGTCCGTACTCCGTCACGCGCTGAGCGTTGGGTGTGATCGTGGCGCATTTGACGCCGACGCCGAGCCGTTTGACGGCGTTGGCCGCCTCCACGGTCACCCGGTCGAGGCAGGCGTCCCGGTTCACCAGACCCAGATCATAATACTCGGTCTTGAGATCAATAAACGGCGTCAATAATTCTTCTTTGATCCACTGCCAGAGCACCCGGGTCATCTCGTCCCCGTCCATCTCCACCAGCGGCGTCGTCATTCTGATTTTATCCATCGCCGCTCTCACACTTTCTCCGGAGTGGGAAACTCCTTGCCGAAGGTCTCTACTTTTACGCTCTTCATGATTACCGGTTCAACCGGGCGGTCCATATAACCCGTGCGCACTTTGGAAAGCGCGACGGCAGCGGCCAGCGACTCCTTGTCGGCACATTTGCCGAACGCGGCGTACTGCCCGTCCAGAAAGCGGTCGTCCGCGACGCAGATAAAAAACTGCGAGCCGGCGCTGTCCGGATTCTGCGCGCGCGCCATGGAAATAACGCCGGGCTGATGGGACAGATCGTTTGCTTTAAACCCGTTGGCGCGGAATTCGCCTTTGATCGAATAACCCGGACCGCCGGTGCCGCGGCCGTCGGGATCGCCGCCCTGGATCATAAAGTCCGCGATAATGCGGTGAAAGCACAATCCGTCATAGTAGCCGGAATTGGCAAGCGCGATAAAACTATTGACCGTGTTGGGCGCTTTATCGGGCAAAAGCTCGAGGCGCATGACTTTGCCGTCCTGCATGGTGATCGTTGCGATGGGATTCATAACCTGTTCTCCTTGTTTTTCTTTTCATTCCGACAGGCAGCAAGCCGCCGGCGCGCCGGCGACGCGAAGCCCGTCAATCGTTTTTACGCGCAAAAGCGGGACGGTCGGTCTTCTCACCGGCTGTCCCGCGTCGCACGGCCTTTCAGCCGTTCTGCTCTTCGCTGTTGAGATTGAAAAAGTCGTTGGTCCGCATTTCATCCTCGAGATTGCCGAAAACGTCCACGTTGTTCGGCGCCACGAGGAAAATGCCGCGGCTGACTTTCATGACGCTGCCGTTCTCGGCATAA
Organism: Eubacteriales bacterium; assembly: GCA_018385275.1. Lineage (GTDB taxonomy): Bacteria > Bacillota > Clostridia > Christensenellales > MB2-83 > MB2-83. The sequence continues at coordinate 759 of JAHAZM010000023.1, read as the reverse complement.
GCCGCGCCGCTCATGAAATCCAGCACGCGCTGCGCCATCTCGGGATCAAGATCCTCGAGATTGACGATAATGGGTTTATTGGCCACCAGGTTGTCGATGATATTCTGCGAATCGTTATAACTATGAGGTCTGTACACAACGAGTTTCACGTCCGTATTCCCTCCCGCAGCTTCTTTATTTTTTCTGTTCCGGCGTTCCGAGAACTGGATCGGCTGTTCTTCGCGCTGCTTCTCCACCGGACGAAGAGCGCTGCGTCTTTCTTCTGCGGCCGTTTCACGGCGTCCCGACAAACGCGGCGAAGCCGTCTCACGGCGTGATTCGACGTCTCTGTCGGCGGCGGAAGCCCGTACGGCGTCGCGTCTGCGAGCTGCGCGAGGACGCTCCTCTTCTTCCTCTTCCGCGTCGTCGTAGAATTCTTCTTCGTCTTCGTACTCTTCTTCCAGTCCGATGATGTTCATCAGTTTCCCGACAAATTTCCCAGCCATGCTCTTTCCTCCGTTTTATTGATAATTTCTCGGCCCGAATAAAGCCGTTCCCAACCTTATGATCGTGGCTCCCTCTTCCGCGGCGATCCGATAGTCCCCGCTCATTCCCATGGACAGCTCGTCCATCTGCGGCCAGCGTTCCCGGCACTGCGCCAGCAGCGCCCGCATCCGGGAAAACTGCGCCCGAAGCGTCGGCGCGTCGGCGGGCGGCGCCGCGGCGCCCCGCAGGGCGGGGGCCGGCCGATGGGCCCCCCCCCCCCTTTGCGCGCCCCGG
>JAHAZM010000022.1 GCA_018385275.1 Eubacteriales bacterium | reverse complement strand
CCGGGGGCTTTCGTTTCCGCCCCCCTAATCCCCTTGCCCCGCGCTCCCATGGGGGCCCCGGGTCCCCGCCCGGGCCCCCCCCGGCCCGCCCCCTTTTAACCGCCCCCCCTCGGGGGGGGGGGGGGGGGTGCCCCCCCCGCGACGCACATCAGTCCGTGGCACTCCAGATGCTCCAGCCGCGACATTGCCGCGACGAGGCTCTCGACCTCGGCGGGATCGCAGCCTCCTTTGCTCGCCTCCCCCGCGATATTGACCTCGCAAAGCACCGGCATGACCCGTCCGTACCGGGAGGCGCGCTTATCGATCTCCGCCGCCAAAGGCAACCGATCCACCGAATGGATCATACTGACCTTGTCAATAATATATTTTACCTTATTCAGCTGTAATTGTCCAATAAAATGTAACTCAAAACGAGGATCCAGCGCTGGTTTTTTTGTCAGCAACTCCTGAACCTTGTTTTCTCCGATCAGGTCGATTTCGGAAGGCAGCGCGTTGATGACGTCGGGCTCTCTCGTTTTGGTCACGGCCATCACGCGAAGGGGCTTGTCCCTGTAAACCGCTCCGCGGCTCGCCGCTTCCTCAATTTCAGTAAAAAGTGCTCTATAATCCGTCATCTGTATACCTTCTGTCCGATATACGGCTCCGTCGCGTCCGGCATCGGTCTTACGACGGTCTGCTCGCCCGACGAAGCGATCACTTTGACGTAAACCGTTTCCCGTTTGCCTTTGTTGTCCACCTGGATCGCTTTCAGACCGTTTACGGTAAAAACAGCCGACGTCGGCACGATCAGCCCTTCTACCGATCCGCCGATGAAAAACATCGCGGTGCGCGCGTCGATGAGTCCGCCCATCTCGCCGGCGCATTCAAAAAGACATATGGTCTTCCCGCCGTCGTGCGTTTCCGAGATATACTGTCCGGACACCGGAACCGCGCTCCCGCGGCGGTACAGATCATAACGATCGCCGAGGATCAAATTCGGGTTTTTGGCGCAGACCAGCGCGATGTACCACTTTTCCGTATTGACGATCCGGTATCCCTCCTCGCCCGACGAACGGTTTTTCATGTTCAGGACGGAAAAAATCTCCGCGACGCTGAGAGAGCTGATATCCTGCACGTTCAGTGTTTTTTCCAGACCGTCGCTCTGATAACTGAGAATGCCGTCGCGCTGTGCGGTGAGTTCGCTTTTCCAAACGGAAACGGTTTTTTCCAGAGCCGCCTCCAGCGTGTAAAGCGTCGTCAGATGCTCGTCGGCCTTGGCCTTGAGGCGCAGCAGTTCGTTTTGTCTGGCCAACAGCGCTTCCAACTCGGCGCCGGCCGTCACGGTCGACTCGTTCTGCCCGTTCAGGGCCGCCGAGGCAAGCCGACTTCTCAGCGTCGCGATCTCGCCCTCAACGCGTTTCAGTTCCTCGTCGTTGACCGTTTTCATGATATTCCGCTGATAATTGACGATGTTGCGGCGCTGACTCGCCAGATCGTCCAGTTTGGACGCGATATAATCCGGGCTGTACAGTTCCGCGATGAGCGCGCCTGCGCAGACGACGTCTCCTTCCCGCGCCGCCCGATCGAGACGACCGTATTCGCCGTACGGATAAAACGTCTCGTCCCGGATCACGACCCCGGAAAAGAACTCCGCGTCATTCAGAACGCCCCAATAGATCTCGGCTTTGACCGCCGCGTTCACGCAAACGGAAACGGTCACGCAAATGAGGATCAGCGCGGCGACCAAAAAGAGAATAAAGCGCTTTTTCACTTGTAATTTGCCGATTTTAAAATTCATATGCTCATGTTCTCATGTGTTCATTTTTATCCCGTCATCTACATTATAACCTATCCGGCCGCGGATTTCAACCGATAAATGCACACATGCGCAAAATAGACCGAAAGCCCTCCGTTTCAACAATTTTCCCGTTCAGCGATGGATATCGGTCACATAGGCCTCGTCCAATTCCAGCTTGAAAGCCTTCCAAGGCGCTTTGTCCTCGGGCGGCGGCGCGTAAAACGTCATGCGCTCCTTGGTCACGGGATGGATAAAGCTGATCTGACAGGCCCAGAGCGCCAATTGCTGACCCGGCTTGTTGACGTCGGCGGCATAGCGCTGATCGCCCCAGAGCGGGCAGCCGATCGCTTTCATCTGCACGCGGATCTGATGCGCGCGGCCGGTGTGCAGGCGCACCCGCAGCAGCGAGCAATCGCGCACGGTCTCGAGCGTCTCATAGCTGAGCGAGGCCATTTTGGCTCCCTCCGTCGCCATCGGCACAACGCTGACGGTGTTGGTTTTCTCATCCTTCAGCAAATAATGCGTCAGCGTATCCTTGGGCTTGGCGGGAACGCCGCGCACGACGCAGTAATAGTATTTTTCAAACTCATGCTCTCGGATCGCCTCGCTGAGACGGGCCGCCGCCTTGGAGGTACGGGCAAAGATCATCACGCCGCCGGTGGGCCGATCCAGACGATGGACCAGGCCGATAAAAACGTTTCCCGGTTTCTCGTACTTCTGCCCGATATACTCTTTCACAGCCGTCAGCATATCCGGTCTTTCCGGGTCGGTCGGCCCGTCGCTCTGCGTCAGTACGTTGACCGGTTTCTCGACCACGATAATATGATTGTCTTCATAAAGAACGCGAAAATCCATCGCCTCAAGCCTCCCATCTGCCGGATGCGCCGCAAGGCAGCATCAATCCCGTCCGGATCGGCGGGCACACCTCGTCGGCCGTTACCGTTCCGCCGAAACGGCGCGCCAGCATATCCGTCAGGATATTTTTCAAAACCGTGGGCTGCAGCCCCGTCGTATACGAATTTATCAGAAAAAACAGCGGTTTTTCACTCAGCAGACGGACGCATTGCGCCATCAGCGGCATCAGCCCTTCTTCAAGCTTCCATACTTCGCCGTTGGCGCCGCGGCCGTAGCTGGGCGGATCCATGATTACGGCGTCGTAGGTCTTCCCTCGCCGTTCCTCGCGGGCGGCGAATTTCATGCAGTCGTCCACGATATAGCGCACCGGACGATCCGACAGGCCGGACAGATTCATATTGATCTTGGCCTGGGCGACCATGCCTTTGGACGCGTCGACGTGGCAGACCTCCGCCCCGGCCGCCGCGGCCGCGACGGTGGCGCCGCCGGTATAGCCGAACAGGTTCAGAACACGCACCTGTTCGCGGCCCGACGCGGTGATCTTCTCCCGTATCCACGCCCAGTTGGCCGCCTGTTCGGGAAACAGGCCTGTGTGTTTGAAGCCCATGGGCTTGACCAAAAAGGTCAGATCACGCCAGCGCACTGTCCACGACTCCGGGATCGGCCGCCGGTATTCCCATGCGCCGCCGCCCTTGTCGCTGCGGTGATAGACCGCGTCTGCCAAAGCGCGCTTCGACGGATCGGAAAAATTCCAGATCGCCTGGGGATCGGGGCGCAGCAGCGTCACGTCGCCCCAGCGTTCCAGTTTTTCGCCGTCGCCCGCGTCAATGAGCGTATAATCGCTCCAATCGTCCGCTATAAACATAACTCAGACCTTCCGGATGCTGATAGTGAGTTTTTCGCCGTTGACGTCCCATTCCTCGCTGTCGGCAAAGCTCTCGCCGCACTTCACTTCGTCGGCCAGCGACGCCGATCCGATCCGCTCAGCGTACCGTTCCGCGACCGTCATCGTCCGGCCGGAACCGGCAAAGCCGAGTACGATATGGTCCGTGACCTCCAGACCGACTTTCTTGCGCATATTCTGGACTTTGCTGACGATCTCGCGGATCAGGCCCTCGTCGAGCAGTTCTTCCGTGATCGTGGTATCGAGCACTACCGTCAGTTCTTCATCCGTTTCCGCCGCAAAGCCGGGCCGGTCGACCTGGGTCGCCAGCACGTCGTCCGCGCCGAGCACGACCGTCCGGCCGTCAAGCTCGAAACTCCACTCTTCGCCGCGGGCAAACGCCGCCATCACGGCGTTCCCGTCACAGGAAGCGAGATACCGCCCGATCGAGCCGAGCAGTTTGCCGTATTTGGGACCAAGGGTCCGCATCTGCGGCTTGAGATTGTAACTGGTAAAATCATCCGACGCGGTGGTAAAGACCACTTCCCGGACGTTGAGCTCATCGGCGATCAGCGCCGTATACCGCTCGGGCAGCGCCCGATCCGTGCAGACGTACATTTTCGCCAGCGGCTGTCTGTTTTTCACGTTGGCGCCGCTGCGGGCCGCGCGGCCCAGCGCGACGACGCGCAAAACGAACTCCATGTTCTCTTCCAGCTCGGCGTCGATCCTGCTTTCGTCGCAAACGGGGAACGAGCACAGATGTACGCTGATGGGCGCGTCCTTGTCCACGGAGCAGACCAGATTGCGATAGATCATTTCGGAAACGTACGGCACGAAGGGCGCCGAAAGCTTGGCGACGGTGACCAGAACCGTATACAGCGTCATATAAGCGCTGATCTTGTCCTCGGTCATTTCCGGGCCCCAATAGCGTTCTCTGCCGCGGCGTACGTACCAGTTGGACAGTTCGTCGGTGAAATCCTGGATGGCGCGCGCCGAATCGGTCAGACTGTAGGCAGCCAGTCCCTCGTCGACCTTACGGATCAGGGAATTGAGTCCCGAAAGGATCCAGCGATCCATCACGCTGAGCTTGCAGTCCGACAGCTTATAAGCGGTCGGATCGAATTTGTCGATATTGGCGTACAGCACGAAGAAAGCGTAGGTATTCCACAGCGTGCCCATGAATTTGCGCTGGGACTCGCTGACGGCTTCGGGATAGAAGCGCGACGGCAGCCACGGCGCGCTGGCGGTATAGAAATACCAGCGCACGGCGTCGGCGCCCTGCTTGTCCAGCACGGTGTCCGGTTTGATGACGTTGCCCTTGTGCTTGGACATTTTGACGCCGTCCTTGTCGCAGACGTGTCCGAGGACGATACAGTTGCGGAACGGCGGACGATCGAACAACAGCGTCGAGATCGTCAGCAGCGTATAGAACCAACCGCGAGTCTGATCGATGGCCTCGCTGATGAAGTCCGCCGGGAAGTTCTTTTCAAACTGCTCTTTGTTTTCAAAAGGATAATGCAGCTGTGCAAACGGCATGGATCCGGAATCGTACCAGCAGTCGATGACCTCCTTGACGCGGTGCATCGTGCCGCCGCATTTGGGACAGCGGAGCGTGACGGCGTCGATAAAGGGCTTATGCAGTTCAATATTCTCCGGCACGTTATCGCCCAGCTCTTTCAGCTCCGCGATGCTGCCGATGACGTGATGATGCCCGCATTCGCACTCCCACACGGGAAGCGGCGTGCCCCAATAGCGCTCGCGGCTCAGGCCCCAGTCGATGACGTTTTCGAGGAAATTCCCCATCCGCCCCTGCTTGATGGTGTCGGGATACCAGTTGATCTGATTATTGTTGGCGATCAGCTTATCCTTGACGGCCGTGACCTTGATGAACCACGTACTGCGCGCATAATAGATCAGCGGCGTGTCGCAGCGCCAGCAGAAAGGATAGCTGTGCTCGAAGGGGATGGCCTTCATCAGCTTGCCGGACGCTTTCAGGTCGGCGATGATGGGCTTGTCGGCGTCCTTAACGAACATGCCGGCATAACGACCGGTCTCCTCGGTCAGGCGGCCCTGTTCGTTGACGAACTGAACGAAAGGCAGTCCGAAGCGGCGCCCCACCCGGGCGTCGTCCTCACCGAACGCCGGCGCGATATGAACGATACCGCTGCCGTCCGTCAGCGTGACGTAGCCGTCCTCCACGACGCGGAAAGCGTTTTTGGCGCCGGCGGCGAAATCAAACAGCGGCTCGTATTCCATGCCGACCAGTTCCGCGCCGCGCACGGTTTTGACTGTCGTGATCTCGTCGCCCAGCACGGTCCTGGCCAGCGCCGCGGCGGTGATATAGGTGTCTCCGTCGCCCGCGACGGAATAAGCGTACTCCTCGTCGGCGTTGACGCAGAGCGCGACGTTGCTCGGCAGCGTCCAGGGCGTGGTCGTCCAGGCCGCCAGGTACAGATTCTCCTGACCTTTCACCTTGAAACGAACGAAAACGGAGGTTTCCTTCACGTCCTTATAGCCCTGGGCCACCTCGTGGCTCGACAGCGCAGTTCCGCAGCGCGGGCAATACGGCACAATCTTATGGCCCTTGTAAAGCAAACCCTTGTCCGCGATCTGCTTGATCGACCACCAGACGGACTCGATGTACTTGTTGTCATAGGTAATATAGGGATTCTTCATGTCCGCCCAATACCCGATCTTATCGGACATGATCTCCCACTCGCCCTTATATTTCCACACGCTCTCTTTGCATTTGGCGATAAAGGGCTCGATGCCGTATTTCTCGATCTGAGGCTTTCCGTTGATGCCAAGCTGCTTTTCGACCTCCAGCTCGACGGGCAGACCGTGCGTGTCCCATCCGGCTTTGCGCAGGACGTGATAACCTTTCATCGTTTTATAGCGCGGAATGATGTCCTTGATCGTTCTGGTCAGCACGTGGCCGATATGCGGCATGCCGTTGGCCGTCGGAGGCCCGTCGTAGAACGTGAACTCTTCGTGTCCCTCGTTCTTTCGGACGCTGGCCCCGAAGATATCGTTCTCCTTCCAGAACGCGCGGATCTCCTGTTCCCGCTCGATGAAATCAAGGTCTGTCTTTACCGGTTTGTACATCAGAATCATCCTTTCATAAAAAAACTGCCCGTATAGGACAGTTGACCACCTAAAACGCAGACGCGGCTGACACCGCCGAAACCGATAACGCGGCCCGGACGTGCCCGCTTACTGAAGGACTCGTTCGGCGGGCAGGCTGATGGAGGGATATTCCGCCCCGGGCCCGCCGCGCTCTTTCAGCCGGGAAGCGCTCTCTGGAAGGCGGGTTTACGGGGAGACCTTGTCTCCGTCATAGCTTTTAAATTATTATATATGAAGCCCTTGGGAATGTAAAGCGGATTTTACGTGTGCAGGTAAGTAAAGGGTTCGATCGGGATATTGCGAACGACGCCGAAAACCAGCAGCGCCGCCAGCAGCGCGACCAGAGGCCAAGGGGGAACGTGCTGAAAGAGCTTTTTGTCCAACAGCAGATCGGCTTCGATCGTCACGATCAGCGCGGCGATCAGAAGAAAAACGACCGGGCTGAAAACGTTGTAATCCAGCGCGTCGGCGATACGCAGATGCAGCAGACAATGAAACGCCCGCGTCATCCCGCAGCCGGGGCAGTCCAAGCCCGTCAATCTGTGGACGAGACAGACGTCGAGCGTGCTGGCTTCCACGTCCCACCAAAAACCGGCCGCCAGCAAGAAAAGGCACAGGACGATGATGCCTGTGCCTGCGAGTCTTCTGAAAACTCTTTTTTTCTTGCCGAGGTCGTTCACGACATTTTGATCAGCCCGGCGGCAAAGCCGATGCCGAAAGCGACGGCGCCCACGGCGAGGGAAATGATCAGCGTGATCCAGGACCAACGGAACGCGCTCGTCGCTTTGTCATAACGATCCAGCGCCTCGTCCTCCCGTCCGGCCGCCAGCAGGGTCTGCATGGAATTGCGATTGGCAATGGAAACAAAGGACAGAATAATGGACACCACGTTCACCGGCGCGCAGCAAAGGCATCCGACGATAATGAGAACGATCTGCGGCGCGATGCCGTAGGCGCGGGCCTTCTGCAGTCTTTCTTCCCGCTCCGGATCGACCGTTTTTTCTTCAGTCGCCGTCTTTTCTTCTTCTACGGTCTGTCCGATCATCCGTTCGTCGTCCACCGGTGAAACGGTCGCCTCCGCCGCTTCCTCCGCGGCGGTATCAACGACCTGTTCGACGCCGGCTTCTTCGGCGCTGCGGCCGCATTCGGTGCAGAACTTTCCTTTGATCTCCTGGCCGCAATACTTACAAATCAGCATAGTTTGATCCTTTCGATATGGGTATGGAAATAGAATACCCCGTTCCGATCGGTTTTATCAATTGAGGTTCATGTCTTTCATAATCTCGGGCAAGACAGTCGTGCCGTAAAGGATCACATAGATCAGCGTGAAAACGAACGTCACAATCAAGAGCGCCCAGCCGATCTTTCTGAGGATCCGGGCGATCTTCTGCAGACGGAGGCCGCCTTCCGTATTACCGGCGAGGAGCTGCTTTTTCCCGTTGCCCCACAGGATCAGCGAAACGATCGCCAGGATGAGCGAGCCGCTGTAACCGCTGCAGGAAAGGATGCTGAGAATCAGCAGAACGATGGCGCTGGTATTCCCCTTGTTGCAGTCCACCGCCGCGACGACGCCGTTGGTGACCGGAGCGGCCTGCGGAGCCGCCTGATAGTTCGGGGCAGCCTGATAATTCGGCGCGGGCTGAGGCTGGGTCTCTACTCTTTCAACCACGACGGGCTCGGCTACTCTGGCACCGCAGGATTGGCAGAACTTGTCGCCGTCCTTCAGCTGCGCTCCGCAATTCTTGCAAAACATAATCAATTCCTCCAACAATATAAGTATTTAGAGTTTTTCCGATCTTTCGGATATGTCGCGAAAAAATTCTTTTTTTATTTTAACATATGCGCAGAAAAATTACAATCATTAATTATTCTTTCTCAGGAGAATGCGCTTCGATGAAACGCTGAAAGACCGCTTTGGTCTCATCGCTCATCACGCAGTCGCCCTGACTGTTGCGAATGACCAGTTTGCCGTCGTGAGTCGGACTGTCCATCACGAAATCGTTGACGCTGTCGGTCAAAAAAGAGAAGGTCACGACAAGACGGCCGTTCATCAGCTGTCCGTCGGAAGGAACGGCGACGGCTTCGTCACGCGTCACGGCCGTGACCAATTCGTTGCATTCGGTCCGATCGGTCGAACGGTACGACCAGATCACCTGCCCGGCTTCGTCGGTAAACGTCATTTCCACGGAGGTGACGCCGCGAAAAATAAACATCAGCGCAAAAATCAGCACGGTCAGACAACACAGTGCAATAATAACGGTTTTCTTTACGGGCATTATCCTTTTCCTCCCAACAAGATCAGATCCGTCAGCTGCGCCGGCGAATCCACCGTATAATCCGGCCCGGCGGCGGCCAACTCGCCCGGAGCCGCATAGCCCCATGTGACGGCTGCCGCAAGGATCCCCGCGTGCCGCGCCGCTTCACAGTCAAAGCGTCTGTCCCCGACCAGTACGGCCGGACCGATCCGGTTCTGCTCGAACAGCCGTCTGATGATCGCGTTTTTCTGCGTATACTCGCCGTTGAGCGCGGCGGCTGCGACGATTTCAAAATACGAACCGATCCCGAAATGCTCCAGCACTTTTTCCGCCAGAAACTGCGGCTTGGCCGAACAGACCATCAATCGGCGGTCGGCGGCGCGCAAGCGTGCAAGCATATCCGCAACACCGGGATAAAGCGCGTTCTCATACACGCCGGTCGGGACATAATACTCGCGGAAAAGCCGTACGGCCTCCTGCGCCGTTTCTCCCGAAAGCCCGAGTTTTTCTTCAAAAGCTTTCAGCAGGGGCGGCCCGACGAAGTAAGCTCGCTCCTCCGGCGGCAGATATGGCAGGCCCAGTTTTTCAATCGCGTAGCCGACGGCGTTGATCACGCCGGGCCCGCTGTCCGTCAGCGTGCCGTCCAGATCGAACAGGACGGTCTCGATTTGGTCTATTTTGTACATACGATCACCTGATAGCCGGCGGAACGGTCCGCGATCTCCACGCCTGAAAAAAGCGTCTTCAGGAATTTCACGGCGCTGGGCGCGCCCTGCTGCTTCCGGATCACGAGATAGAGCCGGCCGCCCGGCACCAGATGTTCGTACGACTGTGAAAAGATCCGGTAGATCACGGTTTTCCCGGCGCGGATCGGCGGATTGGTCAGGATCGTGTCGAACAGACCCTCCACTCCGTCGAGCGCATCTGAAACGCGCACGTCGACAACCAGGCCGTTATCGCGGGCATTGCGCGCCGTCAGCGCCACGGCTCTCTCGTTCACGTCCACAGCCGTGACAAACGCGTCCGGTCTCATCGCTTTGACCGTACAACAGATCGGGCCCCAGCCGCAGCCGACTTCCAGCACACGGTTTCCAAGCTCCTCAAAAGGCAGCGCGCGCAGCAGCGTTTCCGTACCGTAGTCCAGCTTTCCGCGACAAAACACGCCGCTGTCCGTCACAAAGCGGAGCCTGCGGCCGAACAGCTCGGTCTCGACAAGCTCCGGGCGGCTTTCGGTTTCGGGTCTGGATTCAAAATACTGCGGCATAGGCGTCTCCTTTTGTCCCATTATAGCACGGGAAAGCCCGGTACGCAAACAAATTGTTGCGCGGGAAAAACAGGCTTGCAGACAGACGATTCCCTCTTGACAAGCGCCGCCTGAGCGCATACAATGAAAGCGTCTACGGAGGATATGATGATGATTGGTAAACTTCCGGCTTCGCTCGTTTCTTTATCCGGCATGCTGATAGCGACCCTCTCGCCGGAGGCGTCGCCCACACCGACTCCCTTCGTTCCGTATACGGAACCCCCTTATACGCCTGTGCAGCCGGACGGCACCATGATCGCTCTGTATCTCGGGATCGCCCTTCTCATCGCCGCCGCCGGCATCGGCGTATACTTTTTCCTGAAGAATAAAAAAGCCGACGAACCCGCGCCGCCGGACGCCGGAAAGGAGGAATAAGCTATGCCGTATCTTTCCGCCGAAACCGTCCCCCTCGTGATCGAGGGAAACGAATGGGTCTTCGCTCTGCTCGGACTGTGCCTGGCCGTCATTTTCATCCTTATCGGCGTGTTCTTTTTCGCCGGACGACGCTATAAAAAAGCGCGCGACGGCTTTCCCGCTCTGACCAAAAAAGAAAAAAAGCAGGAAGAGCGCCTGCAATAGTTTTTCTACAAGCTATATGAAGGGAGAATTTGCGGTTTCTCCCTTCTTTTTTTGTCCGACGGGACCGTTCCGTCCCGCCGCTTCCCAAGCGTAAAAGAATTCGGGGCGTCTTCCGTGCGGAAGACGCCCCGAAGAGTTTTTTCCGGATCAGATTTTGTCGATCGGCGCTTCGGGAGCGTTTTTCTTAATGGTCTCAATGCCGTTCAGGCAGCTGGGTTTGGTCTTGTAGCTTTCGCCGGTGGCGATGGTTTCGCCGTTGCGTGCTTTCAGACGGAAGCGATACTCGCCGGCCTTGTCCTTGAAAACCTCGAATTTCGGATGCTTCTTCTTCTCGAAGCCTTCCACGGTCTGGTCTTCGACTTCACCGACGCAGTTTCTCTTGACGCTGTCGATGCCGTTCAGGCAGCTGGCTTCGGTCTTGTAGATCTCCGAGCTGGCGATGATCTCGCCGTTGCCCGCTTTCAGATCGAATTTAAAGCCGGTGGCAGTCTGTTTCAGAACAAATTTTCCCATGATGATACCTCCTGTGTTTTATTTACTGTATTGTAACACAGCTTTATAACAAAATCAACACCCAATCTTGTTTTTTTAAAAAATAAAGTCTTAATCTGTCAGTTCAAGCAAGCTATCGGGAAACGCCGTCAGGTTTTCCGGTCCGTTCTCTCCGACGACGTAGGTGTTCTCGATCCCGGCCGCGCCGATGCCCGGCACAAAGAATTTGGGTTCCAGCGCCACGACCATCCCAGCCTCCAGCGTCCCTTTCGATGCGGTTATGACGGGCGGCTCGTTGATCTCGAGCCCTACGCCGTGTCCCAGAAACCGCGTATTATTGAAAGCCAGCATATACTGTCCGGACAAACCGCGCGCTTCCACGATCGCCAGCGAACGGTCATAGATCTCCCGTACCGGCGTTCCCGCCCGAAGCATGGGCGCGCACGTCCCGAGGATCTCCGACGCGGCGTCCATACACCTGCTCACGCGCTCATCTGTGCATTGATAGCCGAAAGTCCGGGTCATATCGCACAAATACCCGTCCTTATTTAAACTATAGTCCACCATGACCGTCATACCCGGCTCAATAACCCGGCCGCAGGCGCCGATGGGATTAAACGGATGCACGCCCGCGCCGCCCATGGCAAAATCATAGGGCGCCGCCACGCCGGCGTTGTCTCCGGCGAGCAGACTGCCGCCGTAGAGCTCCATTTTCCCGCCGAAAAGGCGGAACATCCTCGTGTCGCCCAGCAGGCGCGCGCGATATTCGACGGCAGCTTCCAGTTCGGTATCCGTCATGCCCGGCCGGAACAGCGCGGGGATAGCGGCATAGAGTTCTTTCTGCGCGTCGGCCGACGCCCGGATCCGGGCGATCTCGTCAGGCGTTTTCACGGCGCGGATCCGGCGCAGTTCGTCGGGTACGAGACGCGCGCCGGGAAACAGCGCCGCCAGACGGGCATATTCGCGGGCGGACAGATAATCGTCCTCCAGCATGACGGAGGCCGGCTGCGACGCGAGCAGTTCCGGGATCTGCTCGGGTTTACGAACGCGCACGCCCTCCCCGCTCCGCACGAAGCGCGTTTCCGTGCCGTCGGCCGTCACGTAGAGCCAACCGTCGAATACGCCGCCCGTCAGATAACAGAGATTGACGTTAGCTGAAACAAGGGCGGCGTCTGCGCCGCCCTGTTCCAATATCAAGATCAGTTTCCGGATGTGTTCGTTCATCTTTATTTTACCTTGAGCGTGACGATCTTGTGACCGCCGACGCTGACGGTTTTGCCGCAATCAGCCTGTTTTTCTTCGTTCAAGTTAATCAGTTCAAAATGCTCAAAGCCTTCGATCGTCGCGCTGACGCCGTCGTCTCCGGTGTTGAACACGCGGATGACGTCGTCCGTGCTGTCCTCAGCTTCCTTGATGGCCGAAACCACGACGTCGCCCTTGATCTCCAGCAGGCTTGCGCGCAGCGGACGGGTCCCGTTGGTATGGCTGGTCTGAACAAGCTTGAGCGGCGTGAACTGGATCTGATTTTCCTTATAAATATTGCCGCCGCCGATGCGAATCGCGTAATCGTAAACCAGTTTGCCCTGGCTCTGTCCGCCGTGCTGATCCTTGAAAACGCCCGCCGACCGGAACTCGGTGCAGATCACGTTCGGCACGGCGCGGAACAGACCTACGCTGAGCTTGCCGCTTGCGTCCGGTTCATACTCGGTAAAGCAGTTGGAAAGCACGCTGAAGTCGCCCATGCTCACGAAACCCTGCATGGGCTGGGTCAGCATTTCATTGTAATACCGTCCGTCGTTGACCTCGGGCAGAAGATCCCGCTTATCCACGGTGAAAAGCCCGCCCGCGTCGACGTGGTCGGCTTTCACGCCGGTATCAAAGCACACGCGCGCCCGATGGTCGTATTTATTGTTGTCCACGGTCAGACGCACTTTGAGGTTGCGGTTGCCCTTTTCAAGCGTATAGAGCGCTTCGACCGGCATACCGTCGATCCGGTAGGACGCGCCGATCGTGGCGCTGAGGTCGCCGTTGTCCGTCAGATAGACCTCGGCCGCGGCGCCTTTGGACGAAAAAGTCTTGTTTTCATACGGCGGATAATAGACCCAGTAGTCGCCGGCGTCCCCGGTATCCTCGACGTAGTTGAGGCTCTTGTATTCCTTACCGGTCTCCTTGTCCAAAATATCGACGGTACCGTTTCCGTTGACCGTCACGGCGAGATACTCGTTCTCCATGCGGTTCGTATCGCGGGCGATCTCGCGGCCGTCGGTCGTACGCATGGGTTTCCAGAATACCGCCTTGCGGTTATAGGTCTCCGTCGGCACGAGGCGATAGGTATTGTAGCCGCAGGCCGGCACTTCGATTTCGGCGTAGCAGACGAAACTGTCCGCATAGAACGGGAACGGCCGGCTCTCGATATCGTGCACAGGCACGGTACGGCTGTCACGGCTGACCAGTTGCTTGGGAACGACGCGCCCTTCGCTGTCGACGATGTCGAAATCCCAGACTTCCTTCTCCACGGGGAACTCGACGCCGAGTTTGACGACGGTGCGGCGCGGATACGGCAGGGAGTTGACGGCCGTCAGGACTACGTCGTCGGCGGCAAAGCCGGACATATCCAACTGGCTGACGATATAACCGCAGGCGTGATCGGCCACGACCTGCGCCAGCTCCAGCGCTTGATTCATCTGATAAATCGTATCCTCGGCGGTTTTGTCCTGCGTCACGCCGTTCAGGCTGTCGTGCGCGTGCGAGCGAAGCATGAACGTAGTCGCCAGCGCCAGCATTTCTTTCTGATAGCGCGCGCCGAGTTTCTTGGCCATGACGCTCAGCGGCTCAGCCTGCAGCAGCAGATTATTCTGCACGAGTTTGTTGAGCATTTTGATACGCGGACGGGTGGTCAGCGCATTGCCCGAGCAGGCAAAGGACGGTCCGTCGCGCAGCTCGCCTTTGACGACGGGCAGCTCGTCGAGTTTGATCTCCTTGCGCAGCGCCTCGACATAATCGTTCAGCGTGGTATGCTCGAACTCAATATCGTCGAACGACGCGTTGGCTTTGCGGATGATCTCGGACAGGAAAGGCTGCGGCGTGGAAAAATCGCTGCCGTTCATCAGCAGTCTCTTGTCCTTGACCGTCGTGGCCTCCGCGCCCTTCCACGCCTCGGCAATGGCGTCGTGAAGACGGTTGTCGTGAATGGAGGGCTTGCTGTTGAGGTTGAAATAGTCCTTATAGAAATTCTCCGCCGAGGCGTCGTGATACAGATTCCCGTTCTGTCCGTAGGTATAATTGTACTCGTCGCTCTTGTACGTTTTGTCGAACATGATCGGGATATACGCGTTCATGAAGAAATTGGCGCGCGCGTCTTTGCCGAGGCGGGTCGTCAGGATCTGCGTGCCGTCCGGCGCCGTCCACAGGAACTCACTGACGGGCGCGCGCTTTTTGCTGACGTTTTTGGCCGCGATGATGAAATCGACGCCAAAGCCCGCATAGATCTGCGGGAACTGCGAAATCTGACCCCAGCCGAAGGAATTGTACCCGATGCCCTTGAGGTGGCCGCCGAGCTTGTCGCAATAGCGGATCCCCTTGAGCAGATTACGCACCAGACATTCTCCGTCAAGCGGATACAGATCCGGCAGCGTATACCACGGCCCGATAACGATGCGCCCTTCGGAAACGTATTTCTTCACGCGCTCCGTGTCGCAGGGCCGTACCTCGAGATAATCCTCCACGGCGATGCTCTGCCCGTCCAGCACGAAGCAGCGATAGTTCTCGTCATGCTCCAGAATACGGAACAGCTCGTCGAAAAACTGCACGAGCAGCATCCGGTTCTGCCAGATGGGATAGCGCCATTCTCTGTCCCAATGGGTATGCGGAACGATAAACGCTTTTTTATCTTTCGCCATCTTTTCTGCCTCTCCAATTCTTTTTCGCCGCGTCATACTGCCAGTAATCGCCGCTGACGACGGTCTTGTTCTTCGGCCAATCTTTCATCAGATTTTTGGTCTCATCCCAGGATTTGATGCCGGAAAGCGCGTCGAACACCTGTACGTTCTCGCCGCCGACGGCGCAGGCGACCTTCATGCACTCTTCCAAGGTCTCGCCGTTCATGAACGCCGCCAGGAAACCGGCGATGCTGCTGTCGCCGCTGCCGGTGGCCGCCGCGACGTGCTCGACGTGGAAGCTCTCTTCATGCAGCTCGCGGTTCGTCCAGTCGGCGATATCGGCCGGTTTGGCTTTGCCGAAACCGGACAGGTCGCGGGCGGTACGGACATAATAGCCGCGCACGCCGCACTTGATGACGGCGACCTTGGCGCCCAGCTTGATAAGCTTGTCGCCCAGTTCAGGCAGCACGTTGAGATCCAGCGCGTCGAGGATATCGTGACCGCCGACGGCCGCGTTGTTCAGTTTGACGAATTCGTCGCGCGCGATCATGTACATGGTCTCCTCCACGCTGGGCATATAGATGTCCACGTAGGGAAGCAGGTTGGACAGGATCTTCTCCCAGTCGGCTTTGCCGCTGTCGGAGTTGGCGTCCGGCAGGCTCATATCCAGACTGGTCGTCACGCCGAGCGCTTTGACCCTCTTGAAGATCTCAACAAGCTCGCGTCCGTCGTTCTCGTACATTTTTTTCATCAGCGGCGGATACCCGAAATGAAACAGTTTCGCCTGCTTGACAAAATCATAATCGATATCGTCCGCGACAAAGGTGTCGTTCGCGCCGGTATGATGCAGGAAAATACGGTCATAGCCCGGAGGTACGATAACGACGGTATACGAGGTGTTTTCGCCGTCGACCTTAATCATGCCCTTTTCAAAACCGCCCTTTTTCAGCAGGTCGAGCATGGCGTTGCCGAACATATCGTTACCGATTTTTCCCATGAGGCTGACGTCCTGGCCCAGAATGGCCAGCGCGATGCCCGTATTGGAAACAGGGCCGCCGGTCGAGCACTTGCAGCCGTCCATATTGATCAGCTTGCCGGGAACAAACAGCTCCTCCATGGTTTTCCCCTGCTTGCGGAAACCGGGAATCACGTCGAAACAAATATGACCGGCTACTACGATGTCACTCATCTTCTTTTCCTCCGTAAAATCTAATTATTTAAGAATATCACGACTGTAAAGCGGATAACGATCCGTCAGATCGATTACCTCGCGTTTTACCTCTTCAACAGCGGCGTCCTTCTCGCGGATCAGTCTCATGATCCAGCGGGCGATGAGGCGCATCTCCTCTTCTTTCATCCCGCGCGTCGTCACCGCCGCGGTGCCCAGGCGAATGCCGCTGGTCACGACGGGACCGGCCTTGTCAAACGGGATCGAGTTTTTATTGGCGGTGATGTTGGCCTGATCGAGCAGGATCTGAAGCTCCATTCCGCTCACGTCCGTTTCCGTCAGATCAACCAGCATCAGATGGTTGTCCGTGCCGCCGCTGACCAGTTTCATGCCGCCGGCCAGCAGCTCGTCCGCCATAGCCTTCGCGTTCCGGACGATCTGATGCGCGTACTGCGCGAACTCCGGTCTGGCCGCTTCACCGAAGCAGATGGCTTTCCCGGCGATGACGTGCATCAAAGGACCTCCCTGCGTGCCGGGGAAGACCGCTTTGTCAACGGCTTTGGCGTAACGCTCTTTGCACAGGATGATGCCGCCGCGCGGACCGCGCAGGGTCTTGTGCGTCGTGGACGTGACGAAATCGGCGTACGGCACGGGGGACGGATGCGCGCCGCCGGCGATCAAGCCGGCAATATGGGCCATATCTACCATGAGATAAGCTCCGACCTCGTCGGCGATGGCGCGCAGCCGCGGAAAATCGATGATCCGCGGATAAGCGCTCGCGCCGGCGACGATCATGCGGGGCTTGGTTTCCCGCGCGATACGCTCCACTTCGTCGTAATCGATCAGGTTCGTGTCCGGCGTAACGCCGTAGGAAACCGTTTTGTAATAGGTGCCGGAAAGATTGACCGTACTGCCGTGAGTCAGATGACCGCCGTGCGCCAGACTCATGCCCAGGATCGTATCGCCGGGCTTGAGCATAGCGAAATACACAGCCAGATTGGCCTGTGCGCCGGCATGCGGCTGCACGTTGGCGTGCTCACAACCGAAAACCTCGCAGGCGCGCTGCCGGGCCAGTTCTTCGATCTTATCGACATACTCGCATCCGCCGTAATACCGGTGGGCCGGGTACCCTTCTGCGTATTTGTTGGTCAGATGGCTGCCCATAGCCGCCAGAACGGCGGGGCTGACAAAATTCTCCGAGGCGATCAGCTCAATATGGTTGCGCTGCCGCGTCAATTCTTCCTCCATGGCGGCAGCGACTGCGCTGTCCACTTCGTAAACGGTCTTCAGATCGATCATTCGTTTTTTCTCCTTATCAGATGTGCTTCTCCAAAAGCGCCGCGATTTCTTCTTTTCTTCTGTAACCGAGCGACTTTTCTACCAATTTACCGTCCTTAAAAATCAGCACCGTGGGGATGGACATGATGCCGAACCGCGCTGCCGCCTCCTTGTTTTCGTCGACGTTGACTTTCCCGACGCGTGCGCGCCCGGCATAGTCCTCGCTCAGCGCCTCGATCACGGGACCGAGCATGCGGCACGGACCGCACCACGGCGCCCAGAAATCCACCAATACCGTACCGTTCGATCCAACGGCCGTGTCAAACGACTCGTCCGTGATGGTCAGAATATGCATTCCGCTCATATGATTTCCTCCTTTTTTATCAGCCTCGGCTGAAAAAGTCTCGCTTTTTTCAGCTTGTGATCCCAGAATTTGATGACTCCGTAAGTCAGCGCCGTCGCCCCAAGCGCCGTCAGCGCGGCCAACAGTTCGCGCTGCGGTCCGGAAAAAACCGCAAGCCCGATCAGCAGACCGGCAAACAGCATCAGCAGCGGGATCCCGTACAGGATCAGCACCGAAACGGCGAATCCGCCGCTCGGCATTTCCACGCGGACTTTTTCACCGACCGAAAGCCCTTCTTCCTCAAACTCCAGCAGGACCTCTGTCTGATCCTCCCTCATCCCGCAGGCCGTGCACTTTCCACAGGCCGACGTGCGCGCAAAACGCACGGTCACCTTACCGTCGGCTGCGGAAACGACTTCGCCGATCTCAATCATGTCGCTTGTCGACCCGGATGTGCAGCTCGCGCAGCTGCTTGTCGTCGACCGGCGTCGGCGCGTCGGTCATCAGGCAGGAAGCGTTCTGCACTTTCGGGAAAGCAATGACGTCGCGGATGGAATCCTTGCCCGCGAGCAGCATAACCAGACGGTCCAGACCGAAAGCCAGACCGCCGTGGGGCGGCACGCCGTAACGGAACGCGTTGAGCAGATAACCGAACCGCTCGTGAGCCGTCTGTTCGTCCAGGCCGATGAGCTGGAACATTTTCTCCTGCACGTCGGCGACGTGGATCCGGATCGAACCGCCGCCCAGTTCCACGCCGTTGAGCACCATGTCGTACGCTTTGGCGCGGGCGCGCAGCGGATCGGTATCGAGCAGGGACAGATCCTCGTCCATGGGACTGGTGAAAGGATGGTGCACGGCGACCAGTCTTTGTTCTTCTTCACTATACTCCAACAACGGGAATTCCGTCACCCAGCAGAATTTGAAATCGTTCTTGTCGATGAGATCGAGACGCTTGCCCAGACGCAGACGAAGCTCGCCCAGCGCTTTGTAGACGATCTCGTTTTTGCTGTCCGCTATAAAGAACAGGATATCGCCGGTCTGTCCGTCCAATCTCTTGATGATCGCGTCGGTCTGCTCCGGCGTAAAGAACTTGGTGATGGCCGACTGGATGCCCTCTTCTTTCAGGCTGATCCACGCCAGACCCTTCGCCTTGAAAGTCTTGACGAATTCGCCCAGCGCGTCGATTTCGCGGCGGGCCAGGATGTTGACGCAGCCCTTGGCGTTGATGGCGCGCACGCTGCCGCCCGCGGCCACCGCGCCGGCAAAGGCTTTGAACTCCGTATCCTTGACCAGATCGGAAACGTCGACCATTTCCAGACCGAAACGCAGATCGGGCTTATCCGAACCGTATTTATCCATGGCTTCCTGCCAGGTGATGCGTTTCAGAGGCAAACTCATTTCGTAGCCAAGACATTCCTTGAAGATCCGCGCCATGAGCCGCTCGTTGACCTCCATGACGTCGTTTTCTTCCACAAAGGAAAGCTCCATATCGATCTGGGTAAACTCCGGCTGACGATCGGCGCGCAGGTCTTCGTCGCGGAAGCAGCGGGCGATCTGATAATAGCGGTCCATGCCCGAAACCATCAGGATCTGCTTGAAAAGCTGCGGCGACTGCGGCAAAGCGTAAAACTCGCCCTCGTGCACGCGGCTCGGCACCAGATAATCACGCGCGCCCTCGGGCGTGCTCTTGCACAGGATCGGCGTCTCGATCTCGGTGAATCCGTTTTCAGCCAGGAAATTCCGCACGATCGAGCAGACCTTCGAGCGCAGGAACAGATTGCTCTGCATGGACGGACGGCGCAGATCCAGGTAACGGTATTTCAGACGCAGCGTCTCGTTGACGGCGGTATCGTCGTCGATCTCAAAAGGCGGCGTCTCGGAGGCGGACAGCACCTTGATATCCGTCGCTTTAAGCTCCACCTGTCCGGTGACCATATTGGGGTTGACGGTCTCGGGACTGCGCGGGCGGATCACGCCTTGAACGGCGATGACGTACTCGCTGCGAATCTGCTCCGCTTTATCGAAATGACGGCACAGGCTCTTGTCGAAAACGACCTGACCGAGACCCGTCTTGTCCCGAAGATCGACGAAAATCACGGCGCCCAGGTCGCGGCGCACCTGTACCCAGCCCATCATAACGGCTTCCTTCCCGCAATCCTCCAGACCGATCTGTCCGCAGAAATGCGTTCTCTTCCATCCTGCTAACAATTCACTCATGTTCCAATTCTCCTTTTATCGAGTCGATCGCGTCGTCCAACGCGACCGTGATCTCCTTGCTCTGTTTCATCAGGCGCAGCTTGACCGCGCCGGCGTCCAACTCGTCGTCCCCCATCACGCAGACGATGGGCGCGCCGATCTTGTCGGCGTACTTGAATTTCCCCTTGAAACTCCGGCCGCAGTGATCCACGTCCGCTTTCACGCCGGCGGCGCGCAGAGCCGCGCAGAGCCGAAGTCCCTCACGCTGCGCACGCTCGCCGAGCGAAGCGATGAAAACGTCCGTCAGCCTCGGTTCGGGAATGACGACGCCGCACTTCTCCATGACCATAAGGAGCCGTTCGATCCCCATGCCGAAACCGATACCGCAGGTCGCCTCTCCGCCCAACTGTGCGATCAGTCCGTCGTAGCGTCCGCCGCCGCATACGGTCAGTTCGCCGTCTCCGACGTCGGCGATGAATTCCACGACCGTTTTGGTGTAATAATCCAATCCCCGCACGATCCGGCCGTTGACCGTATAGGCAATGCCCAGCGCGTCGAGGTGGCTGCGGAAAGCCGCAAAATGCGCTTTGCAATCGTCGCACAGATAATCCAGCATCAGGGGAATGTCCCGGATCTGCTCCTGGCAGCGCTGATTTTTGCAGTCGATGACGCGCATCGGGTTCTTTTCGGCCCGTCCGCGGCACAGTTCGCACAACGCTTCCTTTTTAGGTTCGAGATAGGCGCGGAGCGCTTCGTTGTAGCG
Source organism: Eubacteriales bacterium (assembly GCA_018385275.1). GTDB lineage: Bacteria > Bacillota > Clostridia > Christensenellales > MB2-83 > MB2-83. The sequence goes on along the minus strand of JAHAZM010000022.1, from coordinate 40,170 downwards.
CGCGCGGCAGGTCGGGCATCCGATGCTGTTGATATTGAGACGCACGCCCCGGATCCCGAGTTTATCGAAAACCTCCGACGCCAGCGCCACGATCTCGGCGTCGATGCTCGGCTCGCCGGCGCCGAAGACCTCCACGCCGAACTGATGATGCTCGCGCAGTCTGCCCGACTGGGGATTCTCATACCGGAAAACCGGCGTGAAATAATACATCTTGGCGGGACGGGGCTCGTTGCTCAGATTGTTTTCAATGTAAGCGCGGGCCGCTCCGGCGGTCCCCTCCGGCTTCAGAGTAACGCTGCGGCCGCCCTTGTCGAGAAAGGTATACATCTCTTTCTGCACCACGTCGGTCGTATCTCCGATCCCGCGCGCAAAAAGCTCCGTATGCTCAAAAACCGGCGTGCGTACTTCGCGGTAGCCATAGCGAGCCGTAATATCGCGGATCATATTCTCGACGTAATGCCACTTATAGCTCTGCTGCGGCGTTACATCCTTGGTACCTTTTGGACATTTGGTCAGCATAACCGCTCCTTAAAAAAATCGTCCCAAGCAAGCGCAGGGGACGGAATAAGACACGCGGCGACCGCTTGCGCGGAAAATGCCATCGTTTCTCTCATCGCTTCTCTGATAAATATAATTTAATACAGAAACAAGGTATTGTCAACGAGAAATCGCGCGTGAACAAGGAGCGTGCCGTTTTCGACACGGGCGGCGGGAATCGGCGCCGATCAACGAAAACGACCGGAAAGTCCGGTCGTCTCAGTCGGTAAACAATCTCCTTTTTCGCTCGTTCATTTCGTCCACGCCGTCGATATAGAGACGCACGTCCCGCAGATCGGGCGAGCGCTCGATGCGGCCGCCGGTCGGATACACGCGTTTGCTGATGGCGCCGGCGCCGAGCGCCGCGATGCTCGTCGTCTCCTCCATGATGTCGATGTTATAACGGCACACGGCGCCCGGCCGCGTATAGCCGACGTTTTCGAAATTCCCCGTCATGTATTTCTGGCGATACAGATAATACGGCTCATAGCCGTTTTCGACGGTAAAGTCTGCCGCCAGCGCCAACATGCGCTCCACTTCGTCCGCCGGCGGATAAGCTTCCTCTCTCTGCCGCAGGGCCGAGCCCTTTTTCAGCGCCAGCGTATGCACGGTCAGATTATCCGGCGCCAGCTCGCCGACCGCCTTCAACGTCGCGGCAAAATCTCCGGCGTTCTCACCCGGCAGTCCCGCGATCAGGTCCATGTTGATGACGGGAAAGAGTTCTCTCGCCGCGACGAAGCAACGGCAAATATCCTCGGCGGTATGCGCCCTTCCTACCCGCGCCAGCGTCGCGTCGTTCATCGTCTGCGGATTGATACTCACGCGGCCCACGCCGGCGGCGCGCATACTTGTCAGTTTACCCGCCGTGATCGTATCCGGGCGTCCTGCTTCCACGGTAAACTCGACGCCGTCCGAAACGAACAGCTCCGCCGTCAGTTTCATCAACCGGTCAAAGAGCGGTTCGTCCAGCGCGGTCGGCGTGCCCCCGCCGATATAAACGGCTCGGATCCTTTTTCGCAGTTCGGCGGCCAATGTCGCTGTGAAGCGCATCTCCTTTTCCAGCGCGTCCATATATGGAGATGCGCAGGCGGCATAGCGGCCGATCTCGACGGCCGCGAACGAGCAATAACTGCATCTCGTCCGGCAGAACGGGATCCCGATATAGACGTCGAGCGCGTCGTCTTCATACTCGACCAGCCCGCGCTGAAGACGCAGGATCCGGCGCACGATCTCCGTTTTTTCCTCGGACACGTCAAAAATACGGGTCAGATCCTCGATCTGTCCCCCGTGCTCCATCAATTCATAGGCCACCGCCGTCGGACGGATCCCCGTCAGGGAACCCCACGGCAGACGCCGACCGGTATGGGCTTTCAGCAGTTCGTAAAGCGCCATTTTGACCGCTCTCTTGCGCAGGCGCTTGACCGTGAGCGCGTCGCCCTCCACGCCGCGGCTGACGCGCGTGTTCCGACGCAGAACGCCGACGCCGTCCTCCGACAGCGTCCAGGTATCGGTCTGTGTTCCGTTTTCATATATGCATATATGTTCAATTATGAAATCATAAGGGTCTTCGAGCGTGATTTCCGCGTCCGGATAGAACAAACGGACCACGTCGCAAATGTCGGAGCGAAAACCCAAGCAATCGGTTTTAAGCAGAAAGCGCATCAGAACGTATTCCTCATTTTCAGACATTCGCCGATGGTGGTCTTGTCATAATGCCCCGGATAAACCACCGTCTCCGGCGGAAGGAGCATCAGTTTTTCAAAACTCTTTACCAGTTCGGCGCGGCAGCCGTACTCAAAGTCCCACCGTCCCACAGTGCCTTTGAGCAACGTGTCGCCGGAAAAAAGACGGCCTCCCGTATAATAACAAACGCCGCCTTTGCTGTGTCCCGGCGTATGGATGACTTCAAAGCGCATCGACCCGAAAATCAGGCTTTCCCCGCCGTCGAGCAGCGTATCCGGAACAAAACGGTTCTGCCGACGGAAAAAATAAATCACGCGGCTTTCCGGCGAAGCGAGCGCCGCAGCGTCCGCTTTATGGACGCAGACCGGAACCTTGAATTTCTCCAGGATCCCGTCCACAGCCATGATATGGTCAAAGTGTCCGTGCGTCAGCAGGATCGCCCTCGGCGTCGCGCCCCGTTGCCGGGCGATTTCGAGCAGATAATCCGCTCTCCCGCTCGGGTCGACAAAAACGGCGTCCCCTCCTTCGATCAGGATATAGCTGTTTTCTTTGAGCGGCGTACAAACCCGCGAATAAATTTCCATTTTATACTCTGTAAACCTCCAGCACGTCTCCGAGCTTAAGCAGCGCCTTCATGATGGAACTGAGCTGCTCGGCCGAACTGACACAAAGAGACAGGTTCAGGATGGCCATATCGTCCTTGCTGCGGGCGTTGATGGCGCTGATGTGAATCTTTTTCTCCGCGATCAGCGCCGAGATCTTGGCGAACAGTCCTCCCCGGTCATACGCCACGATCTGCAGATCGGCGTTGTAGGTGATCTCCGGTTGATTTTCGCTCCACGCGACCTCAATGGCGCGTTCCGCCTCGAGATCATGGATATTCGGGCAATCCGCGCGATGCACGGATACGCCGCGGCCGCGGGTGATATACCCGATGATCGGATCGCCCGGGACCGGATTGCAGCAGTGCGCAAACCGGACGAGCATGTTTTCCTCTCCCTTGACGATGACGCCGCTGCTGTCGGCGCCGTGCCGGGCCGCCGGCGTTTCGGCTTTCTGCGTGGTCTCAGAAAGTTTCTCCTGCGCCGCCTCCTCCCGCGCGATCTCCAGTCGGTACGACTCGACCAGGCGCGGTAGCACCTGATTGACGCCCAGACCGCCGTAGCCGATGCTGGCGTACAGATCCTGCACCGTGTTCAAGGTATATTTTTTCATCAAAGGCGCCAGCCACTCGCTCTTCATCAGAGACGACAGCGGATAGCCGAGCCGCTTGGCTTCTTTCTCAAGAATATCCTTGCCTTTGACGATATTCTCTTCCTTCAGCTCCTTTTTAAACCAGCTGCGGATTTTGCTGCGCGCCTCGGAACTCTTGACGATATTGAGCCAGTCGCGACTAGGGCCGTGGGACGCGGCGCTGGTGACGATCTCGACGATATCGCCGGTCTTGAGCGTGTAGTCCAGGGGGACCATTTTCTTATTGACCTTGGCCCCGACGCATTTGTTCCCGATCGCGGAATGGATATGATACGCGTAATCCAGAGGAGTGGCGCCCATCGGCAGATCGACTACGTCGCCCTTGGGCGTAAAGACGAAGACCTCGTCGCTGAACAGATCGATCTTCAGCGTGTCCATGAATTCTTTGGAATCCTTATCGCTCTGCCACTCGACTACCTGCCGGACCCAATTCAGTTTTTCGCCGAACTCCGTGTCGACGTTGCGTCCTTCTTTGTATTTCCAGTGGGCCGCGATGCCGAATTCCGCCGTCTGGTGCATTTCTTCCGTTCGGATCTGGATCTCGAAAGGGCTGCCGTTCGGGCCGATAACCGTCGTATGCAGCGACTGATACATGTTCGGCTTGGGCATGGCGATATAATCCTTGAAGCGGCCCGGAATCGGCTTCCACATCGTATGAACGATGCCCAGCACCGCGTAGCAATCCTTGACGGTTTTGACGATGACTCGCACCGCGATCAGGTCGAAGATCAGATCGAAGGACTTGTTCTGATACTTCATTTTTTTGTAGATGCTGTAGAAATGCTTCGGCCGGCCGCTGATCTCGCACTCAATGCCGACCTCGTCCATTTTGGCGCGGATCGCGTCGATGACGGTCTTGATGTAAGCCTCGCGCTCGTCGCGTTTCATGGCGACCTTTTCCTTTAGCTCGCGGTACGCCTCGGGCTCGAGGTACATCAGCGCCAGGTCTTCCAGTTCCCATTTGATATTGAAAATACCGAGCCGGTTGGCCAGAGGCGCATAGATGTCCAGCGTTTCGCGCGCCTTGCTCTTTTGCTTGACCGGGTCGCGGTACGCCAGCGTGCGCATATTGTGCAGACGGTCGGCCAGTTTGATAACGATGACGCGGATATCCTTGGCCATGGCGAAAAACATCTTGCGCAGGCTTTCCGCTTTTTCCTCTTCTTTCGAAGAAAAATTGAACTGCAGCAATCGCGTCACGCCGTCGACCAGATCCGCGATCGAGACGCCGAACGCCTCTTTTATGTCTTCATAGGTGCAGGGCGTATCCTCGATGACGTCGTGCAGCAGACCCGCCGCCACGGTGTCGGCGTCCATTCCCAGCTCCATCAGGATCACGGCCACGCCCAGCGGATGGATGATATACTCCTCTCCGGAGTCTCTTTTCTGTCCGGCATGCGCTTTGGCGGCAAAATCATAAGCCCGCAGGATCATGTCCCGCTGGTCTCCGCTGAAGCACTCGTTCAGTTTTTTCAGAAATTCCTCATTCATCGTCTTTTCCGGTATCGGTAAACTCCGTCCGTTCCTTGATCTGTCTAAAAAGCGCGCTGTCGTTCAGATCCGCGCCGCCCTTTTCTTTCGGCATAAGAATTATTATACCATCCGTGTCGATTTTAAGCAAGCCGAGTTCGCGAAAAACCGCGATCGCCGCCGCGTTTTTTTCGTGAACGGCGCAGTAGCGTTCGAAACTGACGGTGCCGGCGGCGCGGAGTTCTCTCCATCTCGCGGCCAGATCGTCGCGCGAAAGCCGGACGTCCGGCCTTTCCCGCCTGTCCGTGGCCTCCTCATACGCGCCCAGCAGTTCAGCCGCGTTCCACAATCGATAAGAAATCAGCCGCATCGAGGGGCTCTTGCGTCCCTGATAAGTATTAACGCTCACCGAAACCAGCGCGTCGAGCAGCAGCGGTCTGCCTGCCGCGGCAAAATCCGCCGCGGCGCGAAACGCCACCGCCGTCGCCGTCGTCCCGCCCTGGGAAAGCGTGACGCGGACGTGTTCGCCTCCTTTCCCGACCGGCTTCCAAGAAACGATCCGGCACGCGTTCAGCCGAAGCACCGGGGGTTCGTTTCCCTCTCCGCACGGTTCAAAGCGCGCCAACTGTTCTGCCAGGGACAGATTGAACGCCGAAAGCGGCAGATCGCAGTCATATTTTTCTTTACGGCAAAGCAGGTTCTCCCGATCGGGCAGCGAATCAAAGATCTCGTTGAGCCGCCGCGCCAGTTCGGGCACGTTTTCGCTCCGCAGTGAAAAACCCGCCGCCATAACGTGACCGCCGAAACGGGTCAGCAGGTCTTTACAGGCGTTCAGCGCGCCGAACAGATCAAAGCCCTCCACGCTGCGCCCCGAGCCGGTGCGGATCCCCTCGTCGTTTTCCGCGCCCAGGAGGAGCGCGGGACGGTTGTATTTTTCGACCAATCGCGAGGCCACGATCCCCACGACGGCATGATTCCACTTTTCGCCTGCCAGCACGATCACGCCCGGCAACGGCCCGGCTTTCAGCATGGTATCGGCCTGTTCCGCGATCTCGGCGCAAAGCCGCTGACGCTCGGCGTTCAGCCGATCCAGGCGAACGGCCGCGTCCCCGCTGTCTCCGATCAGCATCTCCACCGCCACCGAAGCGTCGCCGAGACGCCCCGCGGCGTTGATGCGCGGCACGACCGTATAAGCCAGCGTCTCGACCGCCGCATTTTCAGGATCGACCCCGGCCACCTCCAGCAGCGCCCTCAGACCCGCCGGACCGCGCCGCCCGATCATGGACGCGGCCCGCGCGATCAGCGAACGGTTCAGCCCGTCGATCGGCATACTATCGGCCAGGGTCGCGATTCCGGCCAATATGCACGCCTCGTCGTTTTCTCCGACCAGCTCGCGCGCCAGCATATACGCTACCCCCGCCCCGCAAAGATTGCGGCTCGTTTCGCCGTCCAGATGCGGATCGACGACGACGGCATCGGGCACGCGCCCCTCCTGAGGCAAATGATGATCCGTCACCACGACGTCGAGGCCCAGTCGACGGCAGAAAGCGATTTCGTCGCGGGAAGAAACGCCGCAGTCCACGGTCACGATCAGTCGCGCGCCGCGCGCCGCGATCCCCGCCACCGCCGCGTCGTTCATGCCGTAGCCTTCCTGCGTGCGCGACGGAATATAGTAGAAAACGTCGGCGTTCATCTGCCGCAGCGCACGTATCATGATGGCTGTGGCGCAAACGCCGTCGGCGTCATAATCTCCGTATACGCAGATCCTCTCGCCGTTTTCCGCAGCGGCGCGGATCCGAGCGAGCGCTCTCTCTTTGGACGGGCAATCCAGCGTCGGCAGCGGAGCGGTCAGATCGGGCGACAAAAAAGCCCGGATCCTGTCCTCGTCCTCCATTCCGCGCGACAGCAGGATCTCCGCGACGATCGGCTCGAGGCCCAGTTCGCGGCTCACACGGCGTATTTCGTTGGGATCCGGCGTCAGGCCGGTTCGTTTTGTATACATATAAATAACGCCGCCGCAGACGAAAATCTGCGGCGGCTCCTCTTTCGGATTATTTCATCGCTTTATAAGTCGCGCTCATCAGATACCCGACGGCATACGCGGCCGTGATCGCACCGGTCAGCAGGACCAGTCCGAACGCGCGCAGCATGGGCGTTCCGACGATGACAAAGATCAGACCGGCCGCCAGCTCCACCGCCGAGGGCACGAACAGGCGCAGGCCCAGAACGGACAGCGCGGCGTCGACGTCGTATTTCTGCGTGGCGCGAACGGTATGCGCAAGGATCATGGCCTCGATGACGGCTACCACCGTCGTCACCAGGAATCCGCAGGAGACGAAAACGCTCATTTCAGCGCGCACGATGACCGCGGCGGCCGCGTTCATCAGGAAAGCGACCAGCAGCGCCGGCAGCGCCGCGAAAGCGAGTGATTTTTTATACAGGAAGAAAATATAGACGGCAAAGAGGATCGCCAGCACCGCGCAGGGGATCAGCACAAAGAAAACGCTCCCCACGCCCTTGGCGGCCTTGACGTCTCCCGCGCTTTTCACGGCGGCGTCGGGATAATCGGCCTTGAGCGTTTCGACGGCGGCGGCGACTTTTTCAGCCGTACCGGTCTGGCGGAACCGCACCAGCAGTTCTTTGTCGTTCGCTTCCGAGACCTCTTCGATCGTCAGGCCCTGCGCTTTAAGCGCGGCCGTTACCTTTTCGCTGTCAAAACCTTCGCCGACGGTCAGAACCGCGGCGGAACCGTCCCGGTAATCGGCGGCGGCGCTCATGCCCGGGAAGAAGATCATGACACATCCGATCACGATCACGGCGGCGGCGAGAATCCACAGCACCGTTTTATTGTTTATCAGCTTGAACATTCCCGTTTCCTCCTTATTTCCTGACGTTGTTTCTGAAAGCAAGGACGCAGTTCCCGATGCCTCTGGTCACAATTGTCGTCAGCAGCATGCCCAGCGCGATCCCGATCATCAGCATGACGGAGAACTGTTTAAAGCCCGCGGTACCGAAAGCAAAGACCGCCATGGCCGCCACAAAAAGCGCGTAATTGATATATCTGGCACGAGCCATGCCCTCCGCGAAACCGGCCTTGAAAGCGGCGCGCACGGGTTTGCCGACCGCCCGCTGTCCGTAAATGCCCTCAAAAACCAGCGCCTGCGTCATGACGAACAGAACGAAAGCGGTCAATACCGCCGCGGCCGTCGCGATGGTCAGGTCGATGCCCGCGATATCCAGCGCCAGCACGACCAGCGTCAGGATCACGAACAGCCACAGGCTGACAATAGGCGCGATACTGAAAGATTTGTACCGGAAAATGAAGAAGATCAGCGCCAGAGCCGTCAGGGCGATCCCGCCGTAAGCCAGCAGAGTCGCGCCGTTGGCGCCGGCTGCGGCCCGCATGGTAAAGGACGAATCAACGGCAAAGGCTGCCGGCAGTTTCTTGCCCACTTTGCTGATAGCGCTCACCGCGTCTGCGCCGTAGAAGCTGATGCCGCAGGTCCCCGTAGTGATAGCGGAGCTGACGCTGTTGGTCGACAGAGTCGTCCCGTCCAGCTTGATGGAAATGCCCTTGCCCGAGATCGCCGCCGCTCTGGTGGCATCCGTAAAGGCCTGCTTTCCCTCCGCGTTGAACGTGATATAAAGATACGGCGCGCCACTGCTGACCATGTAGTCCGCCTTGGCGATCATGCCGTCCTGGATCACGATTTCGTCGCTGTCATTGGTAAAAGTGATCTCGCCCACGTTCCCCAGATACTGCAGGAAATAACTGGCGTAATCCGCGCGCGGGAACGTCACGAGGACCGTATCGGCACCGCAACGGGCCGCGGCCGCCGTATCGTAGCCCGCCGCGTTCAGACGCGCGGCGAAAATGGCGACGGCCTCGTCAAGCTGACTCTCCGTCACGTCACCGGACGCTTTGTAAAGAACCGCATAAGCGCCCTCGGTCTCAGCACCCTTCTGCACGACCGACTGAAGCGGATTCACGTCGTAGATGCCGACGGGAAAACCGACGAACGCGGCAAACGTCAATCCGATCAGAATAACCGCCGTTACCGCAAGAATAACGGCCGCAGTGGATTTTTTCATCGAGATAGTTCCCCCTGTAAAGTCAAGTATACTTTGATATTATAACGCTAACGGATATTTTAGTCAATCATGGAATTTAAAACAGGCGCAGATTCGGCAAGGCGTTGAGCGAAAGATCCGCTCTTTCTCCCCGTACGAAGCGATAATACCCGGCCGAGGCGATCATCGCGGCATTGTCCGTGCAGAGCACGGGCTGCGGGCAAAAAAGCGTCATGCCCTCCTGCGAGGCGCGTTTTTCGGCCAGCGCGCGCAGGGCGCCGTTGCAGCTGACACCTCCGGCCATGGCCACCCGGGTCATGCCCTCGGCGCGCGCCGCCCGGATCAGTTTGGTCACGAGTACCTCGATCACGGCGCTCTGAAAACCCGCCGCCACGTCGCTCTGCGACGGCGACTCGCCGCGCTGCTGAGCGTTATGATAATAATTGATTACCGCGGTCTTGATGCCGCTGAACGAAAAATCAAAGCTGTCGTCGTTGAGGAACGGAGGCCGGAACGGGATCGGCGCTGCGCTCTCCCGAGCCGCGGCCTCGATCTTGGGACCGCCCGGATACCCCAGCCCGATCAGCCGGGCAACTTTGTCGAAAGCCTCGCCCGCCGCGTCGTCGCGCGTGCGTCCCAACAACCGGTACCGGCAGTAGTCCTCAACCACGACGATATGCGTGTGTCCGCCGGAAACCACCAGACAGACAAACGGCGGCTCCAGTTCCGGATGCGTGATATAGTTGGCGCTGATATGCCCCTCGATATGGTTTACGCCGATCAACGGCTTTTTGGATGCGTAAGCGTAGGCTTTGGCCGCGGAAACGCCGCAAAGCAGCGAACCGACCAGCCCGGGCCCGCAGGTCACGGCCACGGCGTCGATCTCGTCCGGGCTCACGCCTGCGTCGGAAAGAGCCGCGTCAATCATGCGGTCGGTCTGCTCGATATGCTTACGCGACGCGATTTCCGGCACGACCCCGCCGTACGGCTGATGGATCGCGATCTGCGTATAAATGGCGTTGGACAGCACGTGCCGGCCGTCGGCCACCACCGCCGCGGCCGTTTCGTCGCAGCTCGTCTCCACACCGAGGATCAGGAGCGGCTTATTGGTAGAGGTAGACATCGTCGTCCTCCTTTTTCTCCGCGCCAAGCCGCGAAACGGCGTAGATCAGGCCCGAAAGCAGCAGCCCGCACACGGCGGCAAGCAGATAGGCGTGCACGAATTCCCAATAGAACAGATGGATCGAAAACATCTTGGACAGTGCCAGCGTGCCGTCGATGAAATCCGTGCCGCCCGGGAAAATCAGCCCGTCGAGCGCGAGACGCACGCCGTTGATATCGCTCAGCGCCCAAAGCCCGACGGCCAGGAAGACAAAGCCGAAGGCGACCGCCGCCGCGATATAAGTCCTCCCCAAAATGCGGAAACCCGGTTTTTTCCACGAAACCGCGACGCCGGCGATCAACAGCGCTGTTCCGACGGCGATCAGGATCCACTGGACCGTCCGGCAGGCGTCAATAAAATCCCGCAGGTCGGACAACCAGATCTTTTCGCTGTTGGTCCACAGCGGCCGCTGCGCGTCGTCGGTAAACGTATAACTCGCGTCCAGCGCCGTATCGTCGTGCCCGTTGACAAAACGCATCATATCCGCCAGCGCCCGGTTGAGCTCCGACGGATAAATGCCGAGCGAATCGGCCGTTTTATCCTCCATATACCGGTTGTAGTAAAAATCCCGGTTCGTCGCGGCGGAAGCGACGGCGAATAAGGTCAAAGCCGCGAGCAGGCATACCGTGCCTGCCGCGGCGAAACAAACCGACAATTTCTTTTTCATGCTTTTTTATCCTTCGAGACGGATTTCTGCAGATAAGCGCGAATAAACCCGTCCAGATCGCCGTCCATGACGCTCTGGATGTTTCCGGTCTCGTAATCGGTGCGATGATCTTTGACCATGGTATACGGCTGGAAAACGTACGAACGGATCTGGCTGCCCCACTCGATCTTCTTCAGTTCTCCGTGGAGCTCGAGATTCTTCTCGTAATTCTCCGCCTCCGCCCGCTCGATGAGCTTGCTTTTCAGCATCTTCATCGCGGTCTCGCGATTCTGGACCTGAGAGCGCTCCGTCTGGCAGGAAACCACGATACCCGTCGGCATATGCGTGATGCGGATCGCCGATTCGGTCTTGTTGATGTGCTGACCGCCCGCGCCGCTGCTGCGATAGGTATCGACTTTCAGATCCTCGCTGCGGATCTCGATATGGATCGACTCGTCGATCTCAGGCATGACCTCCAGCGAAGCAAACGACGTATGCCGCCGCGCGTTGGCGTCAAAGGGCGATATGCGCACCAGGCGATGCACGCCCTTTTCCGAGCGCAGATACCCGTAGGCGTTCTCGCCGTTGACCTGAAAAGTCACCGATTTGATACCCGCCTCGTCTCCCTCGAGATAATCCAGTTCTTTCGTGGCGTACCCTTTTTTGTCCGCCCATTTGAGATACATCCGATACAGCATCGAGACCCAGTCCTGCGCCTCGGTGCCGCCCGCGCCGGCGTGGAGCGTGAGGATCGCGTTGTTGTGATCGTACTGGCCGGTCAGAAGCGTGAGGATGTTCATTTCCTCCGTCTTGTCCGCAATGGAGGCGATCTCGCTCTCGATCTCGGGCAGCATGGACAGATCTTCCTCCGCGTCCGCCATTTCGATCAACGCGGCGACGTCGGCGGCGCGGCTTTCCAGCGAACGGAAATCACGCAGCGTGTCTTCCACGTTTTTGGCGCGTTGATTGATGCGCTGAGCACGCTCCATGTCGTTCCAGAAATCCGGCTCCGCCATGGTCTCGTGCAGTTCTTTCACTTCTTCCCCGAGCTTGTCCGGGTCAAAGTGACTCACCTAACTTTTTGATCAGCTCGTTGACGCCTTTGAGCTTATAGCTCAACTGTTCATATTGAACCAACCTTCATCACATCCTTTTTAAAAATTAGTTATTATTATCCCCGGCGCCGCAGCAATACTTGTATTTCTTGCCGCTGCCGCAGGGGCAGGGATCGTTCCGTCCGACCTTCGCCTTCGCATTCTTGACCGGTTTTTTCTTGGCCGGCTCCTCGCCGCCGGCGGATTCCGCCGTGACGCGCGCCACCTGTTTGCGCTCCATGCGGACCGTAAAGCCCACACGCAGCAGGCTGGAGATCGTCTGCCGGCTGATCGCGCCGATCATCTCGTCGAACATTTCAAAGCCGACCATCTTGTACTCGACGACCGGATCGTGCTGGCCGTAAGAGCGCAGCCCGATGCCCTGACGCATCTGATCCATATCGTCGATATGGTTCATCCACTTTTCGTCCACGGCGCGCAGCATCAGGATCCGCTCAACCTCGCGCATATCCACGCCGTGCGCCGCCGCGTCGGCGTCCTTGGCCTCATACTGACGGCGGATCGCCTCATAAACATACCGCACCAACGCCGCGTTGTCCGACTCTGCCAGCTCGCGCTTATCCAGTTTCTCTGTTTCCACGCCGAAAAGCCGCAGCGCCGTGATCAACGCGTCGACGTCGCGGTCGCCTTCCTCGCCCAAAAACGGCGCCGTGAGGTTTTCGGCCGACTGATGCATCATCTTGTCGAGCGCCGGGCGCAAATCCTCTCCCATCAGCACCGTGCGGCGCTGTTTGTAAATGATCTCGCGCTGGACGTTCATCACGTCGTCGTACTGCAGGACGCTCTTGCGGATATTGAAGTTCTTGCCCTCCACCCGCTTCTGCGCGCTCTCGATCTGATTGGAAAGCATCCCGTTCTCCAGCGGCTGATCCTCCGCCAGACCGATCCTGTCCACCAGCGTCATGATGCGCTCGGAACCGAATATCCGCATCAGATCGTCCTCGAGGGAAATGTAGAACCGGGAAGCGCCCGGGTCGCCCTGCCGGCCCGCGCGGCCGCGCAGCTGATTGTCGATACGACGGCTCTCGTGCCGTTCGGTACCGATGATCTTCAGACCGCCGACGGCGATGACGCGCTGTTTTTCCGCATCCGTGGTTTTTTTATGCTCGGCGTAAAGCTCGTCGAAGCGGGCGCGCAGCGCCAGGATCTCGGGATCGGACGTCACCTGATGCGACACCGCGTTCTCGATCTGTTCTTCGGTGAAACCCTCTTTCTTCATGTCGCGGCGCGCCATGAACTCCGGGTTGCCGCCCAGCAGGATATCCGTTCCGCGGCCGGCCATGTTCGTGGCGATCGTAACGGCGCCGTACTGACCGGCCTGTGCCACGATCTCGGCTTCCTTCTCGTGAAACTTGGCGTTGAGCACGACGTGCGGCACGCCGCGGCGGCGCAGCAGCTCGGAAAGATACTCGCTCTTCTCCACGCTGACCGTACCGACCAGCACCGGCTGTCCTTTCTCGTGGCATTGCACGATATCCTCGATCACGGCGTTGAACTTGCCCCGCGCGTTACGGTAAACCACGTCGTTCATGTCGTTGCGGATCATCGGCTTGTTGGTCGGGATCGTGATGACGTCGAGATTATAAATGCTCTGGAATTCCGCTTCCTCGGTCTTGGCCGTACCGGTCATACCGGCCAGTTTATCGAACATCCGGAAGAAATTCTGATAAGTGATGGTGGCCAGCGTTTTGCTTTCCCGCTCCACCTTCACGTTTTCCTTGGCTTCAATGGCCTGATGCAGCCCGTCGCTGTAGCGCCGTCCCGTCATCAGACGGCCGGTGAATTCGTCGACGATGACGACCTGCCCGTCCTTGACCACGTAGTCGCGGTCGCGTTTCATGATGAAATTGGCGCGCAGGGCCTGATGCAGATGATGCATCAGCGTCGTATTCTCGATGTCGCCCAAATTGGTCACGCCGAACGCTTTCTCCGCTTTTTCCACGCCGACGTCGGTCAGATTGATCGCTTTTTCCTTTTCTTCGATAACAAAATCCTCTTCCGGACGCAGACGCCGCGCAAAATTGTTCGCCAGCGCATACATTTCCGTGGATTTGTCTCCCTGTCCGCTGATGATGAGCGGCGTGCGCGCCTCGTCGATGAGGATCGAGTCCACCTCGTCGACGATGGCGTAATGCAGACTGCGCTGCACCATGGCCTCTTTGTACACGACCATATTGTCCCGCAGGTAATCGAAACCGAACTCATGGTTGGCCCCGTAAGTGATGTCCGCGTTGTAGGCGGCGCGGCGCTCCTCATTATCCATATCGTGCTCGATCGTGCCGACGGTAAGACCGAGGAAACGATGGACTTTCCCCATCCACTCCGCATCGCGGTGAGCCAGATAATCGTTGACCGTGACGATGAAAACGCCCTTGCCGGACAGCGCGTTCAAATAAGCCGGCAGAGTGGCAACCAGCGTCTTGCCCTCGCCGGTCTTCATTTCCGCGATGCGGCCCTGATGCAGGACCACGCCGCCGATGAGCTGAACGCGGTAATGCCGCATCCCCAGCGTTCTCCACGCCGCTTCCCGCACGGCGGCGAAAGCCTCCGGCAGGATATCGTCCAGCGTTTCCCCGTCGGCCAGCCGCTTTTTGAAAATCTCCGTTTTCCCCGCCAGCTCGGCGTCGGAAAGCGCTTTGTACGTCTCCTCCAGCGCGTCGATCTTGTCGACGATCTTATTGATTTTTTTCAGTTCGGCTTCATTGCCGTTCCCGAAGAGCTTGTCAAAAAAGCCCATTCCCGTTTCCTCCGAATCGTAATGTTCATATCATATCACATTTTCGGAAAACCGACAACCGGATAGGAGCGGTTTTACAGAATGTTTAAAAAAAAGATAAAAAGCTCCCGGCACAAACCTAAAAAACGGCACGTCCTTTCCCTGGATCGCGCCGTTTTATCTCTATTCTCCGTTCACAGGATGATTTCCAGAATGTCCGTGAGACGCGGTACTTTCCGATAGAGGATCCCGTCGAGCCCCGCCTTGGCGATATTGCCGCCCTCCACGCCGACGACCTCGTAACCGGCCAGTTTGATGGCCAGCGCGCCGGCGCCGGAATCCTCGATCCCGATCACCTTATGTCTGCGCTCCGGGCTCGTATTGAGTCCGACGAGGGCCGTCTCGGCATACAGCCACGGATGCGGTTTGGCGCAAAGCTCTCCGAGCGTGCCTCCCCGGTCGGAGCGGTATGTCGTCCCGGCCGTGATGATCGCGTCGTAAAAGCTCAACGGGTCTCCCATATCCAGTTGACGGAACGCGGACAGGATCTCCGGCATGGCTTTTCTGTACAGCCCGCTCGTGACCAGACCGATCCGCACGCCGGCGTCTTTCAGCGCGTACAGAAACTCTTTCAGACCCGGCGCGGGCGTGAACGCGTCTTTCTTTCCCCGTCCGGCAAGGATCTCTCCCATTTCATAATCCGTGATCTCGTGATAATAATTCCTCGCCTTTTCCAGCGACTCTCCGGGGCAATATTTGTCGATGCAGTACTGCAGATGTTCACTGACCGAAAAACCGGACACGAACGGGATATCCTCCTCCTCGAGGCAAAAGTCCGGTTTGCCGAGCAGGCGTGCCGTCGTCGACTGGATGATCCAGATCCAGAAGCTTTCACTGGTCACACTGGTGCCATCCAGATCCATCAGTACCGCTTCCGCTTTCGGCTCAAAGCGCGTTTCGGGCAGCATATACAGAGATGAGAGTCCGCTCCCGCTCTTGAGGGAAACCACCGTTTTGTTTTCGAATCGGATGAATTCGCTTTTTCTGTCAGCCGGCGTCAGGATCTCCCGAACGCCGTCCTTTCCCGCGGTGAAGGAGCCGTCCCACGTCCGGTCAATCGACGTGAATTGACGATAATCGATCATCTTTACCTCCCAAACATTTTTTAATAAAATAACATATTTGCCCGGATCCGGCAAGGAGATTCTGCCGCGGCGCGCACCGGATCAAAAGACCGTTCATATACTGTTACTACCGAGGTGTTCTGACCATGATCTATCTGGACAACGCGGCCACTTCCTATCACCGGCCGCTCTGCGTTTCCCGGGCGGTCACGGGCGCGCTGCGCTCGGCCAATCCCGGACGAAGCGGCCACGGGCCGGCGCTGGAAGCTGAAGCCCTGCTGCTCAAGGCCCGGTCGGCGCTGGCCGCGTTTTTCGGCTCGTCCGATCCGTTCGAGTATGTTTTTACCGGCAATTGCACGGAAGCCCTGAACCTGGCGCTCAGAGGTCTGCTGAAACCAGGAGACCGGGTCGTCGCCTCGGTTTTTGAGCACAACAGCGTCCTGCGAACGCTGTACGCGCTGGGCTGCGACGTCGTTTTCATCGCTCCGCGAAAAGGTTTCGCCGTCGATCCGGCGGATTATGCCGCCGCTCTGCCGGGCGCGAAACTGGCCGTCCTGACACATGTGTCCAACGTGACCGGCGCGCGGCAGCCGATCGAGCAAACAGCGGCGGTCTGCGCTGAAGCGGGGGTCCCCCTCCTCCTCGACGGCGCTCAGGCCGCCGGCTGTGTCCCGATCGCTCCGAAAACGCTTCCCGGGCAGGTGCTCTACGCTTTTCCCGGTCACAAGGGTCTGCTGGGTCCGACCGGCACGGGCGCGTTGTTTTTACCCCAAAGCTTTGAACTGCGCCCGCTGATGACCGGCGGCACCGGCAGCCGGAGCTCCGAGCCCGAACAGCCTCCCGAACGGCCCGACCGCTATGAAAGCGGCACCGCCAACGTGGCAGGATTGGCGGGGCTGGGGGCGGCCCTGCAATGGCTGATGCCGCGCCGCGCGCGCCTGACCGAGCGCGAACGCTGCCTGACCGGCCTGCTCTTCGACGGGCTTTCCCGCCTCCCCGGGCTCAAACTGCGTTCCCCCGAAAACGCCGTCAACATCGTGACGTTCACGCTGCGGGACGCCGATCCGGCCGAAACGGCCGACGAGCTGTGGCGCCTTTTCGCCATCGCGGCCCGAGCCGGACTGCATTGCGCGCCGCTGACCCACCGCTTTTTGGGAACGGAACGCGGCGGCGCGGTCCGCCTGAGTATCGGTGCCTTTACCACCTCCGCCGAGATCACCGCCTGCGTCGATGCCGTCCGATATTGTTCTCTTCACGTTTGATATTCTTGTATGCTCATATATCAATATGTATTTTCCCATCAAAAAACCGACCCGTTTCTATCGGAAACGGGTCGGCCGCGTTTTTTCAGCGGCCTTTCTCGCAAACCGGGATTGGCCGTGAAAATCTCCATCCGGATATCTTCGTCCGCACGGGCGTATTCACGGAACCCGTATTCGCGGTATACACGGGCGGCCCCTGCGTTACCGGGAAAGGCTTTCAGGATAATCCTCTTCGGTCCCAAACGCTTCTCCTACTCTCTTCTCGCTCTTACGGCGTTGGCGACCGCCAGCAGCGTAACGCCCACATCCGCGAACACCGCCAACCCCATGCTGGCGATCCCCGTCACGGCCAGCGCCATGACGGCGAGCTTGACTCCGAGCGTGAAAGCGATATTGACCTTGGCGATGCGGACCGTCTTCCGGGAAAGCCGGATCGCCAGCGGCACCTTTTCCGGCGCGTCGTCGGTCAAAACCACGTCCGCCGCCTCTACCGCCGCGTCGCTGCCGATCGCGCCCATGGCGATCCCCACGTCGACCCGGACAAGAGCCGGCGCGTCGTTGATCCCGTCTCCGACAAAGACAGTCGGTCCGTTTTGCTCCATGATCTGCTCGAGCGCCGCGACCTTTTGATCGGGCAGCACCTCCGCCGTCACCTCGTCGGCGCCCAGTTGTCCCGCCACCGCTTCGGCGGCCCGTCTGCCGTCTCCGGACAGAATCTGCCGGCCTATGCCCAATTCTTTCAGCTGAGCAAAAGCCTCCGCCGCGCCGTTCTTGATCGTATCGGCCAGAATGATAGCGCCCAGAAACGCTCCGTCCGCCGCCACATAAACGACCGTACCCTCTTCTATCAGCCCGCAGGCGACGCCTTCTTCCTCCATAAACCGGGCGTTGCCGACGAGAACCGTACGGCCCTCCACCATCGCGCGCACGCCCCGTCCGGGAAACTCCCGGATCTCCTGCGCCGCCGGTACAATCTCAGCCGTTTCCGCGACGGCTCGAGCGATCGGATGATGGGATCCGCTTTCCGCCGCAGCCGCCAGCCTCAACAGTTCTTTTTCCGAGCACCCGCTAGGCCGGAGTTCCTTGACTTCGAACACGCCGCGCGTCAGCGTGCCGGTTTTATCAAATACCACGACTTTCGCTTCGGCCAGCGTTTCCATGCCGACGGCACCCTTGAACAGGATTCCCCGGCGCGAAGCCCCGCCGATCCCGCAAAAAAACGTCAGCGGCACGGACAGCACCAGCGCGCAGGGACAGGACACCACCAAAAACATCAGCGCCCGATGGATCCACTCGTTCCAGTCTCCGCCTCCCAGCAAAGGCGGCAGGACCGCCAGCAGGACCGCCAGCGCCACGACGGCAGGCGTATAAAACCGGGAAAACCTCGTAATCAGCGTTTCGGTATGCGCTTTTCTGTCCGCCGCTTCGTTCACCATGGCAAGGATGCGCGCAACGGCGCTCTGCTCATAGAGGCTTTCCGTACGGATGCGGACCGCCCCGTCCAGATCGATCGAACCGCTGAGGACGCGCGACCCCGCTTCTCCTGTCGCAGGAGCGCTCTCGCCGGTCAGCGCCGACAGATCGAAAGAAGCCGTTCCCTCCTCGATCCGTCCGTCCAACGGCACTCGTTCGCCGGGCCGGACCAGGATCAGCTCGCCGACTTCGACTTCGGAGGGTGAAACCGTCTTTTCTTCTCCGTCGCGAATCACGACGGCGGTCTCGGGACAGATATCCATCAGCGCCTTTACGTCGGCGCGGCTCCTCTCCACCGCTTTTTCCTCAAGAAACTCGCCGATCTCGAACAGGATCACCACCAGGGTGCCCTCAAGGCATTCTCCGATGAAGAAAGCGCCGGCGGACGCGACCGCCATCAGCAGGTTCTCGTCGAAAACCTCGCCGTGCCGGATGCTTTCAAACGCCTCTCTGTACACGCCCCAGGCCGCCAGCGCGTACGGGATCAGAAAAAGCAGCGTCCGGACCGTTCCCTGCGGCAGAAACGCAAATCCCGCCGTCAGCACGGCCGCCGCGATCAGGCAAACGAGTTTGATCTTGTCTTCCATTCTCACGCCTCCGTCAGATGCTCGAATCCCTGCTCGATAATGGAACGCACATGATCGTCCGCCAAAAAGTAGATCATCGTCTTGCCATCGCGGCGGTTCCCGACCAGCCTGTTGTCTTTCAGCACCTTCAGCTGATGCGAGATCGCGGACTGGGTCATCCCCAACAACTCCGAAATCGCGCAGACGCACAACTCTTTTTCAAACAGCGAAAAGAGAATACGGATGCGCGTGCTGTCTCCGAAGACCTGAAACAGCCCCGCCAGATCGCAGAGCTGCTCGAGCCCCGGTAATTCGAACTGAACTTCTTTAACCGCCTGAGAATGATCGTGCTTCATACTCATAATATTGAATCTCCATTCATATGAAATTCTAATCATATGATAGATCATTCATAGGTTCTTGTCAAGCGTTTTTTCACACAAAAAAAAGACCCCGAAGGGTCTTTCCGTTTCAGGCGATCTCCCAGACAAAGGTCGCCGAATCGTTCAGCTTGATTTCTTCCGGTTCCATATCGGCAAAACTGTTTTTCGCCATCGGTCTGGCCAGGCATCGCTGATCCATCTGAAAACCGGTCGCGGATACCGGATCCGCCTCGTTCCACCGGTAGTCCACGCTCATCAGCTCGCCCAGTTTCACCCCCGAGGCGGCAGCCAGGATTTCCGCTTTCCGACGGGCGTTGGCCGCTGCGTCCTCCAGCAATTCCCTGCGCAGGGCCGCCGGCTCTTTGACTGTGAAACGGATCCGCAGCTCGGGCGCGATCTCCGCCCCGCCCACGGCGCCGATGATCCGTCCGAGACGGGCGCCGTCCATCGAAAAACTCAACCTCAGCCCGTAGCGGACCCGATAGCCGACGAACACGTTGCGGTACCGGCCGTGCTCGTCCTCCCGTCCCTCGTACTCGGCGTGAACGTTGAAATCGGCGGTCTTCAGGTCGCGTGCGGCAAATCCGTGCCGGCGGATCGCTTTTCTCAGCGCCGCGACCTTCGCTTCCGCCGCGGACAAGCTCTTTTCATAATCTAGGTCCATCGCGTCGACCGTCAGGTCCAGAACGATAAAATCCGGACGCGTGGAAACGCTTCCCGTCCCCGTCACCGTGATCGTTCTCACGGATCAACCCCTCCTCTGCTTTTTCTTTCTTAAAATACGCTGCACGAGTTTAACCAGCTCCACGATGGGAATGACCAGCACCGCCAGTCCCATCGCGACGGCGTATTCGGCAAGACTGATCTCTTCAAAACCGAACGCTTCTTTCATGAACGGGACGTAGATGACCACGCTGGTCAGGATCAGGCTCATCAGCATTGAGAGCCAGAGCACCGCGTTCTGCGACTTGAGCCGGAAAACGCTGCCGCGCTGACTGCGCATATTGAAAGCATGGAAGATCTCGGCCATGCTCATGGTGATGAAAGCCATCGTCATGCCGTCGGGACTGTTCGCGATCTCCCAAACGCCGTTCTCCATGAAGTGTCCGATGAAATAAGCCGCCAGCGTCAGCAAGGTGACGAGGGTGCCCTGATAGAAGATATCGACGCCCATGCCGCCGGAAAAAATCCCGTCTTTGGAAGAACGCGGCGGACGCTTCATCAGATCTTCTTCCGCTTTTTCCAATCCCAGCGCCAGGGCCGGGAAAGCGTCCGTGATCAGATTGATCCACAGCAGATGCACCGGCCTCAGGATCGTGAAACCGAGCAGCGTCGCGGCAAACACGCTGATGACCTCGCTCATGTTGGAAGCCAGCAGGAACTGGATCGTCTTGCGGATATTGTCGTAGATGCGGCGGCCTTCTTCCGCGGCGTTGACGATGGTGGCGAAATTATCGTCCGCCAGCACCATATCCGCGACGTTTTTCGTCACGTCGGTACCTGTGATGCCCATGCCCACGCCGATATCGGCGTTTTTGATGCTGGGCGCGTCGTTAACGCCGTCGCCCGTCATGGCCGTGATATAGCCGCGGCGGCGCCAGGCGTTGACGATCCGCACCTTATGCTCCGGCTGCACACGCGCGTAGACGCGAAGCTGTTCGATCCGGCTGTCCAGCTCTTCGTCCGACATCCCGTCGAGCTGGGCTCCGGTCACGGCCTGCGCCTCGTCGTCGATGATGGCAAGCTGTTTGGCGATGGCTACCGCCGTGTCGCGATGATCGCCCGTAATCATGACCACGCGGATCCCGGCCGTCTTGCATTCTTTGACCGCTTCGATCGCCTCCGGACGAACCGGATCGATCATACCCGTCAGGCCGATATAGACCAGGTCCCTCTCCAGCGCTTCCGCTTCGAAAGACGCCGGCGCCGTCTCGTACATCCGCATCGCCGCGCAAAGCACGCGCAGAGCGCGGTCGGCCATCGCCTTGTTCTCCGCCAGGATCTGCGCTTTCTTTTCGTCCGTCATCGGCAGGATCTTATCCTGATCCAAATAATACGCGCAGCGTTTGACGACCTCGTCGGGCGCGCCCTTGGTAAACTGCACGAAGCAATTTCCGTCGGCGTGGACCGTGCTCATCATCTTGCGCATGCTGTCGAAAGGCGCTTCTCCGACGCGCGGGAACTCACGCTTCAAATCATTTTTATCCAGTCCCAGCTTATGCGCGAAATTGACCAGCGCGCATTCCGTCGGTTCGCCCGTGGCCTGCCCGTCTTCCAGCTCGGCGTCGCTGCACAGCGCCATGGCCCGGGCGATCAATCTTTCCTCGTCGCCGGCCGTTTCCACGACGGTCATCTTGTTCTGCGTCAGCGTGCCGGTCTTGTCCGAGCAAATGATCTGCGCGCAGCCCAGCGTTTCCACCGCGGTCAGGCGGCGTATCACGGCGTTGCGCTTCGACATGTTGGTCACGCCGATGGAAAGCACGATCGTGACGACCATGGCCAACCCCTCGGGAATGGCCGCGACCGCCAGACTGACGGCCACCATGAACGTATTGATCAGCCCGTCAAAAGAGAAATTCCCCGAGCGGATCACGCCGAAAGCGAAAATGAACACGCAGATCCCGATGACCAGATACGTCAGAATCTTGCTCAGCTGCGCCAGTTTCTTCTGCAGCGGCGTCTGTCCTTCCTCCGCCGTCGTCAGCGCCTTGGCGATCCGGCCCATTTCCGTATCCATACCGGTGCCGGTGACGACCGCTTTGCCGCGCCCGTAAACCACCGTGCAGCCCATATAAACCATGTTTTTCCGATCGCCGAGCGATACCTTGCCGCCGTCGATGGTCTGACTCGTTTTCTGCGCCGGAACGCTCTCGCCGGTCAAAGCGGCTTCTTCAATCTTCAGGCTGGCCGCCTCGATGAGCCGCCCGTCGGCCGGCACCGCGTCGCCCGCTTCCAGAATCACCACGTCTCCGACGACAAGCTCTTCGCTGTGAACGACCTGGATCCGGCCGTCGCGCATCACTTTGCTGGTCGCGGCGGACATCTCCTTCAGCGCCTCGATCGCCTTTTCGGCTTTGCTCTCCTGATAAACGCCGAGCACGGCGTTGAGCAGCACCACGAAAAGAATGATGAACACGTCGGCAAAGCTCTCGTTCTGATACGCCGCCGTGACGCCGGAAACCGCCGCCGCCACGAGCAGAATGATAATCATGGGATCGGCCAGCTGCTTGAGAAAGCGCATGAACAGGCTCTCTTTTTTCGCTTCCGCCAGCTTGTTCCGGCCGTTCCGCTCCAACCGTCGGGCGGCTTCTTCTTCTGTAAGCCCCTGCTCGGTCGTTTCCAGTTCCCGGAGAACCTCCGTCAGATCGTTGCCGTAGTAATCCACCGCACATTTCTCCTTTTCATAAAAAAACCCGTGTACAGCAAAGAAAGCCATACACAGGTCTTGTTCTTTCATTCAAGCCAGACTTTTCATCAAAGCAGTGATGTTGACTTGAAACACGCTTTCGCATGCAAACTACTCCCCTATGTGAGTAAAATCATTATATCATCGGTCCGGCGCCGTGTCAAGCGTCAGGTTTGAGGAAAACGCCGGTGGAAATAATCCAGCATGACGCGGTAATTTTCCAACGGCAGTCCGGCGAAAATCGAATTGGACGTGCTGAAGATGTAGCCGCCGTCATAACCGTTCGTGCAGGCGTCGATCGCGTTTTTGGCCGAGGACACGATCAGTTCGGCCGGACCGTCCTGAAGATAGCTGCACCGGACGTTGCCCATAAGCGCCACCCTGCCGTAGGTCTGTTTCCGCACCGCGGCGATATCCATTCCCGCCATGGGATCGATGGACTGGATGACGCGCGGCTTCATATCCAGCAGCCGGTCGAAAATCGGCATCAGCATCCCGTCGCTGTGCAGGATGGAGATCGGCCCGTTTTCATTGACCCGCGCGACGATCTCCGCCAGGAACGGCCGCGTGAACCGGTCGAACATCCTCGGTGAAAGGAACGGGCCGGCGTTGAAAGCCATATCGCTGGCCACGCAGATGATGTCGCAGCCCGCCTCAGTCAGTTTATCGACGTGAATGAGCGCCCGCCGTTTCATATCTTCGGCCCAGTCGAGCAGTTTCTGCGGATCGTCCACGGCGTCGACGCTGAACTGCATATAATCCTTGATCGTATCGATGCAGATCACGCTGTCCCAGACGTAACTCCCCACCGGCACGTCCGCAGGCAGGTATTCTTTCAGCAGACGGATAAAGCGATACTGGATGTCGTTGCGCGCCGCGGGTTTCCAGTCCAGCACGAAATCCCAGCCGAACTCCTCCACGGTGCGCGCGTAGATCTCGCAACAGGTATGCAGCATTTTCTCCAGTTCGGCCGGAGAAGCGGCGGCCATTTCCTGCTCCGACGGATAACGGAGCCCGAAAGCCTCCTCCGCCAGATCGAAGATCAGCTCCGCGTGCGGCGGACGGTCTACGGGCTTGAAATCAATTGCGTTGAGCAAGCGTTCTTTTCGGTTCATCTTACAGTCTCCTGTAGTCGGTCGGCGAATATCCGGTCATCTTTTTGAACCGTTTGGAAAAATGGTACAGATCATAGAAGCCCGTCCGCACCGCGATCTCCTTGATGCTCAGATCGCTGACGCGCAGCATCTGCTTGGCTTCTTCGATCCGCACCTGCGAAACGTATTGCAAAGGCGACACCCCGAAATACTTATTGAAGAATTTAATAAAATAGTTCGGATGGAAATGCAGCACGTCGGCCAGTTCGTCCAGGGTGATATGGCGCGAAATGTTTTCCCAGACGTAGGTATTGATCCGTTCCAGCGCGTCCACCGGGAACTCGCTGGCAAGCTGGGCGCTGTCGCTGCCGCTTTCTTTGAAAACCTGCGCGATGATCTGCATCAGCGCCGCCCGGGCCACCAGTTTGCTGTACGGCTTCTCGGACTCAAAATTCAGCACCAGCGTATTGAACAGTTTAATCATCAGATTCGGATTGGAAACCGTGAAGCAGGCAGCGATCTTGATGATATTGAAAATCGACTTGTCGATCAGATACGAATGAAAATGGCACCAATACTTATAGTACGGCTTGTCCGGATTGTTGGACGAAATCACGCGGCTTCCCTTGGGGATCAGCACGATCTGATCGGCGTGAGGATGATACTCCGTTCCGTCGATCGTGATCGTTCCTTCTCCGTCCAGGATAAAATAGATTTTATCGCAGTTGGAAACGTCGTTCTCGCCCCACCGGCTCCAGCAGCGGGTCAACTTGGCAGAATCCACAATGATATTACATTGTGACATATACATGTCAATGTACATTCTCCCCGCCTCCTTATACATTCAGTATATCATGCCAAAAACCCGTTTGCAAGCGGAAATGTATGTTTTTCAACCGATTTCTTGCAAATTTCATAAGAGAAACTCTTCCGGATTTCCAAGGGTCTTTATAGAAAAGCTGTCATATCAAAGACCCGTTTCCAGTCAGGAATGTTTATTCTTAAGATAATAATCCGCATATTTCCTCGGACACATTCCTCGGGATTTTTTGAAAACCTTTGAAAAATAACTGTCTGAAGCAAAACCCGTAAACGCCGCCGCCTCCGACACCCGCGCTCCGTCGCGAAGCAGTCTTTCCGCCGCTTCCAGTTTCTTTTCCCGAATATACTCCATCGGCGGCAACCCGATCTGATTGCGGAATTTGACCTTAAATCGGGACTCCGACAGAATGGCCACGCGCGCCAGTTCTTTCATGGATATATTTTCAGATAGATGATCGCGTATATACCGGATCGCCTCTTTGATATCTTCGCTGTGTTGTGTGATGAAGTCCTTTTTGATTCCGATGACCGAACACAGCATACCCCGAACCGGCTGTTCCCGTCTTACATGGATTAATCCATTGGAAAACAGCGTTTCCACTTCTTCACCCGCGGAACGACTGTTGAAGATTCTTCCATACTCCCGCTCGTCGATCCGTTCTTCCTCCGTTTCACTTCCGCACCATGGCGACGAAAGCCGCCGTATCGTTTCTCCGGAATCTGCCCGGGCCAGACTAACGCTGCCGAAAGCAAACCGGCATGGCCCTTCCTTCACGAGCGGATACCAGACCATGTCCCTCATTTCCTCGTATGTCAGCGTCGAGCCTTCGACCACCACGCCGCCCTCCATCACCATGCGTCCTCGCAGCGGCAGGACCAAAAAGCCCCGGAATTGCGGCGGCAAGATCATGATATGTCCTTTGTCGCCGACGGTCAGACGTTCTCCTGCGCGTGTCAGCAAATATGAATCGGCCGAGAATACACCAAAAGCACCGCCTTTTCCGTCCAAAAAATCCAGGCGGATTATCAGCGTTAACTCCTCCTCGGTTTCAAGATACAGTTTGAAAGCGTCGGCGCCGTAATCCGCCGGCGCAATGCCACGCAACATATAATACATGGTCCTAGTAAAAAATTCTGCGAAAAACAGTGACAGTTCGCATCGTATGACCAAACTCTCCATAAGCAATTGCCCCGGATGGCAAGCTTGTTCCAAGTGCTTCTGCATGGACGGCGTACACTCGATCCGGTCGAACATGATGCCTCCGATATTGTCCCGGATCGTCTGCAATTCCGCCTCATCCATCCCGCAGAAACCGTCTGTCAGCTCAAAAGCAAGGAAGAAAAACAGAAGCTGGCTTTTTCCCTCCTCCGAAAAAACAGCAGGCGCTCCCTTCGGCAACAGAACGGCCACACGCTCCCGGAGCGTTTCTTGTTTTTCGTCGATCCGCACGGCCGCCTCCCGGGAAAGCATCACCACGATCCGGTAATCTGCTTCATACTTCTTCATCAGCGCCGTCGCTTCCTTCCCCGAAAGGCGGCAGCGGCTAAAACAACGAATATAACGGAAAGCATACTCTTTCATGGTCTTCTCCTCCGTCGCTATTATAACACGTCCGCGGCGCTCGCGGTCAAGAATTTGAAATTTTCTATAAAATTTGTACTCCAGTACTGCAAAACCCTCGTGTCTTGTTCCGTCCCGAAAAAAAAGATATAATGGTTTTGCCTATAAAACCACGGGAGGTATGTTTATGAAACGTCTTACAAAACTGTGCGCGATGATTCTTTTATTCTCTTTCGCTTTGACCGGGTGTACGCTGCCCTCTCCGACAGCCGAACCCACGGCCGAGCCCACGGCCGAACCGACTCCTGCGCCGACAGCCGAGCCGGAACCGACGTCTGAGCCAACGGCTGAGCCGACGCCTGCTCCCACACCGACGCCTGTTCCCACGCCGACGCCCGAGCCCGATCTGAGCCAGCTGCCTCCCTACGCGCAGACCGTCCGTCCCTACGGCGAAAACGTCCTTAAGGTCCCCGAGGTCATCTGGGTACCGGAGATGGACGCCCGCGGCTGTAAAGCCCTGTATTACCGCATCGAGGATTACGGAAACAAAGCGCAGTATGCTTTTGCTTATATGGGGATCCCGGCAGGCGCCTCCGCCGAAAACCCCTGTCCGGCCGTCGTTCTGGTCCACGGCGGCGGGGGCACCGCTTCGGCCTCCTGGTGCCGTTACTGGATGGATCAGGGCTTCGCCGCCATTTCCTTCGACTGGAACGGCGACGTCCCCGTCTCTCCGGACAGTACCTCCCACACGCCTTCCGATAAGTGCAAGATCAAATTCAGCAGTCTCGGCGACATCAATGTAAAAATGGAGAAACAGTGGATGTACCACTGTATCAGCCAGACCATGATCGCCAATACGCTACTACGCTCGCAGCCCGAGGTCGACGCCGACCGCGTCGGACTGGC
This sequence comes from Eubacteriales bacterium, assembly GCA_018385275.1. GTDB lineage: Bacteria > Bacillota > Clostridia > Christensenellales > MB2-83 > MB2-83. The sequence continues at coordinate 12,919 of JAHAZM010000022.1, read as the reverse complement.
AGGGCTTTCCTGGGGCGGGCTGATCACCAGCATCGCCATCGGTCTGGACAATCGCTACGCCTTCGCGATCCCGCTGTACGGCTGCGGCTATCTGACCGACTCGCACGCCAATTTCAGCCATTTCGACCCGAAAGTCTGGCAGCTCTGGGGACCCGAGCTCAATTTTGCCAATGTCAATTGCCCCGTACTCTGGATCTCCGGCGACAACGACGCTCATTTCAGCGCGGACGCTCTGTCCAGATCCCACGAAGCCACGCCCGGCAGTACGCTCTACTTTGACGGCACCTACGGGCACGGGCATAACTGGGCGCATCCCGAATTCTTCGTCTTCGCCAAGAGCGTGCTGGGCATCGGCGATACGGATCCCGTTCCCGCGGTCGTCGTCCAGCCCGAGGGAGCTTCGCCGACCCTGACCTACTCGTCCGTGCGTCCCATTACAAAAGCCGTCTGCCGGTATCGCACTTCCGATCTGATCTATACCTCCGGTCTGCAGCTCAAGGAAGCCTGGAAATCGATGGACTGCGTCATCGACGAAGCAAATCACACCGTCAGTTGTACGCTTCCGGAAGGCGTCTTCGCGTACTATATTTTCATCGGCGACGATCGCGTGATGCGTGACCCGCAGCTGAACCGCACCGTCACCATCGGCGCCTGCTCGCAAGTCATCTTCCTGTCGAAGGCCGACGAAACGACTCTTTCCTTCTCCTCCGTCAGCCGGCTCAGCAATATGGCGGAATTCTCCGATACGGCGTCCCTGGCCGACACCTCCGCCGAAACCGGCTACCTGTTCAATCTGTTCCTTTTCACCGACACCGGCAGCACCTGCTCCCTGACCACGGAGGGCGAAGAAAAATACCTCGATCTGGTTTTCTCCGGGACGGGCATCCCCGTTCTCGTGGACGCCGTCGGCTGCCGCAATAACGGCGCCGCGGCGGACTGGCGCATTGACGGCGCCGACGCCATTGCCGTTCGCCTGCAGAACCCCTGCGACGTCTCCTGCTCCTGCACGCCCCGCTTTGACATGGTCTGCTCCGACGGCGTCAGCCGCAGCGTCGGCAGTATGGCTTATCGCCTGCTTTCTCTCGGCGGCGGCGAAATCGATTGCTCCGGCTCTTATACCTTCAACGTGCCCGCTCACTTCGACGGATGGCTCCTTATGCCCCTGAGCGGCCCGTGGCAGGCGCTGGCGGAAAACACCGAAGTCGAGAAAGCCGATTTTGCGAACATGCAGCAGATCTGCTGGTATTTCTTCAACGCGGAGGAAAACGGACGGCTGCGCATCGGAGATAAATTCGCCGTCAAAATAAACGAATCCGCCGATTGAGACCGGATCCCGTAAAAAAGCCCGGGCCGGGAACGAATTGTCGTTCCCGGCCCGGTTTCTTTCGGCCGCGCTTCCGCTTTGCGGAGCGGTCTTTATTCCGCCCCGGTTTTTGCCGCGGCGAGTTTTGCTCCGATCTGACGCAGAAGGTCGTCCACGATGGCGTAGGTCTGCTCGAACGTCCCTTCGGTGACAATGACGTGGTCCGCTCTTTTGAGGAGCTCCGCATCGGGTTTCTGCGAGTCGATACGCGCCTGCGCGCTCTCCCGGCTCAAACCGTTGCGCTCCTGGATGCGGCGGATCCTTTCATTCTTGTCCGCCATCGCCAGCCACACCTCGTCGCAAAGGTTGATGGCCGTCGACTCGTACAGGATCGCCGCGTCGATAACGACCAGCTTTTTATTGGTCTTTCTGGCTTTTTCGATCCGGCGGGCGATCTCCTCGTCGATGAGAGGCAGCATGATATCGTTGAGCTTCTTGAGTCTGGCTTCGTTTCCGAACACGTAAGCCGCCAGCGCCGCGCGCAGCAGCTCTCCGTCGTCAGCGAAAAACTCGTCTCCGAAGCCGGCGCGGATGCCCAGATAGCCCGCGCGTCCGATCCGCTGCAGTTCTCTGGTCACAACGTCGGCGTCGATGATTTGCGCGCCGCGCCTGGCCAGATACCGGCTGATGTTGCTTTTTCCGGAGGCAATGCCTCCCATGAGCCCGATGACGTACATATCTTTTCCTCCGTCACTTGCAATCGTACCAGTTTTCCGCCACGCTGACGTCGACTTTCAGCGCCACGTCCAGCTTTACGGCGTTCTCCATGCATTCTTTCACCAGCGCGGCCACTCTGTCCGCTTCATCGCGCGGCGTATCCAGAATGATCTCGTCGTGGATCTGCATAATCATCCGCGCGCGCAGGTTTTCGTCACGCAGACGCCGGTCGATACGCAGCATGGCGACTTTGATGATGTCGGCCGCAGTCCCCTGAACCGGCATGTTGACGGCCACCCGCTTGCCGAACTGCCGTTCGTTGTAATTCGAACTGGTCAGCTCTCTCATCTCTCTCCGCCGTCCGAAAAGCGTGCTGACGTATCCGTCGCGCTCGCCCGCTTCCGGCGCTTCCTCCGTGAAACGCCGGATCCCCGGGTATTCAGCGAAATACCGGCTGATGAACTCGCCCGCTTTCCAGCGCGCGACGCCGATGTTTTTCGCCAAACCGAATTCGCTGATCCCGTAAATAATGCCGAAATTGACCGCTTTGGCGTCGGCGCGCATCTGCGGCGTAACGGCCGAAAGCGGCACGCCCATGACGCGGGCGGCGGTGGACGCATGGATATCCTTGCCGTCGGCAAACGCCTTGAGCATATTCTCGTCATGCGCCATATGCGCCATGACGCGCAATTCGATCTGGGAGTAGTCCGCGTCCACCAGCACGCAGCCGGGAGAAGCGGAAAACGCGCGGCGCAGCTCCTTGCCGCGGGCGGTCCGCACCGGAATGTTCTGCAGGTTCGGCTCTGCGCTGCTGAGCCGTCCCGTGGCCGTCGCCGTCGTCATGAAATGCGTGTGGATCCGTCCGTCGCCGCTGCGCTCCAGCGCCGTGAGCAGCCCTTCCACATACGTGTTCCTGAGTTTCGTCAGTTTGCGGTAATCGAGGATCTTGTCCACAATCTCGTGCTGATCGGCCGCTTTTTCCAGCGTCTCCGCGTCTGTCGGATAACTCCCGTTTTTATTCTTTTTTACGCCCGTAAGCCCGAGTTTTTCAAACAGGATCACCCCGAGCTGCTTGGGCGAATTGATATCGAACGTCTCTCCGGCCAGCGCCAGGATCTCCTCGTTCAGCGCCGCGATTTGTCCGTCCATCTCCCGGCCCGCCGCGATCAGCTCCTCACGATCGACGGCGAAGCCCGCTTTTTCCATTTCATAAAGCACGCGTTCCAGCGGCAGTTCCAGCTCCCTGTACAGTTTTCCCATGCCCGCCGCGTCGAGCTGCCGGTTTTCCCGCTCCGCAATGCGCCACAGATCGAACGCGTCGGGCGCGCCCTCAAATTTTCCGAGGTACTTGCCGGCCAGGCGTTTGAGCGAATAATCCTGCGTCACGGAATCGATCAGGTATTCCGCCAGACAAACGTCGTCGACTACGTCGGCCAGTTCCCGTCCGTCAAGCAGATAGCGCATCTTTTTGGTCTCGGCCGTGATCTTGCCGACGGAAGTGTCCGCCAGCAGCGGCGCCAGCCCGTCCAGCGCCTCGTCCGCCGTCAACCCGTCGCCGAGCAGATCCGTTTTGACCGGAACGCGGATCAGCGTTTTTCCGTCGTAAAGCGTGATCTCCTCCGCGATCAGAACGGCGGCGCGATCGCGGATCCGTCCGATCGCCGCGCGCAGATCTTCGCCTGACAAAACCGTCTCCGTATGAGCGGGCGTCTCGCCGTCGGCTTGCGGCGCCGCGGCCGACGATCCGTTTTCAAACTCGAATTTCCCGATCAAAGAAGCGAATCCGAAGCGCACGAAACTATGCCGCGCTTCCGCGGAAGCCGGACGGCGGCGCGCCGCCTCCCAATCCGGCTCGATCGGCACGTCCCGCACGATCGTCGCGAGATACCGGCTGTCGTAAGCGTCCTGCCGGCCGGCGGCCAGTTTTTCGCCCAATTTGCCCTTGATCTCGTCCAGATGCGCGTAAACGCCGTCGAGAGAGGCGTACGTGCCGATGAGCTTAACGCCCGTCGTTTCCCCGATGCCCTTGACGCCGGGGATATTGTCCGAGGCGTCGCCCATCAGCGCTTTCAGGTCGATGAACTGCTCCGGCGTCATCCCGTATTTTTCAGCCATCGCCGCCTTGTCATAGCGGACCAGATCAGTCCCGCCCCCGGGCAGGTTTTTGGCTAAGATCACGTTGGTATTGTCCGTAATGAGCTGCAGGCTGTCCCGGTCTCCCGTGACGAGAAGGCACTCGATCCCTTTTTCGTCGCAAGCGGCGCTCCACCGGCCCAAAACGTCGTCGGCTTCATAGCCCCGGCAGGAGGACACAGCGACGTTCATCTGCGCCAGCAGCGGCAGGAAATACTTTCCCTGCTCGATGAATTCCGGCGGCGTCGGCCGGCGCGTCGCTTTATATCCGCTGAAAAACTCATGCCGGAAAGTCGGCGCATGCTCGTCCATCGCCACTACGACGTAGGTCGGATCGAATTCCTTCAATATCCGGAGATAGGTGTTGAGAAACCCGTACACCGCGTTCGTCGGCGTCCCGTCCGGCGCTTTCAGCGTCGGCGGCACGGCGTAGAAAGCGCGAAACAGCAAACTGTTCCCGTCTATGACGACCATGACGTTTTTCATAAGTCTTCTCCCTGCAGCTTGTTATAAATATACTTTACCACAGGCGCCTTTTTTAAGCAAACGCTTTCGGCTATCTACGCTTTTTTCCGCGGATCGTCACCGTAACGATCCCGGCGACGACGCCCGTTACGGCGCCGAGCAGCTCGTCGAGCAGCAGGCCCGGTCCCGGCTCCAGCCTTCCGTCGATGAGGGAGAACAGCAAAAACCCCAGAGTCACATAAGCCAGACCGACGATGAGACCGGTCAGCCAGCCGCGCTCCGGCGTTTTCAGCGCAAAAAACGTCCCGACCGCCACGCTGAAGATCTTGAGAATGAGATTGAACGTCTCCAGCCCGTCTTCGGCTTCCGGCGCCGAAACCAGGATCAGCGCGTAGACCAGGATCGCGGCCGTCGTAACGCCCAACGCCAGCAAGGTGCCCAGCGCCAGACCGGGCAGCATCCGTTTGAATTCCATATTCCGTTCCTCCTTTTTATCGTTACAGCATATGCCGCGCCCGTCTGAAAAATACCGCCGGACGGCTTCTTGCCCTCCCTCGCCGTCTTCCCGTTTTTTTGCGTTTCTTCTCTTTCTCCGTTTGCCAAATTCCGCTTCCCATGTTATAATTCATGTATTATAGAAAGGAGGAAGACGCTCATGCGCGCGCCGGACAGAACCGTTCTCCGGGAAACCGGGTATATCGCGCTTTTTACGCTGATCCTGAGCGCGCTGATGCAGGCCGTTTTCCTCGTGATCGGCAAATGGGACTATACCGTCCTGCTGGGCAATCTGCTGACCGGCGCGGCCGCCGTGGCCAATTTCTTTCTGATGGGGCTGACCGTACAGGCCGCCGCGGGCCGGGAAGAAAAAGACGCCCGCCAGATGATGCGCGCCTCGCAGGGACTTCGGATGGTCGGCCTGTTCGCTGTTTTGGCCGTCGGCGTGATCCTGCCCTGCTTCAATACCGTCGCCGTGATCCTGCCGGTGTTTTTTCCCCGGATCGCCGTCATGCTACGTCAGCTTCTGCTGAAAAAGGAAGATAAAAACGAAAAATGACTGCCACCGCTGCAAAACCGAATAAGCTGTTCCGCGCCGTGGACGTCCTTCTCCTTGTCCTCGCCGTCCTGCCTTTACTGGCCGGCATCGTCATCCGGATCCTGTTCTATCCGGCGACGGAGGGGATCGATATTTCCGGCGCGCTGATTTATTTCACGCTGGACACTCCGATCGGACCCTTCCCGATCTCCGAGTCTCAGGTCAATTCCTGGCTGGTCATGCTCACTCTCTTCTGGCTGTGCCTGTATCTGACGCACGGCATCACGCCGGAAGGCGGCAGCCGCCGTCAGCACCTGGTCGAATGGGCCGTTGAGCAGGTTGACCGTCTCGTCTGCGAAAACATGGGCGAATACTTTGCCGGCTTCGCCCCCTTCATCATCGCTATGATGGCTCTTTCGGCCTTTTCCAGTCTGCTGTCCCTGCTCGGACTCCACGCCCCCACCTCGGATATCAACGTCGTCGGCGGCTGGGCCTTGTTGGTCTTTTTCCTGATTACATATTTCAAGATGAAATGCGGCCCGCTCCAGTATCTGCGGAGTTTTACCGAACCGGTGCCGCTGCTGCTGCCGCTCAACCTTATCAGCGAAGTAGCTACGCCCGTATCCATGGCGTTCCGTCATTACGGCAACATCCTTTCCGGCGCCGTGATTTCCGCCCTTCTGGGCGCGGCGCTGACCGGTCTGAGCAAAGCGATCCTCGGTGGATTGCCCGGCATTCTGGGGGATATCCCCCTGCTGCGCGTTGGCGTCCCCGCTGTTCTTTCGATATACTTTGACGTGTTCAGCGGCTTGCTTCAAGCGTTTATCTTCGCCACGCTGACCATGCTCTATGTAGCCGGCGGCTTCCCGGCGGAGCTTTACGCCCGAAAAAAAGCTGCAAAATCCAAAAAACGGAGGTAACCTACCATGTTGGAACTCGCAATCGGTATCATTCTCGGCGGATGCGCCCTCGGCGCCGGCGTAGCCATGATCGCCGGCGTAGGCCCCGGTATCGGTGAAGGCAACGCCGTAGCCAAAGCCTGCGAAGCCATCGGCCGCCAGCCGGAATGCAAAAGCGCCGTCACCACGACCATGCTGATGGGCTGCGCCATCGCGGAAACGACCGGTCTTTACGCCCTGGTCATCGCGATCCTGCTCATCTTCGTCGCCCCGAGCAATTTCATTAACTTGCTGCTGAACGCTCTCAAATAAGGAGTTCCCGTCATGCAGGTATTGATGCAGAACGCGGAAGTCATATCCGTCAACATCTGGCAGATCGTCGCTTCGCTGTGCAATCTGGTGATCCTGTTTCTCATCCTGAAGCGGTTCCTTTATAAACCGGTCAAAAAAGTCCTGGCCCAGCGTCAGGCGGCGCTCGACGAAAAATACAGCGCCGCGGCCGCCGCCCGGTCAGACGCCGAAGCCGACCGTGCCGCCTGGGCGGAGAAAATGCAGACCGCCGACGCCGAAGCCGCTCAGGTGATTAAAACCGCCACCGAGCAGGCCAATCGCCGCAGCGATCAGATCGTCGGGCAGGCCAAGGAAAAAGCCGCCGTCATCGTACGGGAAGCACAGACCGCCGCCGAACAGGAACGCGTACGCGCCGAAGCGCAGATCAAGCGCGAGATCGCGGACGTTTCCGTCGCGCTGACGGAGAAGTTCCTGGCCCGCAAGGTCAGCCCCGACGATCACAGAACGATGATCGACGAAGCGATCGCCGAAATGGGTGAGAACGATGACTGACGCGGCAAAAGAATATGCCGTCGCCCTGTTTGAACTGGCAGGTGAACGGCACGCTGAAAAAGAGGTCCTGGATGGACTGCGTACCATCCTCGCCGCTTTTGACGCGCAGCCCGAATACTATTCCGTCCTGAGCGCGCCGAACCTCTCGGCCGACGAGCGGGACGGTTTGCTGGTCGCCGCTTTCGAAGAAGCCGTCGACGAACAGGCTCTCACGGCGACCCGGCTGTTTTGCCGGCACGGACACGTCTCTCGTTTTTCCGCTTTCGTCCGGGAATATGAGAAGATGTTTCTGGCTCTTTGCGCCGTTTCCCGGGTCAAAGTCGTTTCCGCCGTGGAAATGACGCCGGAAGAAAAGACGGCGCTCATCGCCAAGCTGGAAAAGCTGAGTCGGCAGCGGGTGGAGGCCGTTTACGAAACGGATCCCTCGATCCTCGGCGGCGTCATCGTCACGATGGACGACCGCATCATCGACGGCAGTCTCCGCCATAAACTCAACGAGATGAAGGAGGTGCTCGGCCAATGAGCACGAATCCGCAGGAAATCAGCTCCATCATCAAGGAGCAGATCCGCACTTATCATAGTCGTACACAAATGACCGAAACGGGCACCGTCATTCTGGTCGGCGACGGGATCGCCCGGATCTACGGCCTGCGCAACTGCATGTCCGGCGAGCTGCTCGAGTTTGAAGACGGCAGCTTCGGCATGGCGCAGAACCTGGAGGACGAGACTGTCTCGGCGGCCGTCCTTTCCGACCGCAACAGCATCTGCGAGGGCACCGTCGTCAAGCGCACGGGCCGTGTCGTCTCCGTCCCCGTGGGCGAGGCTCTGCTCGGCCGCGTCGTGGACGCGCTCGGCCAGCCCATCGACGGAAAAGGCCCGATCCTGACGAAAGAAACCCGGCCCATTGAATCGGAGGCGCCCGGCATCATCGAGCGTCAGAGCGTTTGTGTCCCGCTGCAGACCGGCATCAAAGCCATCGACTGCATGATCCCCATCGGACGGGGCCAGCGCGAACTCATCATCGGCGACCGCCAGACCGGTAAATCCGAAATCGCCGTGGATACGATCATGAATCAGAAGGGCACGGGCGTGCTCTGCATCTACGTCGCCATCGGGCAAAAAAGCAGTTCCGTCGTCCAGCTGGCCAACGAACTGACGCTGGCCGGCGCAATGGAGTATACCATCATCGTGGCTGCCTCCGCTTCCGAAAGCGCGCCTCTGCAGTACATCGCGCCCTACTCCGGCTGCGCCATGGCGGAGTATTTCCGCGAACAAGGCAAGGACGTTCTCATCGTATACGACGATCTGAGCAAGCACGCCGTCGCTTATCGCGCGCTTTCTCTGCTGATCCGGCGTCCGCCGGGCCGCGAAGCTTATCCCGGCGACGTGTTCTATCTGCATTCGCGTCTGCTGGAGCGGGCCGCCTGCGTCGCGCCCGAATACGGCGGCGGTTCCATCACCGCCCTGCCGATCATCGAAACGCAGGCCGGCGACGTGTCGGCCTATATCCCGACGAACGTCATTTCCATCACGGACGGACAGATCTTTCTGGAAACCGAGTTGTTCCACGCGGGGATCATGCCCGCCATCAACCCCGGTATTTCCGTGAGCCGCGTCGGCGGCTCCGCCCAGCTCAAGCCCGTCAAAAAAGTCGCCGGCCCGCTTAAACTGCTCTACTCGCAGTATCGCGAACTGGCCGCCTTCGCTCAGTTCGGCAGCGATCTGGACGAGGATACCAAAGCCCGTCTCGCCCTCGGCGAGCGTATCGTCGAGGTGCTCAAGCAAAAGCGCAATTCCCCCGTCAGCGTCGGCTGTCAGGTCGCCATCGTCTACGCCGTTACCAAAGGATTCCTCAACGACGTGGCGGTCAAGGACGTGCCGGAATACGAACAAAAGCTCTACGATCTGCTCAACGCCGAATACCGTCATCTGCTGGATCGCTTTGAACAGGGTTTCTATGAAAAGAGCGATATCGAAGAGCTGGAAAAAGCCCTGAAGAGCATGAAGGAGTAACGCCGTATGGGAGCTGATACCAAAGCGCTCCGCGCGCGTATCCGGAGCGTCGACTCGACTCTTCATCTGACCAAAGCCATGGGACTGGTCGCTTCCTCCAAGATCCGCCGCGCCACGGAAGCCATGCTGCACAGCCGTGATTACGCCGGCGCGCTTGAACGTCTGGCCGAGGTGCTGTCCTCCTGCCCCGAGTGTCAGCGCAGCCCCTATATGCGCGACGAGCACAAGGACGGCGAAAAACTCCGTCTCATCGTCGTCGCCGGCGATCGCGGACTGGCGGGCGGCTATAACGCCAACGTGTTCCGCCTCATGACCACGCTTCCGGCCGCCGAATCCGTTATCGCCATCGGCAAACGCGCCTGCGAGCGCTACGGCGGCGATCCCGTTTCCTCGGAAAAGTTCAGCGCGTCCGACGCCTACGAACTGGCGCAGCGTCTCTGCCGGGAATTCGCCGAGGGCGCTTACGACCGTCTCGGCATCGTCAGCACGCGCTATCGCTCCATGCTGTCGCAGGAGGCCTTCTACCGCGAACTTCTTCCCTTAAAGCAGGGTTCGCAGAAAAACGCTTCCGTTCTGTTTGAACCGGACGAACTGACCGTTCTCAACGCCGCTGTGCCCGAGTATATTTCCGGTCTCATCGCCGCGTCCGTGCGCGAAAGCTTCGCTTCCGAGGTCGCCGCGCGCCGCGCCGCCATGGACAGCGCCGGCAAGAACGCCGAAGCCATGATCGAAGATCTGCGCCTGCATTATAACCGGGCGCGTCAGGGCGCGATCACCCAGGAGATTACCGAAATCGTCGCGGGCAGCGATTCTTAAAGGAGAAACAGTATGAATACAGGAAAAGTATGCCGTGTCATGGGCCCGGTCGTCGACATTCGTTTTGAAGCCGGCTGCCTGCCGCCCATTTACAACGCCATCACCGTACCGATCGGAGATCGGATCCTGACGGTGGAAGCGGCTCAGCATATCGGGGACAATACCGTCCGCTGCATCGCCATGGCCTCCACCGACGGTCTACGCCGCGATACCGCGGCGACCGATACCGGCGGTCCGATCAGCGTACCGGTCGGCCGCGACACGCTGGGGCGGATCTTTGACGTACTGGGTAATCCGGTCGACAATCTGCCCGCTCCGGAGAACGCGCCGCGGCACAGCATTCATCGCCCCGCCCCTTCGTTTGACGAACTCGCGACTTCGGCGGAAATGCTGGAAACCGGTATCAAGGTCATCGATTTGATCTGCCCGTACGCCAAAGGCGGTAAAGTCGGCCTTTTCGGCGGCGCCGGCGTGGGCAAGACCGTCCTGATTATGGAGCTGATCAACAACGTCGCCAAACGCCACGGCGGCCTCTCGGTTTTCACTGGCGTAGGCGAACGCACGCGCGAAGGCAACGATCTGTACAACGAAATGAAAGAATCCGGCGTTCTGGCCAACACCGCGCTGGTCTACGGCCAGATGAACGAGCCGCCGGGCGCCAGAATGCGCGTCGCCCTCTCGGGACTGACCATGGCTGAATCTTTCCGCGACGACGAGGGGCAGGACGTCTTGCTCTTCATCGACAACATCTTCCGCTTCACGCAAGCCGGCAGCGAAGTTTCGGCTCTGCTGGGCCGCATGCCCTCCGCCGTCGGTTACCAGCCCACGCTGGCCACAGAGATGGGCGCGCTTCAGGAGCGCATCACTTCCACTAAAAAAGGCTCGATCACTTCTGTACAGGCTGTTTACGTCCCTGCCGATGACCTGACCGACCCGGCGCCTGCTACAACCTTCAGTCATCTGGACGCGACCACCGTTCTGGCCCGTTCCATCGCCTCTCAGGGCATTTATCCGGCCGTCGATCCGTTGGAGTCGACAAGCCGCATTCTCTCACCCGATATCCTGGGCGAAGAGCATTACGCCGTGGCGCGCGAGGTTCAACGTATCCTGCAGCGCTATAAGGAGCTTATGGACATCATCGCCATCATGGGTATGGACGAGTTGTCCGACGAAGACAAGCTGCTCGTTCAGCGTGCCAGAAAAGTCCAGCGTTTCCTGTCTCAGCCGCTCCATGTTTCGGCTAAATTCAACGGCTTCCCCGGCATCTACGTCCCGCTGAACGAAACGATCCGCGGCTTCCACGAGATCATTGAAGGCCGCCACGACGATCTGCCCGAATCCGCCTTCCTGTTCGTCGGAACAATCGACGAAGCGGTCGAAAAAGCCAAGAAAGGAACCAACGCATGAACACCTATCACCTGCTGATCTCCACCCCAGACGGCAACGTCTATGACGGAGAAGCCGTCAGTCTGTCCGTTCGGGGCGTTGAAGGCGATCTGGCCGTTCTTGCCGGGCATATCCCGTTTGTGACCTCTATCCAACCCTGTATCTGCAGGGTTGTCACCGCCGACGGCAGCGAACGTCTCGGCCGCGCCGAAGGCGGCCTGCTGACGGTTTCAGCCGATCGCGTCACTCTGCTGGCCTCCTCTTTCCGCTGGGAAAGCTGATTCGCGCTCCCGCATCCGCTCTTTTTTCCGCGATTCTGCCCGCTTCTCTTTGAGCGGGTTTTCTTTTTGCCTTTCCAAGCTTTTTTCTTTTTGCGACGTTCCGCTTCTCCTGTTCCGTCTTGTTCCCAGCCTGTTTCCCGCTTCCTCCTGCCCGGCGCGTTCCCGCGGCGGCAACAAAAAAAGCGTGCGATTCTCTCGCACGCTTTTGCCATCATCGTTATTTTTATTTCAGGATCATCGCTCTGGCGCCCATCTGATTCCATATCTTCTCGAACTGACCGGCGGCATACTCCGTCAGGCCTTTCTGAGGGTCGTTGAAAAGATACGTTCCGGCGGCCCTGTCGTATCCGATCAGAAGCAGACAATGCTCCGGTCGTTTCCACAAAATCTCGTTCCCGGATTCCTGATCGATCCACGAAATCGTCTGACTGACGTCCACCATCCCCATCGTGCCCCAAACGACAACGGCCTGTCCCTGTTCAAGGAACGCATCCAGTCCGGAAAACTCGATCCCTGTGACGTTATACGCCAGCAGATCCGAGCCCTGCTCGGTCAGATACGCATTGACGGTACTCGTCAGAACGCTTGCAAAACATCCCTTTCCCTGTCCGTACGGATCGCCGATGAAATACTTATCCGGGTCATATCCGTAGCCGTCGGCAGGCGCGCCCTGCTTGGGCAGCCGATCGGCCAATTCCGTTTTCGTGATCGTGAAACCGGCCTTCTGAAGAAGCATCGCCGCCGCGGTCGCCTCACATCCGGTAGGAAGCTCCGGGTCCTGCAGAATAACCGGCGCAGTCAACTACAGTCTGGTTCCGGCGCGGGCGTCGGTGTCGGGGTGGGTTCCGGCGTGGGTTACGGCGTCGGAGTCGGCGTAGGCGTCGGTGTCGGCGTAGGCGTAGGCGTCGGCGTAGCAGTCGGAGACGCAAAAGGCTTATGCGTCGGTTCAGGCGTAGTCTTCGGCGTCGCCTTCGGAAGCGGCGTCGTATACTGAGACGTCGAATGCGACGCCGTACCGTACGGCGTCGGC
>JAHAZM010000019.1 GCA_018385275.1 Eubacteriales bacterium | reverse complement strand
CTCCAATGGCCACACAGCGCGGGCTGGCAGCCAACGTCGTTAATTCCCGCTCGGTCTCGTCTGTGTAGGAGGAAGCGTTATGCGGGTGAACGCCCACGGCCGCCCAGATCCCGTCGCGTGATTCGGCCAGCGCCACGCTCGCGCGGGAACTCGCGAGGTCGTATCCGATGTTGACAAACCGGTTTTCCGCCGTAAAAGCGGACACGACGGCCTCTCGGTCATCGTCAAAATCCGGATCCGTGATATGGGCGTGCGTGTCGAAAAGCATCACCGTACCTCACTGCCGGAAGCGACCGCGCTTTCGGGCGATACGATCGTCAGTTTGCCTGTTTCGTCGGCGGCGCAGAGGATCATGCCTTCGGAAAGTACGCCGCACATCTTGCAGGGCTTAAGGTTGGTGACGAGGATCACCTTTTTGCCGACCATGTCTTCCGCGGTATAGTATTTGGCAATGCCGGAAACCACCGAGCGGTTTTCGCCGGGAGCCAGTTCCACCGTCAGATGCAGCAGTTTGTCCGATTTTTTGACCGGTTCGGCGGTTAAAACCGTTGCCACCCTCAGTTCGGTACGGGAAAACTCCTCAATGTCGATCTCAGGTTTGGCGATGCGCGTCTGCTTGGCTTGAGCGGCCGGCGCTTTCGGCGTTTTGGCCTCCAGCTCAGCCAACTCCTTGGCCGTGTCGATCCGAGCGAAAAGCGCCTCGCCCTTGTGTACGATCGTACCCGGTTTCAGACCGCCGAAACGCTCGATGCTGCTCCAGTCTAATTCATCGGTCAGACCGAGCTGAGCCAGCATTTTTGCCGGCGTAGAGGGCATAAACGGGCTGACGGCCACCGCCACGATGCGCAGCGTCTCGGCCAGATTATACAGGACGGTGCCGAGCCGCTCACGGTTGGCCTCTTCGCGCGCCAGTACCCAGGGCGCCGTTTCGTCGATATACTTATTACAGCGCTTGATGACGTCCCAGATGTCGGAAAGCGCCTGCGACGGGTTCATTCCGTCCATATCCGCCGTCACCTTGTCGGCCAGTCCTTCGGCCAGCGCGACGAGCTCGGCGTCGGCTTCCGTCTGAACGGGGGAGGGCACCACGCCGCCGAAATACTTCTCGATCATCGCCACCGTGCGGCTCAGCAGATTGCCCAGGTCGTTGGCCAGGTCGGAATTGATCCGCGAAAGCAGCGCTTCGTTGCTGAATTGTCCGTCGCTGCCGAACGGAATCTCGCGCAGCAGGAAATATCGGATCGCGTCCACGCCGTAGCGCTCGCACAACATCACGGGATCGACGACGTTGCCTTTGGATTTGCTCATTTTGCCGCCCTGCAGGACCAGCCAACCGTGCCCGTAAACCTGTTTGGGCAGCGGCAGATCCAGCGCCATCAGCATGATCGGCCAGATGATCGTGTGGAAACGCACGATTTCCTTGCCCACCAGATGGACGTCCGCCGGCCAGAACTTCTTGAACAGTTCCTCGTTGTCGGACAGATACCCCAGCGCGGTGATATAGTTGCTCAGCGCGTCGAGCCAGACGTAAACGACGTGCTTGTCGTCAAAAGTCACAGGGATGCCCCATTTGAACGACGTGCGCGACACGCTCAGGTCCTCGAGACCCGGGAGCAGGAAATTGTTGAGCATCTCATTTTTACGGGACGGCGGCTGAATGAAATCCGGATGCGTATTGATATACTCGATGAGCCGGTCGGCGTACTTGGAAAGCCTGAAGAAGTAGCTTTCCTCCTTTACGACGTGGCACGGTCTTCCGCAATCCGGGCAAACGCCGTCCGGCGCCTGCGTTTCCGTCCAGAAAGACTCGCAGGGCGTGCAGTACAGGCCGGAGTATTCGCCCTTGTAGATATCGCCTTGATCGTAAAGCCGCTTGAAGATCTTCTGAACGGCCTGCACATGGCGCTCGTCGGTCGTGCGCAGGAAATCATCGTATTCCACGTCCATGAGCTTCCACAGTTTCTTGATACCGTCGACGATCTCGTCGACGAATTGCTGCGGTTCCACCCCTTTGGCGCGGGCTTTTTCTTCGATTTTCTGACCGTGCTCGTCCGTGCCGGTCAGAAAGAACACGTCGTAGCCTTTCAGCCGTTTAAAACGCGCCATGGCGTCGGCGGCTACCGTCGTATAGCTGTGACCGATGTGCAGCTTGTCCGACGGATAATAGATCGGCGTCGTGATATAAAATGTCTTCTTTTTCTCCATTTTTCTTTCCTCCTGAAAAAAACGCCCCGACAGGGATCCTGCCGGGACGAGATAACTCGCGGTACCACCCGAATTTGTCGCCCGGTAAGGGCGGCACACTCTTTTGCGTACGGATAACGGACGCAGCTCCGATCCCGCTTGCCGCGCGGCGGCTCGCTGGGATACGCTCCGGGACCATGTTCGCCGCGCCGTGCCTGATCCGTCTCAGCAAATCGGATTTCTCTGTGAAGCCGACGCGCGGTTACTCATCCTTTCATCACATTTCTATCATAAGGAAGAAGCCGGTATTTGTCAAGTCATAAGAAAAAAATAATTGACAAATATATATCAGTGTGCTAACATTGCAAGAGTCAGCGCGAGACCATGCGGGTGTGGCTCAATGGTAGAGCTCCAGCCTTCCAAGCTGGCTGCGTGGGTTCGATTCCCATCACCCGCTCCAGATTCATGTGCTTGTAGCTCAGCTGGACAGAGCAACGGCCTTCTAAGCCGTGGGTCGGGGGTTCGAATCCCTTCAGGCACGCCAGGTAATGTACGGTGGGTATAGTTCAGTTGGCTAGAGCGCCAGATTGTGGCTCTGGAGGTCGTGGGTTCGAGCCCCACTACTCACCCCAACCTACCCTTACGCTTGCCGAGACATTGGGGTGTCGCCAAGTGGTAAGGCACAGGACTTTGACTCCTGCATTCGCTGGTTCGAGTCCAGCCACCCCAGCCACTTTTTTTCTGTTTATTATGATCCATTAGCTCAGCCGGCAGAGCACTTGACTTTTAATCAAGGTGTCCCGCGTTCGAATCGCGGATGGATCACCACCCTTCGGGGACAAATTATTGCGGATGTGGCGGAATTGGCAGACGCGTCGGATTTAGGTTCCGATGCCGAAAGGTGTATGGGTTCAAGTCCCTTCATCCGCACCATATAGATTTGCGGGCGTAGCTCATCTGGTAGAGCGCCACCTTGCCAAGGTGGAGGTAGCGAGTTCGAGCCTCGTCGCCCGCTCCACACGGGTTATTAGCTCAGTTGGTAGAGCACCTGACTCTTAATCAGGGTGTCCGGGGTTCGAGTCCCCGATGACCCACCATGTCGTCGCAAGCAGCATATCGCTTGCGGCGATTTTTTTGCTCTGCACCCCAAAATCATTTCGCGCTCGTTACGCGGCTCCTTCTTTCGGCAAAAGGTCACGTTCGGTTCGCTCCCGCTCGGGTCTTCGTGAATTTGAAACCGCGAATCCGTCTTGCGGGGTCGTCGTAAGCAAATGGGTACGACGACTGTTTATCCGTACTATATTATTATGACCGGTCGGACTTGGGACAAAAAATTGATGAGAAATCACTATACAGGTCCCTCTTTTGCGCTATAATGATTAATCAGGTGATATTGAGTTTATGGATTATCTGATGATTTTCGGCGCTACGCTCCTGCTGGCGGTAAACTTCGTCATCGGCAAGCTGTGTCAAAAAGAGGGCGGCGCTTCTCTGAACCGATCCCTGCTGAATACCATCCTCGGCGGGGCGTTCAGCATCGTGATCATGTTTTTTATTAATGGCTGTACGTTTCATTTCAACTGGACGGCGGCGCTGTTGGCGCTTGGCGTGGCTTTGACGGGGATGTACAACATCCTCGGGTTCCGGATCATGAAAAAAGCCTCGCTTGCCCTGTATACTTTTTTCTTGATGACGGGCGGTATGATCGTGCCGTATGTCTACGGACTCATATTCCTGAACGAACCCTTTTCCGTCTGGAGAACGATCGGGCTCGCGCTGATCTTCTTTTCCCTGTTTCTCAACGGCAAAGACAGCTTCGGGAAATGCGGCTGGCAGGTGCTCGCGCTCTGTGTGGGCGTTTTTCTGCTCAACGGCTTTGTGAGCGTTTTCAGCAAAGCTCATCAGATCAGTCCCGAGGCGGTGACGCCGGCTGAGTTTTCGATGATGGGCAGCGCTATCCGAATCGTCGTCTGCGCCGCCATTCTGCCTTTTACGCATCCTTCGTCGGACGAACCCAAGCGTCTTCCGTTCAAACTCATTCCCTATGTGGCGCTTTCCGCGCTCATCGGCGGGATCTCGTATCTGTTGCAGCTGATCAGCGCTTCGACCTTGCCTGCCACGGTCTGCTACCCGATCCTGACGGGCGGCAGCATGATTTTTACTGCTCTGGCCGGCGCGCTTTTCTTCCGGGAAAAGCCCGGCAAAATGATGATCGTGAGTCTCATTATCGCTTTCATCGGCACTTGTATGTTCCTCTGACCGGCAAAGACCGGATCGCATCTGCGGTCCGGTTTTTTTATGGAAAACCGCGAGGTTTTCTCTTGCTTTTTTTCTCTTGCGCGATATAATGGAGATATGGATTATTTGATGCTGGTCGGCGCGTCGATCCTGCAATCGCTGGCGATGATCTGCTCCAAGATCTACCAGCGTCGGGTCGGCGCCTCCTTTAACCGAAGCCTTGCTTTTATCGCAGGAAGAGATCTGCTGTCCGCGCTGTTGATGTTTGCCATCAACGGCTTTACGTTCCGTTTGACGTCGACGGCGCTGATTCTGGGCGCCGCGGCGACGCTGACGGGACTGGTTTCGGGCGTGATCGGTATGCGCGCGCTCAAGATCACTCCGCTGGCGCTGTATACCTTTTTTCTGATGTCGGGCGGCATGCTCGTTCCGTATGTGTACGGGCTTTGTTTTTTGGGAGAAACCCTGACCGTCTTCCGGATCCTGGGCGTCCTGCTGATCCTCGGCGCGCTGTTCGTGAGCGGGAAAGAAGGCTTCCGTAACTGCGGCGTCAAAAGTCTGGTGCTCTGCGCTCTCATATTCTTTTTCAATGGCACGGTCAACACCTTGTCCAAACTGCACCAGATCCACCCGGATGCTGTGACCGCTGCGGAGTTTTCCATCATTTGTTCGCTGATCCGTGCCGCCGTCTGCCTGCCGTTTTTGTTCACAACGCGCCCGGACAGCGACGAACCCGCCCGCTTTCCCGCGATCGGTATTGCGCTCACCGTCGCTACCGCCGTCATCAGCGGGATCTGCTACCTGCTGCAGCTGATGAGCGCCGCAACGCTGCCGGCAACGGTCTGTTATCCGGTCATGACCGGCGGCGCCATCGTTCTGACGACGCTGACCGCTGCCGTCGTATTTCGGGAAAAGCTCGATCAGAAGACGATCCTGTGCCTCGTTCTCAGCTTCGTCGGCACCTGCCTTTTCCTCTGACGTTATCTATTAAAAAAGCCGTCCGATACGGACGGCTTTTTTCAGGTTTCTTTGCCTAATCGGCGGAGGATATAAGGGATGACCTGTGAAGCAGGGATCCCAAGCGAAAAACCGAACTCCTCCGTGATGATGGTCTCAGCGTCGGAGAGGAGCCGCGCGTCGGAGACGTACAGCTTCTTTTTTTCCGCCGACAGGCTCTGACGATACGTCGCCAGTTGTTTGAAAACACGCAGGATCTCCAGTCTGTCCCCCTCGGAAATGACCGCGCTCCATTTCCCGGCGCGTTCTTTCGGGTCTTCGATCCAGACGCATCCCTGTTCCGCGTCGTCGATGGCGGCGTTGATGGCCGCGGCGTCGGGGATATGCCGCATGTTCTTTTGGGCGAGAGGAGAGCCGACGGGCACGTAGATCTGCAGGCGCGGATCGGAAACCGCGTTCAGCGCGTAATATGCCCGCTGTCCGGCGCCCAGATCCCGCTCGAGAATATCTGTGATCCGGCAGATACCGGCCCGGTCGTAGGAAATGTATTCACCTTTTTTGAAATCGTCCATGTCATCCCCCGTTTCTGAAAAAAAGCGCTGCCTTGCAGCTGGATTTACGCCGTTCGGCAACGCGCTTTGTGACTTGTTCCGGGCCCGTTCGGGTCCTTTTCACAAAATTATTATAGCATATTTTTGTTTGAAAATCAAGAACGAAAGGGCTCATAATTTAAGAAGTTGCTCCGCATTTTGCCATAAAACGGCGTCCCATTCGGCGTCGGTCAGGCGGATCGAACGGATCTGCTCATAAGCCTCTCTCGTCAACATCAGAGGGAAATCGCTCCCGAACAGGATCCGGTCCACGCCTTGCCGCCGGATCATATCGGTCAACTGTTCGCCGCTCATGTAGCGCAGCGCGTTGGACGTGTCCATGTAAACGCGCGTCCCCACCAGATATTCTTCGGCCAGTTCGGGCACGCTGTAGCCGCCCATGTGCGCGGCGATAATGATCAGTCTGGGGAAATTCTCCGCCACCTTTTTGAGCCGTTTCGGGTGCGAACGGTCGCTTTTGCGGTCGCCCACGTGAAAAAGGACGGGCAGCCGGTCTCCGATTTGTTCGTAAACGGGAAACATCGCCGGATCGTCGATATCGAAACCCTGGAAATCCGGATGCAGTTTGATTCCCTTGAGACCGAGCGAGACAATCCGCTCGATCTCGGCCTCCCGATCCGGCGTGTCCCGGTGGATGCTCCCCAGACCGATCAGGCGTGGATTGCTTATGCAAGTTTTATGTATAAACTCGTTGATGTGGGCCGTTTTGGGCGGATTGAGCGCGGCGCTGGAAACGACCCAGCGGGTCTGTTCGTCGACTTCTCCGCCGAGCAGACAGGAGAGGGTGCCGTTCCCCGAAAGCGGGAGAGAATAATAGTTTCCTACATTATCCGCAGCTTTTTGCGCTACGGCATCCGGAAAAATATGCGAATGAAAATCGATGACCTTTTTCATGCAGGCGCTTCCTTTTCTTTGAATATAAAAAGTATACACCTAAACGGCCGAAAGGGCAACAAAAAAGAATGAAAAAATATTCACGAAAGTGCATAAAAGTTGTTGACAAATACAAAAACCTGATGTATAGTAGGATCATTCACAGAGGGACCGCAAGATTGATCCTTCAAAAAAGGAGAAGAAAACAATGAAAACAATGAAGAAATTGATCGTAGCCGTTCTGGCCGTCGTGATGATGCTTGCCGCCGTCGCGTGTGCTCCGGCTCAGCCGGTCGCTAAAACCAAACTGATCGACATCGCTCTGTCGGAGGAGCAGTACGCTTTTGCTGTCAACCAGAGCGACGCCGAACTCCTTGCCTCGGTCAACGCCTATTTGGCCCAGATCAAGAGCGACGGAACGTTCGACGCCATCTGCAACCGCTATTTCGGAGACGGCACGCCCGTCAAATTTACCTCCGCTGCCGAGGATAAGAGCAAGGATCAGCTGGTCGTAGCCACCAGCACCGGCTTTGAGCCCTTTGAAATGTTCGAGGGCGGACAGTATTTCGGTATCGACATGGAGATTGCCAAAGGTCTGGCCGAGTATCTGGGCAAAGAACTTGTCATTAAGGATATGGAGTTCAAATCCGTGGTCACGGACGTTCAGAACGGTTACAGCGACATCGCTATGGCGGGTCTTACCATTACGCCGGCCCGGGAAGCCATCGTGACCTTCAGCAACAGCTATTACAGCGCCAATCAGGTGCTCATCGTTCCGGGGAACAACACCGAGTTTGACGCCTGCAAGACGGCGGCCGACGTTGAGGCTATTCTGAAGGCCAAGACAGCCGCGACCAAGATCGGCTGCCAGGAAGGCACCACCGGCGGTATCTATATCGACGGCGACGCCGACGATCCGGATGGTTACGGATTTACCGGACTGCCGGTCACCAAGATGGCTTACGATTACGCGGCGCTGGCGGTCACAGCCATGATCAACGGCCAGATCGATTACGTCATCGTCGATAACGCTCCGGCAGCGGCGCTGGTCAAAGCCTTCAATAACAAATAAGATCGCGTCGGACAAAAAACGGATCGCGTTCCCCGCAGGACGGATTGCCTCGCGGGGAACGTTGTGTCTTGACAGGAAAGGAACGCAATGGAAGACTTTGCTTTGAAATGGGCCGGCTTCTGGGAAAAATTCGCCGTCGGCGAAGCGTGGAAGCGCGTGCTGGGCGTAGGTTTGGTCAATACGCTTGTTATCGCGCTGTCCGGCCTGCTGATCGGTATCGTCATCGGCACGCTGATCGCGGCGGTCAAGGTCATGCCGAAATACAAGCGGCTGCCCCGCGCGCTGGATCGGCTCTGTACGCTGTACGTCGGTTTTTTCCGGGGAACGCCGATCGTCGTTCAGCTTTTGATCGCTTATTATATCCTTTGGCCTTTACTGGGCTTTTACGCGGATTCTCTCTATACCTGTATCATCGTCTTCGGTCTCAATTCCGGCGCCTACGTTTCCGAGATCATGCGCGGCGGTATTCTTTCTGTCGATCCGGGTCAAATGGAAGCCGGACGCGCATTGGGACTGAGCTATGGCGTTACCATGCTCAAGATTATCGTGCCGCAGGCGGTCAAAAATATCCTGCCGACGCTGGGCAACGAGCTGATTGCGCTGGTCAAGGACACCTCTGTCGTCAGCTTCGTCGCCTGCGTGGACCTGTATAAAACCTTCACCGAGATCGGCAACCGCTCCTATGAGTATATGATCCCGTATTTATTCATGGCGCTGATGTACATCGTGATCGTGGCGCTGATTACTTTGCTGATCCGGTTTGTCGAAAGGAGGCTGCGTAAGAGTGATCGAAACCATTGATCTGGTCAAACGCTACGGCGATCATACGGTTCTGAAGGGCATTACCACCGAGATCCGGGACGGCGAGCAGGTCGCCATCATCGGCCCGTCCGGCAGCGGCAAAAGCACGTTCCTGCGCTGTCTGAACTGCATGGAGGACGCCACCTCCGGCTCGATCATTTTCGACGGCGTGGATATTGCGGACATGAGCGTGGATATCAATCTCCACCGCCGCCATATGGGGATGGTGTTCCAACAGTTCAATCTTTTCAACAATAAGACCGTCCTGCAGAATATCATGCTCGCACCCGTCACAGTCGCAATGTCGGATCGCAGAAAGATCCGCCGGGAAGCCTTCTTTGTCCGCCTTGCCAATCTGTTCCGCAGGAACAAAAAGCCTGTCCCCGATTACGGCAAGACGCCGGCGCAGATCAAAGAGGAGGCGCGCGCCAACGCGCTTCGCCTGCTGGCCAAGATCGGTCTGACGGAAAAAGCCGACGTCTATCCGTCGACGCTGTCCGGCGGGCAGAAACAGCGGATTGCCATTATCCGCGCGCTGGCGATGAATCCTAAGGTCATGCTGTTTGACGAGCCGACCAGCGCACTGGATCCGGAGATGGTCGGAGAAGTGCTCAGCGTCATCCGCGAGCTGGCCGAGGAAAACATGACCATGGTCATCGTGACGCATGAAATGGGCTTTGCACGCGAAGTGGCCAGCCGCGTCCTGTTTATGGACGACGGCCTCATCACCGCCGACGGCACGCCCGAGGAGATTTTCGGGAACACGGAAAACGAGCGTCTGCGCTCTTTCCTCAGCAAAGTTCTTTAAAAACAATAGCCATTTTATTGGTTTCTTGTTATAATGGATCTGCCGGGATTTTCCGGCAGATCTTTTTTCGGAGAACGCTATGAAATCCAAGGAAATCGATATCCTTCACGGGCCCTTGCTCAGCTCCATCCTGCGTTACAGCCTGCCCGTTATGCTGGGAAGCCTGATCCAGGTGCTGTTCAACGCCGCGGACCTGATGGTCGTCGGACAGATGGGCAGCGAGCAGTCTGTGGCGGCAATCGGCGCTACAGCGCCGATCGTTGGCCTGCTGGTAACTTCCTTCGTCGGGCTGTCCGGCGGGACCAATATCATTCTGGCGCGGTATCTGGGGGGCGACGACCGGGAAAACGCGCACAAGACCGTGGATACCTCCATGATCGCCTCCGTCGGCATCGGCCTCCTTCTGACCGTCGTCGGCATCCTGTTCGCCGGAGATTTCCTGCGCCTGACCGCTTGCCCTGACACCTGTTTTGAGGACTCCAAAAGCTATCTGATCCTGTATTTTTCCGGGATCCCGGCTATTATGCTGTACAATTTCGGTTCTTCGATCATTCGCGTGACGGGAGATTCGAAACGGCCGCTTTATTATCTGATCGCCTCCGGCTTGCTCAACGTCGTGCTCAACGTGATCTTCTGCCTGATCCTCGAGCGGAAAGTGCTGGCGGTGGGCATCGCCACGCTCGCGTCTCAATGCCTCGGCGCCGGGCTGGTCACGCTGCATATCGCCCGAATGACGGGCCCCTGTCATATGGATCTGCGCGCCCTGCGGTTCGACGGGAAAATTTTGGGGAAAATCCTGCGCTACGGCGCGCCCTGTGCGCTGACGACCTCGCTGTACGCTTTGTCCAATCTGCAGATTCAGAGCGCGATCAACGCCTACGGAGACGCCGGTATCGCCGGCAGCGCCGCGGCGAGCAGCATCGAGGGCATGGTCGTCGCCTTTACCGGTTCGTTCGGCGTGGCGGCGCTGGCCTTCATCGGACAAAACCTCGGCGCCGGCAACAGTCACCGTGTCCGCAGCATTATTCTGTACTGCCTGAGTCTCGGCATCGGCTTCGGCCTCGTGCTGGGCCTCGGTCTGTATGCGCTGGGCCGTCCGCTTCTCGGACTTTATGTGCCGGGGAGGGAGCAGGCCGTTGAATACGGATTGATTCGCATGAAATACATCCTCGCTTTCTATGCCGTCGCTTCGGTCAATACGGTCCTGGTCTCATCCCAGCAGGCTTTCGGGCACTCCGCCGTTCCCATGCTGACGTCGGTGCTTTCAATTCTGGGCGTGCGCGTGCTGTGGATGGCGTTTGTTTACCCGAATCATATGACCTATGATTGGCTTTTCCTGTGCTATACCGTGACGTGGTGTCTTTCCATGCTGGTGCATATTATCACTTTCGGCATTATCTTTATCCGCTATCGGCACGGCCACGTTAAAGCGCTGTGACTGCCATCAAAAAAGACCGGGTTTCCGGTCTTTTCGTTTGTGCTTATCTGGCGATTCGCTTGTAGCGGTCCGGCCTGGGACAGAAGGAAAGCGGCACGTCCACGGCGTCCGGGAAAGTAAATCCGTTTTTTTTGAACGTCTCGTAATCGAACGCGTCCAGCTCGTCGTAGGCCAGTTTGTGAAATTCATAGAAATTCGGCCACCAGTCGTAGCCGTCGCCCAGATTATTGTACAGATACACTTCCGCGATCTCGATAGCCAGTCCGGCGCTGATCCAGGAGCCGCCCATAGCCAGGACGTTGACATTGTTTCCCGTGATGGCCCGGGCTGCCGCGTGGACGCTTTCCACGACCGCCGCGTGAACGTGCGGACATTTACTCGCGGCGATATGGATTCCCATGCCGGTTCCACAGAAAACCAGCGCTCGCTCAAATTCCCGTTCCGCGATTTTGGCGCCGACTCGCAGACCGATCCGGTGAAACATTTCCGGATGAGGATCGTCTACGGTTTTGACGCCGATATCCGTGCAGGTCCAGCCGTCCGCTTCCAGATGCGCGACGACTGCGTTTTTTACTTCGACGCCGGCAAAATCCGCCGCGACCAAAACTTGTTTATCCTTGATGGTTTTCATCGTTTTTCTCCTTTCAGTCGAATTTGGCGTGCAGGAAGCGCAGGGATTCCTTGATACGGCGATCCATCTCCGCTTCGTCGGCGCCGTCGGAAAGATCGCGCCACAGTTTGATGTCGGCGGCGACCTGGCCGCCTGTCGTCACGAAAGGCTCCATGATGACGTTGCCGTCATATCCGATGTCGTGCAGAGCCGAAGCGATTTCATCCCAGGGAAGACGGCCCGATCCGGGCAGCCGGCGATTGGCCTCGCCTACGTGGACATGCGCCAGATAATGCCCGGCGGTTCGGATCGCCGAACTGAAACTGTCCTCTTCAATATTCATATGGAAGGTATCCAACAGCAGACGGACGCTGGGCTTGTCTACGTCCTGACAGTATTGCACGCCTTCGGCGGCGGTGTTGAGCAAAAGCCCTTCGAATCGGTTCAGGATCTCCAGACACAGCACGACGCCAAGGTCTTCGGCCCGATCGCCGAGGATTCGGACGGATTCGACGCTGCGTTCCCAGACCGCCTTTTTGTCTAGATCGACAAAATCGTACGGCCAAAAGCTGTACATCACGCCGATCAGAGAGCGGGAGCCGAGTTTTTCCATTTGCTTCATAATGCCCGTGATGGCGTCAAGGCCCGCTTTGCGTATCGCGGCGTCCGGTGAGGCGACGTCCCAGCGGCGCGGCGCACCGAGATTGGACGTAAGGCCGATCCCTTCGCTGTCGGCAGTTGAGCGGAGCTCCCGGATCTGAGCGTCGGTCATAGACAGCAGATCGCCGGCGGAGATCTCCAGCAGATCAAAGCCGATCGCGGCGGCTTTTCGGATGAAGCGCAGATAATCTCCGGACCAGTCCCGGGTCCAATAAGCGTAAAGTGTTCCGTATCTCATGATTCGATCACATCCCTTCGATTTCATTTTATACTTTCAAAATCGTTGATACAATGGAAGAAAACGCAGAAAAAAACAGGACGGGAGAACTCCTGTCCTGTTTTTCCAAACAAGAAGAATTATTCGATTTCCAGCGCCCGATCCATCGTACGGACCGCCGCGACCCGCGCCAGCCCGCGTCTCTTGAGCTCGAGACAGGCGCGCGCCGCCAGAGTTTCGCTGACGAAAAGCCCGAACACCCCGCTGCCGCTGCCGCTCATGGAAGCGCAGACGCATCCGTGACAGCTTTCTAGCGCCTTGATGTATTCGCAGACGGCCGGAACGAGCCGCGTCGCCGCGTCCGTCAACTGATTGATGCAGTTGATCTGGATGAGCGGCAGATTTTCGCTTCCCAGCGCCCGGATAAACACGTTGTTGTCCGCACGTACCCGGTACATATTGCAGCGGAACGATTCGAACAGCGCTTTGGTCGAAACCCCGCCCGGCGCGGTAGCCAAAACCAGATGATAGGTTGCGGACGAAAAGGGCGTGAGGACCTCCCCGATCCCTTGGGCGCGCTGGGCGCCTCCGCGCAGAAAGAACGGCACGTCCGCCCCCAGTCCCGGCGCCAGCTCGGGCAGGATCGTTTCGTCTGCGTGCAGCAGCCGCGCCGCCGCCGTCATTGCCGCGGCCGCGTCGGCCGATCCGCCGCCGAAACCGGCGCGCGACGGGATCCGTTTAAAAAGCTGTACGCGAAATCCGCCCTGTCGCCCGCAAGCCGTTTCCACGGCGTGAATACCCCGCACGACGAGGTTGTTCTCATCCGCGGGGACGTCGTCGCTGCCGCCGTCGACGAACAGGGAAACCGTTCCCGGCGCGATATCCGGATCGAGCACGATCCGCAAAGAATCAAAAAGAGACACGTTGGCCATGAACGTGTCCAGATTATGATAACCGTCCTCCCGCCGACCGGTCACGTTGAGAGACCAGTTGATTTTGGCGTAGGCGCGTATGCTGACACTGTCCAAATCGGATCCGCCTTTCTTGGAATTATTGACGGCTGAATTTCGCCAGCCCGCACCGCTGCAGAATCGCGCTGACCTGCCTCTGCGCCGCCGGATCCAGCGAGCGAAGATGCTCGACGAAAGGTCTCAATTCGGCCTGCCTCTTTCCGACGAGGAATCGCGCCCACCGTACCGCGTAACCGGCCGGCAGCAGCAGGACGCTGTGCCGGGTGAACGGCACGGAAACGGCCATGAAGGCCCGGGACGGGAAGAGCCTCCTGAGCAGCAGAGAGGCGCGCGAACCGCTTTGCGCCGCGGAAACGCTGTCTGATTTCTCCATAAAATCGTCCGTGATGATAAAGGAGAGGAGGGCGTCGTCTTCTTCGCTCAGTTCGCCGCCGTCACTGTACAGGATCCCGGCCAGACGGCACAGCGTGGAAGCAAACGTCGTCATTCCCACGGCTTCCAGCGCTTTTTTCGTTTCCGGATCGTTCTCTAGCCCCGGATGTGCGCGCAGGAAAACGGCCGTATCGGTCAGGGCGCGCAGCGTGATCCCGCCTCCGACGAAATGCTTTGCCGTGTGCAGGGTCATATAAGCGAAGCAGTCGGCCGGCCGCATCGTCAGCCGGCTTCCGGTCTCCGGAACGCCGCGCGACAGTACGTCGCGGAAAAACTCATATCCTTCGCGGTATAGAGTGGGGAAAAGCTCGAAATGCAGTTCGACACTGACGGACGGCGGCTTGACGAAATCCACGTCGTTGGCGCCGTTTTGTCGCCGGTCGTAGCCGAGTTGTCCGATCAGCGTTTCGGCTTCGGCAAGCCGCTCCCGGTCGATCAGGATGTCCAGATCCACGGATTCCCGGAACTCCGGACGAGGATAAAGCGGACGGAGTACGGTCCCTTTGAGGAACATATGCCGGATGCCTGCCCGGCTGAAAGCCTCGCTGATGAGCTCGCTCTCCGCATCGCTTCGAACGGAACGCGCGGTGGATTTTGCGGCCGCGTTGGCCAGCGCGCTGCGCGGATCGGCGGCGTTGAGCGCATATGCGGTCATGACCGCGGTGCGCTGCGTGAGCGCCAGCGACAGAACGCGCCGTTTATTGATTTGAGCCGGGATTTCCGCGAGCGGTCCCGAGAGGGACAGAGCCGCTGCCGAAGCCCGGACAAGGAGCGTTTGCTCAGCGTCCATGTGTTTTCAGCCTCAATCGTAGAATCATATCCCGCACCCACAGAAAAGGGAAGCGCAGTCCATACAGCCTCGTCCACAGCAGAGCATAGAGGCGATAGGCGCATGAGGAGACGGGAATAAATCGTTTTCCCCGGTAAAACCCGTCCACGATTCCGATGAAAGACGAAACGGGCACCTTTTCGAGCCCGCGCCGGTTATCGCCGCGCGTTCCCACCAGAGTCGGATCAAAAACCCGGACGATACGGTGACAGACTACCTTTCCGTCAGGTCGCCGATAAACAGGCAGATCCCGTTTTTTCGGCGCAAAATGCTCCGGCAACGGCACGAGGGAGATCCTCGTTACGCCCTGTCGGAGCATCGGAAACATACTGTCTCCCTCGGTGTCCATGATACAGACGCCGTGAGCGGCAAGGAGTTCTTCCAGGGAGTTACTCATCGAGAAAACCGTTCTTGCGAAGCTGTGCGGTAAAGGCGTCGGCCGCTTCGGCGGCTTTGGCCGCGTCGATATCGTAGTGATCGGTCAGAGCGCGGATCAGACCATCCCGGTCGCATCCGCTTTCGAGTGTTTTCCAGATAAAAGCGCCGGTGGCGTTGAGTTTGACCATTCCGTTGAAGGAAGCGGCCCGTTCTCCGACCGCCACGGCGATAAAGCCGTCGCCCAGTTCGCGCAGCATAAAACCGTCCTTGATTTTCATGATGTTCATCCTTTCATCCCTTCCATGGCGACGTAGGCCGCCTCAGGATCCATATTCACCCGCAGGATATAGAGGGGCGTAGCGTGGATCCATTCGGCGAACAGATCCAGCAAGCGTCCCATAGCCGCCGGATCGCGCGGCCGATAGGTCTGATTGAAAAGGACCGGGAACGCTTTGGATGGATCGGTCACCCGTGTGACGGTATTCCGTTCCGCACGTTCCAGGATCGCGATCGCGGCGACCGGCACGGAGGTGTTGTTCTGAATGCCTTCCTTCCCGCACCAGGGCGTTCCGTATACGCGGAACACTCCCTCTCCGGTTTTCTTGATCAGAGGCTTGTCGTCGTTAATCATGGTGACCCGCTTGCCGAAAGCCTGCCGCCACAGCCGCGTGTGCGTGGATTTTCCCGTTCCGCTGACAGCCGTAAACAAATAGCCTTTGCCGTCAAGCGCCAGCGCGCTGGAATGGAACACAAAACCGCCGGCGTCGATCATATGCCGACAGATTTTCCGATATAAAGCGGTTTCTTCGAATAGCCCGTCCGTTCCGAGCGGCTCGAGGGAGCGCTCATAGGCGAGTTCCTCATCGCTCACGAAAAGCGGAATGGCGTCCCGGTCATAGACTTGGGCCTCGT
Source organism: Eubacteriales bacterium (assembly GCA_018385275.1). Taxonomy (GTDB): domain Bacteria; phylum Bacillota; class Clostridia; order Christensenellales; family MB2-83; genus MB2-83. The sequence continues at coordinate 921 of JAHAZM010000019.1, read as the reverse complement.
ACCCCCGGCATATCCGCTTCACGTGCTCGCTGCGGATCTCCAGATCGAACAATTCTCCTGCAAATTCGTAAAGGCTCATGGTCTGTTCTTGACGGGCGTATGCAGAGGCCCGAAATGTGTGGCCGTGTCAACGACGACGTTAAGCGTGGGCGTCGGCGTAGGCGGCGGAGTGGGCGTGCGAGTGGGCGTCGGCGTAGGAGTTGGCGTGGGCGTCGGCGTAGGAGTCGGCGTAGGAGTCGGTGTAGGAGTCGGCGTGGGCGTCGGCGTCGGTGTGGGCGTCGGCGTCGGCGGCGGAGTCGGCGCCGGAGGCCGAGTAAAAGGCGGCGTCGGCGCCCGCGTTGGCGTAGGGGTCGGCGTGGGCGTCGGGGTCGGCGGCGGTGTTGGAGTCGGTGTAGGCGTCGGGGTCGGCGTCGGCGTTGGAGTCGGTGTAGGCGTCGGCGTCGGCGTGGGTGTCGGTGCCGACACGCATCCGAAAAGCACGGTCGTCAGCACGGCGATCATAACAAAAAGAGCGGTTTTTTTCATCATTTTTTCTCCCGATCAGTACTTGAGATCGAATTCCATCGCCAGCCAGGCCAGCGCGTGATCCATCCAGCCGGCGACGTAAGGTTGGATATAAGCGGGCTGAAGCCCCGGCGCGGTCGTATAGTTGGCCACGGACAGCCCGTGGCCGCCGTAAGGATAGATATGCAGTTCAAAGGGGACTTTGTGCGCCGAGAGCGCCTCGCAGTACAGCAACGCCGATTCGACCGGCACGCAGCCGTCTTCGGCGGTATGCCAGATGAACGCCTTCGGTGTCTCCGCACTCACATGGTTTTCCATCGAAAAGAAGGCCCGCTCTTCGTCCGTGACTTCCTCATGACCGGCAAGAGCTTGGAACGAGCCCTCGTGGCAGAGGCCCTTGGCGGCGGTGATGACCGG
>JAHAZM010000015.1 GCA_018385275.1 Eubacteriales bacterium | reverse complement strand
CGGGACAGCGGTGCCGGGGGTCGGCCGGAACCGCGGAAGATTCCGGACTTCGGTCGGAAAAGCCGGGACAGCGGTTCCGGGGTTCGGACGGAACCGCGGAAGATTCCGTACCCCGTACGGAATCTTCTGTTGACCACAGCGCATAAAAAAGTTATAATGGAGATACCTTAAAGAAGAAGGAGTCCTTCTCATGTACGACTGCGTCATCGCGGGCGGCGGCCCGGCCGGCCTTTCGGCCGCGCTTTACGCCGCCAGAGCGGGCCTGACCACGCTGCTTTTGGAGAAAAACGCACCCGGCGGACAGGCCGCTACCACCGCCGTCATTGAAAACTATCCCGGCGTCGCTTCCGTCAACGGCGCCGACCTGTGCTTCGCCATGATGGACCAGGCCGCAGGCTTCGGCGCCGAGATCGAGTTCGACGAGGCCGTGCGCTTCGAGGACCCGACCGGGCCGGTCAAAACCGTCGTCACCGCCTCCGGCGCGCGCTATGAAACGCGCACGATCATTTTTGCGCCCGGCGCGTTTCACCGCCATCTCGGCTGCCCGGGCGAAGAGCGGCTGACCGGCGCGGGCGTAAGCTACTGCGCCGTGTGCGACGGCGCGTTTTTCCGCGGAAAAGACGTGGCCGTGGTCGGGGGAGGCGACAGCGCGCTGGTCGAGGCGCTTTACCTCGCGGGTCTGGCGCGTACGGTCTATCTCATCCACCGCCGGACCGAGTACCGCGCCGCCGAAACGCTGGTACGCCGCGTCAAGGCCGAGGCGCGCATCGTCGAAACGCTGGGCGTGACGGTCGCCTCCGTCACGGGCGAATCCGCGGTCGACGGTCTCGTGCTCAGCGACGGCCGGCGTCTCGCGCTCGACGGCGTTTTCATCGCCGTAGGCATGATTCCCGCGACGGCCGGACTGGATTTTCTGCCTCTTGAAAACGGTTATATCCGCACGCAGGCGGACTGCTCCTGCGGCCCGGGTCTGTACGCGGCCGGCGACGCGACGGTCACTCCGCTGCGTCAGGTCGTCACCGCCGCCGCCGACGGCGCCGGCGCGGCGGTTTCCGCCGGAGAATATATCAAAAGCAACCGATAGGAGAGCCTTATGTCGTCTTCTTACACTTCGGTTCGCCGTTCCCCGCGCAGAGAACGGCGCAGATCCCATCCAGCGCGCTTCCTGCTGTTCCTGGCGCTGTTTCTGGTGCTGGCGGCCCTCGTCGTCCTGCTGGTGCTGACGCTGCGCTCGTCGGGCACGCGCGCCCTGCAGTTCGCCGTCATGCCGTTTTCGGCCGACGACACCTTCGCGCCGTTCCGCTCCGGCGCCGTCTACATAGACGCGAAAGCCGAAGAATTATGGTACGCCGACGCCTCCGGCCGCAAAGGCTGGGGCTTCCGCCACGCCGATCCGACGCTGAAACTCGCGACCTCGTCCGAGATCGTCGCCGCCTGGGGCGGGGATAAACTCCAGGTCATCAGCAGCACGGGCAAGATCCTCATCAACAAACAGTACGAGTCCGAGCTCAAAGCCGTCCGCTGCGGCGTGGCCAGCGTGGCCGTCGCCCTGCGCGACCGCACGCGCGTGACGGAAGAACACGACGGCAGCGTCATCCTCGTTTACGATCTGGCGGGCAATCTTCTCGACAAGATCGACGATCTGACGCTCGATCTCATGGATTTCGGATTCTTCGGCGAGGACGATCAGCTTTTCGCCATCCTCGGGCATACGGACTCCGTTTCCGTCGGCTCCCGCGTCGCCGTCTATAATCCCTCCGCCCAGAAAAGCACCGGCTACGTGCGCGTGAACGACGAGCTCGTCTACGACGCTTACTTCACCGCCAACGAGATCGTCGCCGTCGGCACGGAAAACATCTACGCTTTCTCCTATACCGGCGATCTGCGCAGCAAAACGCCCTGCGCGGGCCTGATCGCGCTGAGCGACACGACCTACGCCACGCGCTCCAATCTCGTCGTGACGCTGGCCAGACCCGACGCGGAGGGACGCTTCTCCTCCTACACCGTTTATACTTTGACCGCTCCGCCTTACGCGGTCGATCCGTCGGTCGAGGGCAAAGCCGCTCTCTGCACCGCCGGCGGCTCCGTCTATATCTTCGGCGCCGACCTGGTCGAGCGCCTCGACACGCGCTCCGGCGCGCGGACCACCTATGCCATGCCGCACAGCGCCGACGCCGTGATTACGGCAGGCGGCAGCGACAACTGCGTCTTCGCCGTGAGCGGCGACAGCGTTTTCTGCCTCAGACTCCCCTAAAGGAGGTCTTTCCATGCTGAACGAGAAAAAAATATCCGTCCGCACGCTGACGACGGTCTTTCTGCTCGCCCTGGCGCTGATCTTCTGTCTGGGCGCCGCGGCCTCGTCTCCGACGGTTTCTCCGATGGTCGCGCCGACTGCGACGGTTTCTCCGACCGCCGCGCCGGAGGCCCCGGTCGTCAAAGGCTACGGCTGGGCGCTGGACCTGCTGGTGCTGGCGACGCTGGTGCTTTTCGTGCTCTACGGCGTCTACAAAGGCTTTCTCTGCACCGTGCTGCATCTGGCCGGCGCGATCCTTTCCTGGGTGCTGGCTTTCGCCTTCTATCCGACGGTGGCGAGCTGGCTGGCCGGCAACACGGACATCAATAATCTGATCCTCAATTTCACACAGGGCAGCAGCAATATCCACGACGTGGAGCTGCTCAACCAGAGCGTCTCGTCGCTCGACGTGAGCTCGATCCGGGACGTCATCGCCGGCGCCAATCTGCCCGACCCGATCGGCTCCATTCTGGAAAGCAATATCCTGCAGCAGGTCTTCTCCGGTACGGGCCTGACCTCGCTGAGCCAGTACTTCGATCAGACGTTCACCAACTTCGTGCTCAACATCCTCAGTTTCCTGCTCATTTTCCTGGCGGTCAAACTCGTCGTCGCCATCCTCATCAAACTGACGGATCTGCTGGCGCGCCTGCCCGTGCTGAAACAGTTCAACCGTTTCTTCGGCGGCGTGGCCGGCCTCGTGCGCGGCGCGTTCGTCTGCTATCTGGTCTTCAGTCTCGTGCCTCTGCTGCTGACGGTCGTGCCCAACGAAATGCTCGTCGCCACCGTGGAGAATTCCTTCTTCGCCGGGATCTTCTACAAAGGCAATATCATCAGCCACGTCGTCAGCGGGATCGTCTCGTGAGCGACCTGGTTTTCACGCCCGTCGCCCATATCCGCACGGACTTCCCCACCAAATTCGGCGTGCCCCGCCAAAGCGGCCGGACCGCTCTCGAGGCGCGCGTCGTTTTTGAACCGCCGTACCGGGACGCCAACGCGCTGCGCGGGCTTGCGGCTTTTTCTCATCTCTGGCTCGTGTGGGTGTTTTCCGATTCCCTCGGCGCGGGCTGGTCGCCCACCGTGCGTCCGCCGCGACTGGGCGGCAACCGCCGCATGGGCGTTTTCGCGACCCGTTCGCCGTTCCGGCCCAATCCGATCGGACTTTCGGCCGTCCGTCTCCTGCGCGTGGAAACGACGCCCGACGGGCCCGTCCTCGTCGTCGCCGGCGCCGATATGCGCGACGGCACGCCGATCCTGGACGTCAAACCCTATCTGCCGTACGCCGACTGCCTGCCCGAAGCCACGGGCGGCTGGACGGATCTGATCCCGCGCAAACCCCTCGAAGTCGTTTTCCCGGCCGACGTGCCGCCGGCGTTGGCCGACGAGCTGCGTCCTGTCCTGGCCGACGATCCGCGGCCCGGCTACGACGACGAACCCGGCCGTGTGCACGGCTTCCTGTTCCGGTCCCTCGACGTGCGTTTCACCGTCTCCGACGGCGTCGTCACCGTCGTGAGTCTGGACCGTATATCCGAATAAAAAAAGCTGCCTCCGGCGCACCCTCCGCAAGGAAGTTATTTTGAGATGGCCATTACTAGCTAAAAAGGATATGAAACAGGCGTGACCGTTGCGGTCACGCCTGTTTTGTATCTGCCTGTTACGGATTTTGTGAGTCAAAAATCCGATGCTCGTTATGAACGAGGACAAAGCCATTTGCAAGAAAATGAATCATACCTGTCGCGATTACTCAGCTATTGAAACGGTGTGGTTTTTGTAAGTATTCCAGGTGGGTTCATAACTGGAATCTGCTTGATCGCCCCACATATCCCAGCCTTTACGATCCCCGCGAGCAAACAATTCAATCCGATTAGGCAGGCTACAAGCCTCAATAATTGGGATTATCGCGTCTGGTTTTCTGCTATGCTCACGTTTTTGAGCTCTGATCAAATTGACCTGTGAACGTGCTGGAGCTAAAGTTCGATTTGGCTCGCTATGCTTTCTTATTCCGAAAAGAAGAAGTTCCGTAACATTGCGAAAATAGAAACCAACACCTCTTCCGTCGGGCAAACCGTCTTTACGAACTTTTTCCCATACGATGTTTCCTTTATACTCAAACCCCCAAGCATCCATAACAGCTAAACCATCCGGAAGCAATGCATTGGGAATCCAAAGGTATAAATGCGCCTTTTCATCTGCTATTTCAGCGACAGGAAGCGCTTTAATATCTGAGAGCGTCATCGTCTCATATCTTGTCAGCCTCTTGTGCTCAGGGGCTACTTTGCCGGTACGATTTTGAAACTGCCAGGGCGGATCGGCATAGATAGTATTATACTTCTTTCCGTTAGTGAAGGTCATCAAGTCTTTAACTGTAAGTTCTAAGTTACTCATACCCCTTGACACACTCCTTCTTTATCCCAATCGCCAGGATCGGACAACCGCCATTTCGCCTGCTTTCAAGACGATATAACAGTTTGCCCATCCATGTAGTTGACGCTCCATATTTGGCTATAACGCCTATATCTTTGAAGATCTTGTTTAATTCTTCTGCTCTGGTGACAATAACGCCAACGTCAATTAACCCACAGTCGAAATAAGTTCGCATGGCGAGCAAATCACGATCAAAAGTCTGATCTTTACTGTTCCATTCAAGGTCAAAGGCCACTTTATTTTTTAGAAAATCTATATTGTGGCCATCAATATAACCCGTAATTGTTTCAATCTCGAACGGTTCATCTGAAAAGCGTCCCCTGCGTTGAGCTGTCTGCCGGGGATATTTTTTTACAATCAGGTCCCCGGAAATACGGATTTCACGCCATCCGCAGGGATACAACACATCATCAAATTTCTTTGGAATCGGAGACTCGTTACCACCAGCTTTAGAAATATCGTCTATTGTTAATTCCAACTGCCTAAGAGCTTCCTGTATTTCTTTCCACTCCTTCGGAAAACTCTCATGTAAGATTTCTAAAGCATGCCCATAGTCAAAGAACTCATACTTAAACTGGACATCAGGCTCTATATATGTGTTATTTGCGATCATTCTGTCGCCACCTCTTTTTACTCTTACACGAATATCTTCCCACAGCTTAATTAATCTGAATTCATTGCGGTACCTTAAGTTTATGTATAGTATATCATCTTTCTTTTTACATTTCAATATTCGGCAGAAAAAGCACTGCAATCCCCCGAAGGAGACTCTTCCCTACGAAGTGCCACCTCCCGGCAGCCTTCTTTTTTTATTCTCTTTTTTACAGATCCCTCTCCAGCGCGTCGGCAATTCGCTCGCTGGCGTGGCCGTCGCCGTAGGGATTGCTGGCGTGCGCCATGGCGTCGTAGGCGTCCCGGTCCTCGAGGAGCAGTTTGAAATTCGCGTAGATCGTCGCCTCGTCGGTGCCGACCAGCTTGAGCGTGCCGGCCTCGATGCCCTCGGGCCGTTCGGTCGTGTCGCGCATGACCAGCACGGGTTTGCCCAGCGACGGCGCCTCCTCCTGAATGCCTCCGCTGTCGGTCAGGATCAGATAGCAGCGCGCCATGAAATTATGAAAATCCAGCACGTCGAGCGGCTCGATGAGGTGGACGCGGTCGCAGCCGCCCAGCTCTTCGTCGGCCGCGGCGCGCACGACGGGATTCATATGGATCGGATAAACCGCCTTGACGTCGGGATGCTCGTCCATGATGCGGCGGATCGCCCTGAACATATGGTGCATCGGCTCGCCGAGGTTTTCCCTGCGGTGCGCGGTAATGACGATGAGCCGGCTCCCCTCCGCCCATTCCAGCTCGGGATGAGCGTAATCGGCCCGCACGGTGGTGCGCAGCGCGTCGATGGCCGTGTTGCCCGTGACCGTGATCGAAGCCGGGTCGCGTCCCTCGTCGAGCAGATTCTGCCGCGCCAGCGCCGTGGGCGCGAAATTATACCGGCTGATGATGCTGACGGCCTGACGGTTGAACTCCTCCGGATAGGGCGAGTAGATATTGTGCGTGCGCAGGCCCGCCTCGACGTGCCCGACCGGGATCTGCAGATAAAAGCAGGCCAGGGCCGTGACGAACGTCGTGCTCGTATCGCCGTGCACCAGCACGACGTCGGGCCGCACCTCCTCGAGCACCGCGCGGATGCGGCCGAGGATGTTGGCCGTGATGTCGAACAAGGTCTGCTTGTCCTTCATGATCGACAGGTCGTAGTCCGGTTTGACGTCGAAAGCCTCGAGCACCTGATCGAGCATCTGCCGGTGCTGACCCGTGACGCAGACCACGGTGCGGACTTTTTTGCGCGCCTTGAGCTCGTTGACCAGCGGGCACATTTTGATGGCTTCGGGCCGTGTGCCGAAAACCAGCAGGATCGTCTTCATTATAACGTATAAACTCCTTCTCTCCCGGCGGGCATGACGTGCCGCGTATCCAGCACGAGCTTGCCGGTCAGTTTGGCAAGATTGTCGCGCAGCTCTTTGTGTCCGACCAGAATGACCACCAGATCCACGTCGGCCAGGAACGCGTCGAAATCATGGTACTGGTTGGGCACGAGGTCCTTGGTGATGAACGGATCGTAAACCTTGAGCGGCTCGCCCAGGTGCGCGCGCTGCGCCTCCAGCAGCTGGAGCGTCGGGCTTTCGCGGTAATCGTCCACGTTTTCCTTGTACGTCAGGCCGTAAAGCCCCACGCGGCGCACGTCCGTCATGCCGTTGGCGTCCATGACGGCGCGGATGCGCTCGAGCACGAAAGTCGGCATGCTGTCGTTGACGCGCATGGATTCGCCGATGACTTTGGTCAGCGACGGATAGTCGCCCACGAGGAACCACGGATCGACGGAAATGCAGTGCCCGCCGACGCCGGGACCCGGCTGCAGGATGTTGACGCGCGGGTGCATATTGCAGATGCGGATGATCTCGTACACGTCCATGCCGTCGTGCCGGCAGATCTTGGCCAGTTCGTTGGCAAAGGCGATATTGACGGCGCGGAAGGTGTTCTCCACGACCTTGGTCATCTCCGCCGTGCGGATGTCCGTCACGACGATCTCGCCCTGACAAAAGCTCGCGTAGTACTTCTTGATCCGCTCGCCCACGGCCCGGTCGTCGGCGCCGATGGTGCGGTTATTGTGCAGGAGCTCGTAAACCATATTCCCCGGGATGATGCGCTCGGGCGCGTGCACGAGGTGCACGTCGCGGCCGATGACGAGCCCCGCCTCCTCGATGACGGGCCGCACGAAACGGTCGATCGTGCCCGGCGAGACCGTCGATTCGACGACGATCGTCGCGCCTTTGGGACATACGCCGAGGACCTGCTTCACCGCCGCGACGACGTAGCAGGCGTCGACCTTTTTGCTGAATTTATCGTACGGCGTCGGCACCGACACGATGTAGGTGTCCGTCACCTGATATTCCGTCGTGAAACGGATCCCCGCCGCGCGCGCCGCGGCGAAGAGCTCGTCGAGTCCGTCTTCCTTGAACGTGGTTTTCCCGGCGTTGAGCGTAGCCACCAGACCGGCGTTGAGATCCGTACCGACGACCTCCACGCCGTGCGACGCCATCATCAGCGCCGTCGGCAGACCGATATAGCCCAGACCGATCACATTAATCATTCTTTTTCTCCTCCGTTTTCATTCTCGAACAGATAAATACCAGCAGGATCTGGAACACGTAGACCGCGCTGCGCAGCCAGGCCGTCCACGCGAGGAAATACTCCACGGATCCGCCCGTCGTCCACGTCATGACGCCGCTTGCCCCCACGGCCGCGACGAGCATCAGCTGAACGGCGAGCTCCCAGCTCTGTTTCCCTCCGACGATCAGCCCCTGCGAAATCGCCGTGGCGACGAAGCGCATCGTCAGCATCGGCGCCAGGATGCGGATATATTCGCCCGCGACGTGCCATCCGCTGCCGAAAAACCACTCGCACAGCGGCGGCGCCAGGAAAAACATCGCCAGGAACAGCGGCACGGCCAGCGCGGCCAGGAACGCGAAATTGCGCAGGAACGCGCGGCGGAATCGTCCGGTCTCGGCGTGCTCCTTGCTCGCCTGCTCGATGAAAACCCGGGCGACGTTGTTGCTCACCAGCGCGATCGGCAGTCCCAGCACGCGCGACGACATCGAATAGTAGCCCACCGCCGCTTCGCCGAAAAACGGCTCCATCAGGATGGTGATGAGCGAATAGGAAAAGCTGTTGGCCAGAAACGCCGGGCTCGACAGCAGCGCCTGCTTTCTGTGCCGGGCGGCCGCGGCTTTCACCTCGGAAAAAGGCATCGCGCGCAGCGTCTGCCAGTGCGGACGGAGCGAACGGGCCTGTCTCGTCACGCCGGCCAGCAGTCCGACGGCGTACGGCGCGTACATCAGCAGGACGCTCAGGTCCCGCAGTCCAAGCAGGGAAACCAGCAGGAAGCCCAGCGCGATCATGACGACGTTCTGCACCAGCGTGCGCAGGACGTACATGCCCGTGATGAGCTTGTATTCCTTATAGCGGTTGTTGTACGAATTGAGGATGTTGTTCGCGCCGTAGGCCAGCATCATGACCAGCGTGAACGGGATCAGATACCAGTAGCCCGCGTACTGCGGCGCGGCGACGGCGACGTAAACGGCGCTGCCGATCGTGACCAGCAGGCTCAGCCCCGCCGTGACCAGCGCGCTGAGCTTGACGACGGAAAGCACCTTGTCCTCGTCCGGCTCGGTGACGATGGCCAGATCGAAACGCGCGCAGATGACGCCGACGAAGATCGTCGGGATCGCGTACAGGTACGAGAAGATCCCGATCTCCGTTTCGGTAAAAATGCGCGTCATCAGCGGCTGGGCGGCGAACGTGAAAAGCTGGGCCAGCGCCGACCCGCTCAGCAGGAGCGCCAGCGCGCCGATATACTTATTCTTTTTTAACCGTTCCCAGAGTTTTTTCATTTTCTTCGGTCGGCGACCGCCGCCTCTTGTCTGCGCCCCTGCTCCGTCAGGCGGCGAGCCTTTCTTCCGGCAAACGCTTTTTTGGCGAACCACGCCGCCAACAGGACCAGTCCGGCCAGCGTCATATATTGGCTGATATTGTTGAGCGTGCCGGGGAAACTTCCGAAAACGTTCAAGATGATTCTGGTATATACGTATCCGACGATGTAAACGGGCTCTGCGTTCACGGTCCTGTGCAGCAGCCGCTCGAACAATACGGCGGCGATAAAATTGATGATCGTGAAAACGGGCGCAAAGAAACCGCCCAAATACATATATCCGTAACCGATGGAGCTGAACAGCCATCCGGTATCTTTCGCGCCGTTATAAATCAGCAGATTATAATAGTTGACCGTCGTCGGCATTCCCCCGAACAGGAAATGGATGCCGAAAATGTCTCTGCCGATATCGATCAACAACTGCTCAAACCCGATATGAACCTGAGGAAAAGTGGAGAATCTCATATTCTTCGTCACCGTTTCCAGTCCGAAGAAATAATCGTCGATCCATCCGACGATCTGTTTGGCGGTTATCCCGCCTCCGGCCTCCCACGCTTCGGCGTAAGAGGAATAAAGGAACGCGTAGTAGAACTTATAGATGCTCATCAACCCGATGATGATCCCGCCGGCGACGGCCATCGACAGCAGGATCTTTTTCCAATGCTTGGAAAACAGCCGGCACAGAAGGTACAAAAGAGCCAGCATGACGCAAAGCACGGCCTGCCGGCGCTCGCCCGTAATGATCGACATCCGCGTGACCGCGACCAGCACCGCCAAAAGCACAAAGATCGGCTTTTCATTTCTGCAGTAGGCTTGATAAGCCCCGACAATAAATCCGACCGTCAGCATATCCAGCGCGATATTAATCATGCTGCGCAGGATATTGATATTCAGCGCGGATTCTTCGATAACGCGTCCCCCGTCGTCGCTGATCAGAAAGAAACTGAACAGTCTCTTTCCTTCCGGGTTCAGCACCGGCACCAGCGCCAGCGCGATCGCCAACAGAACCAGATAAACCGGAAACCATCCCGACAGCGCGGGCTTTTTGTCCGCGATCGTCTCGTCGACCGCGCGCCGGCGGAAAGGCAGTTTGACCTTTGCGACGCAAAGAGACGCCGCCCAGATCACCGCCTGTTCCCAGACCGTCAGTCGGCACGCTTCTTCAAAAGTGTAAATATAGCTGTACTCGGCAAAATTGTCCGTCAGCGTCTCCGTGACGGGAAGGACGACGCACCGCAGCGCCTGAACCGCGGCCACCATCAGGATCGTCAGCATTCCGACGCCGTCGTTTTTATCCTCCAGAAAAAAGAGCAGTGCCGCTCCCAGCGCATAGATGAAAACGTTGATGGTCATCCAGCTGTAAGTACGCCCCGTGACCGTGACCGCCGTCATGATAAGCGCGCCGATCAGCCCCACGATCAAAAACGTGAGTTTCAACGCAAAAAACTGAATTTTCCCTTTTCCCGATTTCTCGTCCATATGGCCCCGCCGAAATTCCTGTTCGATGTTCCAAACGCTATAACGAATAAATTATACTATTTTTTTTAAAAGCGGTCAACATCAATCTGAAAAAAGGCACTCTTTTCCATTGTGCGGTCGGACTTTCCGCGCTATAATAGAAAAAAAGTCCGGAGGTGCCCTATGCGCTCCATCGTGTGTCTCGGCAGCATCAATATCGACGTCACCGGCTTCGTGCCCGCTTTTCCCCTGCCCGGCCAAACCAACCGCGGGACGCGCCTCGTTTTCCGCATCGGCGGCAAAGGGCTCAATCAGATGACCGCCGCGGCCCGTCTCGGCGCGCGCGTCATCCCCGTCGGCCGCGTCGGAGACGACGCGCTCTCGGCTCTCGCCGCGGAGCATCTGCGCCGCGAAGGACTGCCCGCCGACTACGTCCCCGTGACGGCCGGAACGGCCACGGGCGCGGCTCTCATCGAGATCGAGGAGACCCGGGGCGAAAACCGCATTTCCGTTTTCGCCGGCGCCAACGACTCCGTAACGGCCGCCGACGTCCTCGCCGCCGAACCGGCGTTTGCGGGCGCGGGTCTGTTTTTGTCCCAACTGGAAACCCCCGTCCCGGCTCTGCTGACCGGCCTTACGCTGGCGCGCCGGCACGGGCTGGTCACGCTGCTCAATCCCGCGCCGGCCGCGCCTCTTCCCGACGAGCTCTGGCCCATGGTCGATCTGCTCACGCCGAACGAAACGGAGGCCGCCGCCCTGACGGATCGGACCGGGCCGGAGGCCGCCGCCCGCGTCCTGCGGGACCGCGGCGTCGGCGCCGTCATCGTCACGCTCGGCGGCCGGGGCGCGTATTACGACGGTCCCGAGGGAACTTTCCTCGTGCCGGCCGAACGCGTCAAAGCCGTCGACACCGTCGGCGCCGGCGACTGCTACAACGGCGCGCTGGCCGTCGCCCTCGTCGAAGGGCGGCCGATACGGGAGGCGATGGCGTTTGCCTCTCACGCCGCCGCCGTTTCCGTCACCCGTCTCGGCGCGGCCGAATCCATGCCCTTCCGCTCCGATCTCTGAGACGCTCCTTTTTCCCGTACAAAAAAAGGCCCCCCGCGGGGGCCTTTTTTGTCTGTCAGGAATTATTGGCGATGACCGTGATCTCCGTCGTACCGTACCGGCCCGAACGGTAAATCTTGATGCTGACGGTCTGGCCGGGTTGAAGGCCGTTGGCCGCCGTCGAATATCCCGTATAATCCGATATCGCCGTGCCGGCCAGCTCGACGATGATGTCGCCGCGCTGGATCCCCGCGTCCGCCGCCGGGCTGCCCGCGGCCACGCTTTCGACCACGGCGCCGGCCGGATACCCCATCATCTGCAGGGTCGAGGCGCTGTAACGCGTGCTGACCGTGATGCCGATATAGGGCGTCGGATCGTCCTTGTGCGCGATGATGCTGCTGCAGATCTCCTTCACGCTGTTGCTGGGAATGGCAAAGCCCATGCCCTCGAACTGCTCGTCGACGATCTTGGCTGAGTTGATGCCCACGAGCCGGCCGTTGATGTCCAGCAGCGCGCCGCCGCTGTTGCCCGGATTGATGGCCGCGTCGGTCTGAATGAGCGGCAGGGCCGCCGAACCGGACGAAGCGATCGTGCGGTTGAGCCCGCTGACGATGCCGAAACTGACCGAGCCCATGTAATTCAGCCCGCCCGGGTTTCCGATGGCGACGACGAAATCGCCCTCCTCCAGCTCGTCCGAGTCGCCGATCTCCAGCGCCGGCAGACCCGTACGGTCGATCTTCAGCACCGCCAGATCCGCGCCGACGTTGTACCCCACGACCGTCGCGTCGACGCCGACCGTCGGATCGGATTCCAGAAACACCTGGAGCGTGCTCGTTTTATACTCGTACATCGCCTGCACCACGTGGAAATTCGTGATGATATAGCCGTCGGTCGTATAGATCACGCCCGAGCCTTCGCTCGTGCCCGTCGTGCTCTGTCCGAAAATCGTCGTCGCCTGGATCGTGACGCGGATGCCCACGACGCTGGGATTGGCCTTCTGGTAAGCCGCCTTGACCGCCGCGTTGATGCCGCGCACGTCCAGGGTGGTCGGCTCCGCCGTCTGCAGCGGGATGTTCGTCGCGGAAGAATACGTCGCCGCCGTCGTCGTTTTCGGCGTCGACGTGGGCAGGATATAATTGTTTGCCGTCGTGTTGTAGTTGACGTCCGGCATGTTCTGGTCCGCGTAAAGATGATAGACTCCGACGCCGGCGGCCGTGCTGATCGCCATGGCCAGCAAGACCGTCAGCCCCACCACCAGGATCAACGTTCTTTTTTTCATGAAACTCCCTCCCCGTTCCGTCGCTTTCGGCGGCGAAAACGCAATCATGAGGCTTTCGGCCTCATGATGCTACAATAGCGCGGGATTTTTAATTCCGTTTGCTCTAATTGTAAACTTTATTTTACAAGCTTATGCATTTGCTCGCAATAATAGGCGACGAGCGAAAAATCGGCGTCCGGCGCGATCCTGTGATCCGGGCAGGGGATGTAGCCGCCCAGGTCGATCAGGCGGCGCAGCCGTTCGATTTCCTCGTCGACGGCCTTTTTGTCCTCCGCGAAGACGTGCTTGCGCATGCCGCCGACGGCGCGCAGCTCGCGGCCGTATTTTTCACGCCACGGCACGAAATCGGCGTTCCACGTCCCCACCTCGACGGGGAACATCGTGTTCACGCCCGAGGCGATCCAGCCCGGCACGAGCCGGTCGATCACGCCGTCGCAGTCCACGTCGACGATGTCGAGCCCGTAGCGGCGCGCCAGCTCCGTGATGCGCACGTACTCGGGACAGACGATTTTTTCAAACGCCCGCGGCGTGACCAGCGGTCCGCTCTTGCAGGCGATGTCCTCCCACAGATGCATATAATCAAAGCGCACGCCCGTTGCCAGCACCGCTTCGGTCACTTTGTACTGCAGGTCGGCCAGCGTGTGCACCACCTCGCAGTAAAGCTCCCGGTCGTCGGCATAGAGATAGCTCAGACCCACGAGCCCGCAGATGTTTCTCGCCAGTCCGATCATGCTGCCGCCGTACACGGCCAGCAGACTGCCCGTTTCGTCCGCGCGGGCGCGCGCTGCGCGGACGGCCG
>JAHAZM010000010.1 GCA_018385275.1 Eubacteriales bacterium | reverse complement strand
GGGGCGCCCCACGGTGTCCCGCTTTACACTATTCCATATATCACGAATAAAAAAAACGCGTCGGGCGCAAAAACAACAACGGCTTTTACTTTTATCAAAACCTTGGGCGCCGGTGCCGGCGCGGCCCGGGACGAAGCGGCGGCCGCGGCGTTGGCCGCCCGTTTGGGGTTGCCGCTCAGCGCCGACGGAGAACCGGCGCTGGTACCAAGACGGGACGGATTGTCGCTGGAGGCAAACGGTATGTGCCTGCGCGGAGACTTTGTCCGATTCCTGCCGCGTCTGCGCGAGCATTCTCTCATGCGCGAAATGCTGATAAAGGCCGCGCGGATCCGCGGCGCAGATAATCTGACGGCCGTAGACGCCACCGCGGGGCTGGGTGAAGATTCGCTTTTGCTGGCCGCGGCCGGCTTTACCGTCGATCTGTACGAACGCGATCCCGTCATCGGCGCTCTGCTCGAAGACACGCTGCGCCGCGCGGCGGCCGATCCGGCGCTCGGACGTTTTACGGCGCGCATGCGTCTGCACCTGACGGACAGCATCGCCGCTTTACGCTCGCTGACGGTCCGGCCGGACGTGATTCTGCTCGATCCGATGTTTCCGGAACGACAGAAAAGCGGTCTGGTCAAGAAAAAGTTTCAGCTTCTTCATCTGCTGGAGCCGCCCTGTACGGACGAAGAAGCCCTGCTTGAAGCGGCTGTCGCCGCCGGGCCGCGGCGTATCGTCGTCAAGCGCCCGATCCACGGGCCCTATCTGGCGGGGCGAACGCCCTCTTATTCGATCCGGGGCGACGCCATGCGCTACGACTGCCTCATCCTGAGAACGGAATGACCGAACAATGACAAGAAAACCGCGCGTCCCGCAACCGAACGGGATCGCGCGGTTGTTTTTGTTTCGGAGGCGCGGCTGTCCCCTCCCCGGTTTTTCCCATCGAGGCCCCCGGCGTCGGGAACAAAAGCCTTGACACTCTACCTATTATACTGTAGAATAGGCTAAAACAGACACGAGGTATGCTATATGAATCTGAACGAAGATATGGCCATAAAAGAAAAACCCAATCTGTATGAGATCGTTGCCAACCGGATTGAAAAGAGCATTCTGGCCGATTCCTCCTCCGTAGGTGAAAAATTCCCGTCGGAAGCACAGATCGCAGAGAAATTCAAAGTGAGCCGGAACGTCGTCCGGGAAGCATATAAAATCCTGCAGGAACGCGGGCTTCTGTATATCCGCAACGGCGACGGCGCCTATGTGACCCGTCCGAATAAAAACGTCCTGATTAAGGATATCAATCGCTTTATTCAGATGAATAACGCCGGCATCAGCGAGCTGTATCAGGTCCGCTTCATCCTGGAGATCGCCGCGGTCGGCATCGCGGTAGAAACAATCTCGGAGGAAAACCTCGCCAAACTTGCTGACATCATCGGACAGATGGAAGCCGTCTGTTTACACGACAAAGAACTATGGAGCTCGCTGGATCTGGATTTTCATAATCTGATCGTAAAATCCACCGGGAACGAATTGCTTTATGCCATGTATAAACCGTTGGCCGTCGTATTGAAAAACATTTTTGCGCAGAACTTCCTGATCGACGGCGCCAAGGAAAAAGGTCTTCAAGAGCACAAAAAAGTTTACCGCTGCTTCGTAAACAAGGACGCCGCCGGCGCCGTCGAGTGCATGCGTCAGCATCTGAAGGCTTCCAAGCTTGATATCCTGCGATTCTTTTCCTGATTCCGCAGCGGGATTGCGCCTGTTACGTCCCTGTTTTTTTGCAGCCCTACCTGTAGGACTGCTGGACAGATTATAATCGGAAGAAAAGGAGAACAAGACTATGAAAATCTCAAAGATCAGCACATTTGTCGTCGGAGCCGAGCAGGACAATTGGGTTTTCGTAACGGTACAAACCGACGAAGGCCTGGTCGGGATCGGCGAGTGTTCCGTAGAAGGCCGCGAAATGACAACCGAAAAAGCGATCGAGGAGGTCGCGCCCTACTATATCGGGAAAGACCCGTTCGACACGGGGGTGCATCTTTACAAAAGCTACCGCGACGGGTATTGGGGCAGCTGCGCGGTGCTCTGCGGCGCCCTGAGCGCAATCGACACGGCGCTGTGGGATATCAAAGGCAAGGCGCTCGGGCTTCCGGTATACAAGCTGCTGGGCGGCGCTTTCACCAAAAAAGTGCGCGCTTACGCCAACCGCTGGTTCTTCGGCGGAGACACGCCGGATAAACTGGCCAGATTGGCCGCCGATACCGTGAAAAAAGGCTTTACCGCCCTGAAATGGGATCCCTTTGGAACGGCGGAATACATCCTGACAAAACCTCAGATGAAGCAGGTCGTCGCGCAAGTGCGCGCCGTTCGCAGCGCGATTGGCGATGAGAACGACATCCTGATCGAAGGGCACGGCCGTTTTAACGTCCGAACCGCGCTCGAAATCGCCAACGAACTCGCGCCATATAAACCTCTTTTCTTCGAAGAACCAATAAAGCCCGACAACATCGACGCTCTGGCGGAATTGAGAGAGCGTTCCCCCATCGCTATCGCTGCCGGCGAACGTCTATACAGCCGTTATGATTTTGCCGAGGCGATACGCAAAAAAGCGCTCGACTACGCTCAGCCCGACGTCCGTTTATGCGGCGGCATCAGCGAATTATATCATATCGGCATCATGACGCACGCGGCGTATATTTCTCTTGCCCCGCACAACGTGCACGGACTGGTCGGAACGGCGGCCACCATGCAGACCGCTGTCGCGCTTCCGAATATGACGATGCTTGAGTACAGCGTGGAACAGACAGCTTTGAAATACGGTCTGTTCGAGCTGGATTTCGGCTTCAGCAACGGATGGGTCGAGCTGTCGGACGCCCCCGGTCTGGGCATCAGGATGAACGAGAAGAAAGCGAAAGAGATGCCTTTTGTCCGTCATTCCATGATCGAAAAAATGTTCGAGCAGAATTAATCGATAAAGGAGGTCGGGTCATGAAGGATTGTAATTTCGCTCACACGCCCTATGAAAAAATGTTTGACCGCGCCGACGTATACGGAGTCGCTTTTGACGAGGAACGGCAGAAAAAGCGGCCGGTACGGCTATGCATTATCGGAACGGGCGGCGTAGCGGTCTCGAAACATATTCCCGCCATCGCACGGCTCAGGAGTATCTGGGAGCCGGTCGAGCTTTCCGCCATATGCAATCGCAGCGAACGGTTCGGCAAAAACGCCGCCTCCGTATGCGGCGCGCACTGGTACTCGGACGTTTCCGAAATGCTGGCGCACGAACAACTCGACGGAGCGATCATCACGTCCCCCGACAGCCTGCACGCCGCGCACGCGGTTCAATGTCTGGAAAACGGGCTCCACGTTCTGGTCGAAAAACCCCTGGCGAACAGTCTGGCCGAAGGTCTCTCGATCTGTGAAACGGCGCGCCGCACCGGCCGGATCTGCATGACGGTTTCCAACAAACGGTTCAGCCCTCCGTACTACCGGGCCAAAAAGCTCATCGAGGACGGCCGCATCAAAGATCCGTCGATGTTCGTGACAAAATTCAATCTCGGGTATAACTACGTCAATATCCTTGAGGGCGGCACGGTGCACGTGCTCGATCTGATGAGATATTTCATGGGGGACGTCCGTTCGCTTTCGGCGGCCGGCGTCAAAAAATACGATTTCAACAAAACCGGCTATCCGTTCGACAGCGCGGTCGCGTTAGCGGAATTTGAAAGCGGAGCCGTGGGAACGGTATACACCAGTTCGACAGCGCTCAGTCTCAAGCCCTGGGAGGTCGTCGAGATTTACGGCGAAAAATCCTGGCTCAAGGTCGACGATCAGTATTCGCTCACGCTATACGACGACGAGACGGGCCCGGAAAAAACATGGAAGCCGATCGTCCCGAACACGCTTTTCTTCGACGAGGAATTCGGCGGCTTCATGGGACTGATCGAAAACTTCTGCAATGCGATCCGCGGGCTGGAAGCGCCGCTCGTCACCGGTCACGACGGCTATAAAGCCTTGGAACTCGTATATGCTTTTCATCTGGCTGTGGCCGACGGAGAAAAGATCTCTCTTCCGCTCGAGATCGAATATGCCGATCGGCGGATCAACCAGATCCTGCGAAAATAAGACTCTATCCCCACAAAAAACAACAAGGAGGAAACGTTATGAAGTATGCCGTTCTGTCCTATCCGATGAGCCGGACCGCGCCCAGACCTCCCGCCATCCCCGCACCCGAGATCAGCGACTTTCAAACGATCGCGCGGGACGGCGCCAGCGTTCAGAAGGTGACCTTTTACAATCATACCGGGTCCCATCTGGATACCGCCGCCCACGTCTTTGAAGACGGAATTTCCATTGAAGCCTTTTCCCCTGAAGATCTTCTGTTCAGCCATATCGCTGTGATTTCTTTCGATCTGCCCGACCGGTATCATGTGATGCCGGAGGATCTGATGCCGTATGCCGAAGCGCTCGAAAACTGTGACATGGTGATGATGCGTTTCGGCGTGGAGGAGATCCGGGCTCATGACAGCTATCGGTTCTCCAATCTGCTGCCCGGCATCACACGCGAGGCGGCGCAATGGCTCAGGGCCCGTTGTCCGCGCCTTCGCTGCTTCGGTACCGACCTGCCCTCTTTCGCCGTGATTTCCGATCTCAGCAATACCATGACGGCACACAACGTTTTCCTGCAGGGTAACGAGAGGAAACAGCTCATACTGGAAGAAATGAAGCTGACGGATCCTGCGGTGCTGGCCAAGCTCAAAACCGTCACAGTCGTTCCGTGGTCGATAGAGGGCGTCAACAGCGGCCCCTGCACGATCCTGGGCGAGTACGAGGAATAAGCAAGAGTTCTCTATTTCAGCTTTATATAAAGGAGGAACGCCATGCGCGATACAACAGAAGCCCGCAGAGAGATCATCCAAACCTGTCTGTGGATGCGCGAACAGGGCCTCGTATACGGTACGCGGGGTAACGTGAGCGCGCGTCTCGACGACGGGAACATCCTGATCACCCCGTCGAAAGTCCCCTATGAAGAGATGCGGCCCGAAGATCTGGTCGTGCTCACGCCGGACGGAAGCACCGTTTCGGGTACAAGGCTTTCCACCAGCGAAAGAGAACTGCACCGCGGGATCCTGAACGCGAGAAAAGACGTCGGCGCTATCATCCACACCCATTCGCCCTTCGCCATGGCCGCCGCCGCGAGGAACGAAGACGTGCCGGTGATCTCCGAGGAAATGTGCCAGCTCATCGGCGGGCCCATCCCGCTGACAAAAGCGTTCGTCCCCTCGCATGAGCACGTGAAACTCGGCCGAATGACCGTTGATTCTCTTACGCCGGCCAATGCCCTGCTGATCCGCAATCACGGTCCGATCTGTTTCGGCAGAACGCTTGCCGAAGCCAGAGTCTGCTGCCAGATCGTAGAAAAATCCTGCCTGATCTATCTTCAGTTGTTGGCCTCGGGCGGGCTTCAGACGATTGCGGACGAATACGTCGCGGCCGGCCGTGATTATTATCTCAACGGCTACGGAAAAACCTGACCGTCTCCGGTGACGCCGACAACGAACCGGAAACTATTTAAGGAGGAAAAACATATGCGTATCGTAACAATGGGCGAAATGATGATACGACTGATGCCCAAGGGAAATCTGCGTTTCGAACAGGCTACTGAATTTGACGCTTTCTACGGAGGCGATGAATCGATCGTCGCCGTCTCCCTCGCCCGATTCGGGCTTGACAGCCGGTATATCACCAAACTTCCCAACAATCCTTTCGGGCAAATCGCCCTCAACAAGCTGCGCGAACAGGGAGTGGACACCGGCTTCATCGCCCGCGGCGGCGAGCGGCTCGGGCTCAATTTCTATGAAAGCGGCGTCTCGATGCGTCCGTCCAAGGTCGTCTATGACCGCAAACACTCGGCCATCTCCGAGGCGGTCCCGGATGATTTTGATTTCGACGCCGTGTTTCGCGACGCCGACTGGTTTCACGTCGCCGGGATCACTCCGGCTATCAGCGACCGCGCCGCCGAGTTGGTCAAAGCCGCCATGCAGGCGGCCAAAAAGCACGGCGTAACGGTCAGCGTCGACCTCAACTACCGCAGCAAACTCTGGAGCCCGGAAAAAGCGCAAAGCGTGATGATCCCTCTTATGGAATATGTCGACGTCTGCATCGGAAACGAGGAGGACGCCGAAAAAGTGCTCGGTTACAAGCCCGACAATACTGATATCAATCGCGCCGCGCTCGATATAGAAGGATATAAAAAGGTCTTTGAGCGTCTTAGGGAAAGATTCGGCTTTTCTTATATCGGTTCGACGCTCAGAGAGAGTTATTCCGCCTCGGACAACGGCTGGTCGGCGCTTCTTTACGACGGAAAAGAATTCTATCGTACCAGAAAATACGAGATCCGATTGGTCGATCGCGGCGGCGGCGGCGCTTCTTTCGCCGCCGGCATGATCTACGGTATTCTCAACGGCTTCGACCTCAAAAAAACCGGCGAATTCGCAGCGGCGGCGTCGGCTCTGAAACAAACCATCCTCGGCGATTACAATCTGTCGACTCTTGACGAGGTATACTCCCTGATGGGCGGAAACACCTCCGGAAGAGTCCAACGTTAGGAGGAACCGTTATGATTATCGATCATATCAGAAATCGTGAGAAATACTATTTTCTCGGGGAAGGCTATCAAAAAGCGCTTGATTATTTCGCCGGCGTTCCGGGCGTACCATTTGAAAAAGCCGACATCCGGATCGACGGCGGCAGGATCCTGATCAAAGCGAGGCCGATGACGAGCAGACCGATCGAAGAGTGCAGCTTTGAAGCGCACAGGCTTTACGCCGACATCCACTTTGTCGCGTACGGCGTTGAAAAGATCGGTTATGCCGACGTCAGCGCTCTGCAGGCTCTCTCCTACGACGAAACCAAAGACGTATCCGCTCTCAAAGGCGACGGAGATCTCCTGACCCTCAGGGCCGGGTATTTCATGATCGTCTTGGCTGACGACGCGCATATGCCCTGCGTATGCGGCGAAGCCGGCCCCGTTCCTCTCGGGAAAATGATCGCGAAAATCAAATTATAAGGAGCTCATCGTCATGAGAAACAGAGACATTTCGTTAAAAGAATACGTCATCGCGCAAACCAAATCGACCGGCATCCTGCCCTGCATCAAACTGCACCAAAAGGACGATTATCTTGCTTACGCGCAGGCGATGTACGACGGCGGCGCAAGAGTCATCGAGGTCACGATGACCACTCCGGGCGTACTTGAAGCCATCGAGGCCATCTCCGACCATTTCGGCGACCGGCTCTTGGTTGCGGCCGGTACCGTTTTGGATCCTGCCTCCGCCAGAGAAGTGATCCTCCACGGCGGAAGCATCATCGTCAACCCCTGTCTCATCGAGGACGTCATCGATGTGGCGAACCGTTACAATGTTCCGGTCTTCAGCGGGGCTTTCAGCGCCACGGAAGTATTCAACGCCATGCGGAAAGGCGCCACGATGGTCAAAATCTTCCCTGGCGCGTTGGGCGGACCGAAATACATGACCAACCTCAAGATGGTGTTTCCCGAGGTCAATCTGATCCCGTCGGGCGGGATCACGCCCGAGAACGCCGCGGAGTTTATCCGGTGCGGCGCCTGCGTTGTTTCGGGCGCCCGAACCTTTATGGACTTTGAAAAAATCGAAAAAGAAGGACTTTCCTCCATTACCCGTCAGGTCGAAAAATTCATTGCGATCATCCGTGAAGCAAAAAAAGACCTGCCCATCATTCCGTAAAAGGCCGGTACGCTCCGGGCAAAAAGAGAACGATTCCAAAACAGAAAGGATCCCGGGACTGAACAGTCCCGGGATCCTTTGTTTATATCGTGTACAGAGATTGTTCCCGCATCGCGTTTAAGAAAACAGCGCCATAAAATCCGCCCTGGAAATCGTATAGAGGTACATCTCTCCGACCGAGGCTTTGAGCGTCGAGGCCTCGATGAGGCTGCGCAGCGATTCGTTGTTGTCGCTGCCGGCGCGATCCAGGAAGCAGATCCGGCAGTCGCCTTCGATCCGCGCGACCCTGCTGCGGATAGCAGCCACGCTGTTGACGTAATAGACGCGCTTCATGGTCTGGGAAAGGCTCTGAGGACGGATATTGGACACCTCGTACTCCTCGTCGTTGGTAAACACCACGTCATAATAATCCGTGTTTTGCCCGACCAGTCTGCCCTCCCGGGCGTACAGCTCGGTCGGCTCGGGGAAGAACTGCTCCGCGCAGGCAAAAGCCGTCGCGCCCGGCGCCGCCTTCGGCGATGGATACTCCACGCGCCAGTTTCCTCCGGTCGTGACCAGTTTCATCCCGGTGTGAGTCACATAGGTATAGCCGACGGAAACGATCAGCAGGATCGCGGCCGCGGCCGCGACGAACGCGCGGCGATCGCGAGGTACTCTCTCTTCGGCGCGGCCCAGGATCGAGCGGATGAAATACCAGATCGCCAGCGGCGTAAATACCAGCGGCACCACGCTCATGACGAGCGAGAATTTCTGCGTGGAAAAATCGTGGATCGCCGAGTGATTGCGCAGAGCGTTGACCTGCAGGAAGCACGGCACGATAAACAGCAGTGCCGCCGCGATGACAGCCTCGAAGCCCTTGCTGCGCAGGAACGGACGTTTTTTCAAATGCACGCCGACGACGTAGACCGCCAGCAGCAGGAGCAGTCCGATCAGTACGCCCTTCATGATCCACTCGACGTAAGCGCCGTAACCGCTGACCATATACTCCTGCCAGAATTTCCGCTCAAACCAGCTCGCCCAGCCCTCACCGCCGTTGCCCAGGCCCGTGCGGAAAAGGAACATATCCAACACGCGCACCGGACCGTTGACGGCCACCTGCAGTACAAACAGCAACAGCGCCAGGATCGAGGCGCCGCCGGTTTTCAGCGTGCCGATCAGCCAAAGTCGGGTCGGATGCTCGACTTTGCGGCTCCACGGAAGCGGAATCTCGCCGAGAGCGAGGCGTTTGACGTAGAGCGACAGGATCACGAACAAATACAGATAATCGGTATACATCCCCATGAACATGGCGAAGAACTGCAGTCCCGTCAACGTCCGGCGCAGGTTCTTGTT
>JAHAZM010000009.1 GCA_018385275.1 Eubacteriales bacterium | reverse complement strand
TCGTATACGACCTTCCGCTACGGCGGCGCGCGCGTTCTTGAAGCCGACGACGCGCGTGTAAAACTCGAGTTTACCGTGACGAACGCCGGCGACCGCGACGGACTCGAAAAATCGCAGGTCTACGCGCAATTCTCCGACAGCCGCACCGAAACGCCGCGCTATCAGCTCTGCGCCGTCGTGCCCGTCGCGTGCGCGGCGGGAGAGACGAAAACCGTCACGGCCGAAATCGAC
Source organism: Eubacteriales bacterium (assembly GCA_018385275.1). Lineage (GTDB taxonomy): Bacteria > Bacillota > Clostridia > Christensenellales > MB2-83 > MB2-83. The sequence continues at coordinate 12,359 of JAHAZM010000009.1, read as the reverse complement.
CGTTACTGGCTGAGTGCGGTTCTCTCCGACGGGACGAGGACCGCTCCGGACGGAGGGATTACGCTCTGGGTCGGCGGCCGTCAACCGGACGAACGGAGCGCCGCCCTCAGCGGCACGTCCTGTCTTGCCGTCCCGCTTCCGTAAGGGATCACGCCGTCAGAAGCCGGAAAGCTTTTCCGGCTTCTTTTTTATTTGCCGGATCTTGTTTGGAGCGTTCCGTTTTCGTTCCGATTTCCCGCTGACGCGTTTATTTTTGTTGTTGAAAAAATAACGATTGTATTATATAATAGACTCAATGCTTATTTCGGAGGAAGATACGATGAGAGTTTCGGATATCATGGAGGCCCTTGACGGCAAAGTCTGCTTCGGGGAAGACAAACTGAACGAGGTCTGCCTGACAGCCTGCGGCTGCGATCTGATGAGCGACGCGCTGGCCTTTTCCAAAGCGCGCATGTGCCTGCTGACCGGCCTGACCAATACGCAGGTGGTCCGTACGGCGGAGATGCTCGACGTGGTCGCCATCGTTTTCGTGCGCGGCAAACAGCCGTCGGCCGAGATTCTCGCACTGGCCGAGGAAACGGGGATCGCCATTCTTCGTACCGATCATACGTTATACGAGGCTTGCGGCATTCTGTATTCCTGCGGTCTGCCCGGCAGAATCAAGGTGTGACATGTCCGAACAGATCTTAACGGAAGTATTTGAAGTGGAAGCCGGCGATTTCGTCGCGGCCGGCGCGGCGTCGGCACAGATCAAGCGCATCCTCAAACAGCTGAGCGTGAACAGCGACCTGATCCGCCGCGCGGCGATCATTTCTTATGAAGCGGAGCTCAATCTCGTGATCCACAGCTTGGGCGGTAAACTGATCCTGCGGGTCATGAAAGACCGGGTCGTCATTTCCACAGAAGACGTCGGCCCCGGTATCGCGGACATTTCCCTCGCGCTGAAAGAGGGCTGGTCGACCGCGTCCGACGATATCCGGAGCATGGGCTTCGGCGCGGGGATGGGTCTGCCCAATATCAAAAGAAACGCGGACGATTTTGAGATTCGGTCGGCAGCCGGAAGCGGCACGACGATCGTGACGACCATTTACTTATAGGGGGAGACGACCGTGGGAGAACAGACCTATTTCCACTCGGTACGGCTCAATAAAGATAAATGCACAGGCTGCACCAACTGCATCAAGCATTGTCCTACCGAGGCGATCCGAGTACGGAACGGGAAAGCGCGCATCATCAATGAGCGATGCATCGACTGCGGCGAATGCGTACGCGTTTGCCCGCATCACGCCAAAGAAGTCGTGACCGATTCCCTGGCGGCCTTGTCCGCTTATAAATACAACATCGCGCTGCCCGCGCCGTCTTTGTACGGACAGTTCAAGAATGTCAAGAATATCGGCTATATCCTCGCCGCAATCAAAGAGCTCGGATTCGACGACGTGTTTGAGACCAGCGTCGGCGCCGATCTGGTATCGCTGTATATCCGCCGCGAACTGCGTAAAGGCAACAAGAACGGCCCGCTGATCTCGTCGGCCTGTCCGGCTATCGTGCGGCTCATTCAGGTGCGTTTCCCGGAGTTGACGGATAATATCATCCCCCTGCGCCCGCCGTTTGAAGCGGCGGCGATGATGGCGCGGGAACGTTGGCGCCGCTCGCACGCCTGTGCGCCCGAAGAGATCGGCGTGTTCTTTATTTCGCCCTGCGCGGCCAAAATGACCAGCGTCAACGCGCCCATCGGCAACGCGCGTTCTCATCTGAGCGGCGTGATTTCCATGATGGACGTCTACGGAAAACTGGCCGCGATCCTTTCGCATCAGGAGAAGCTTACGCCTCTGCCGGTCCGCAGCTTTGCCAAGGGCGTCGGCTGGGCGCGCAGCGGAGGCGAGTGCGCTTCCGTCACCGATAAGGATTATCTGGCGGTCGACGGCGTTTTCAACGTCATCCGCGCGCTGGAGGAGATCGAGAACGGCCATTTGCCCGAACTGCGCTTCTTTGAGGGACAGGCCTGCGTCGGCGGCTGCGTCGGCGGTCCGATCACGTTTGAAAACCCCTACGTAGCGCGGATGCGCATCGATCGCTTTGTCGAGCGCATGACCGAGTCGGGCGAGGACGATCACAAGAGCGAGCCTCATCTGGACGACGACTCGGAAATGTATTTTACCGAGAAAGTCAAACCCAACCCCATCATGAAACTGGACGAGGATATCGGCGAAGCGATCAAAAAGATCGCCCGTATCGAAGAGCTCTGCGCCGATCTGCCTGGGTTGGACTGCGGCAGCTGCGGCGCGCCTTCCTGCCGCTGCCTGGCCGAAGATATCGTGCGCGGGTATCGGGAGGAAGTCGACTGCATTTTCAAACTGAAAGAAAAGGTCCGCGATCTGGCCGAAGAGATGATCTCGCAGGCGGACCGGGAAGACAAGGTCCGCGATCTGGCCGAGGAAATGATGTCGCTGGCGGATCGGATGGACGTAAACAAGGAGGAAACGAAATGACGGTGGAAGAATTGGCTCTGGCAGTCGGCGGAGAGATCCTGACCGCGCCGGAAAACGCCGGCCGCACGATCGGCTCGGCTATGACGTGCGATCTGCTCAGTTGGGTCATGGCACGCGGTAAAGCCGATATGGCTTGGGTCACGGTCCAGACCAATATCAACGTCGTGGCCGTGGCGGCTTTGCACGATATGGCCTGCGTCGTGATCCCCGAAGGCATGAGACCGGACGCGCCCGTGACGGAAAAAGCGGCGGAGGAGGGCGTCGTCCTGATCCGCACCGACGCTTCCGCTTACTCGGTGTGTTGCACGCTGCATACCGGCGGCGTGGCATGAAATATTTTGCCGATCTGCATATCCATTCGTGTCTTTCGCCCTGCGGCGGCGAGGACATGACGCCCAATAATATCGTCAATATGGCTCTTCTCAAAGGCCTCGATATCATTGCGGTGACGGATCACAACACGGCGCGCAACCTGCCCGCCGTCGACGCCCTCGCCCGGGAAGCGGGGCTTTGTCTCGTTCCGGGGCTGGAAGTGACGACGGCGGAGGACGTCCATATGCTGACGTATTTTCCGGATGTGGAGCGGGCGCTGGCTTTTTCCGATGAAATCTACGGCCTGCTGCCGGACATCCCTCTCAACGCCCGGTTTTTCGGCGAGCAGACGATCATGAACGAGGAGGACGAGCCGGTCGGCAGCATCGACAGACTGCTGATCTCGGCCCTGTCCGAAAGCATCGAACAGTTGACGGCGCGCGCCCGCCGTCACGGCGGCGTCTGCGTGCCCGCGCATATCGACAAGGAAAGCCACGGCATCATCGCGCTGCTGGGCTTCATCAATCCCCATCTGGGCTTCCGTACCGTGGAAGTCTCGCCCCGCGGCGTTGCGGCCGGTTTTTCCCAATATGATCCGCGGCTCAAAGTGCTGAGCAATTCCGACGCGCACGATCTGGGCCTGATTCTGGAACGAGTGCAGCCTCTGGAGCTGGCGGAGAAAAGCGCGGCTTGTTTTCTGAAATACCTGGATTCATAACGCGAAAGCCGAATTGATAACTATTTTGAAGAATTCGTTAAAATTTTCTGTACAAATTTATTTTTTTATGCTAAAATACACGAGTATGCTTGTGTAATTTCAATCTTTAGGAGGTATATGGAAATGTCTTTGACGAATGAACAGAAAGAGCAGAATTACGCCGCTCTGAATGCGTTCATTGAGGAGCACAAGAACGACAGAGGTCCGCTGATGAAGATCATGCAGAAAGCTCAGGATCTCTTCGGATATCTGTCCCTCGAGACGCAGACGCTGATCGCCGACGCGCTCCACGTGCCGGTGACCGAAGTGTACGGAGTGGCGACTTTTTATGCACAGTTTTCCCTTCAGCCGAAGGGTGAGCATGTGCTCGGCGTCTGCACCGGTACGGCCTGCTATGTGAAAGGCTCCGCGGCGGTTCTCGAAGAAGTGGAACGGGAGCTGAACTGCAAGAGCGGACACACGACGGAAGACGGGAAATTCACTATTCAGGCGACCCGCTGCCTCGGCTGCTGCGGACTGGCGCCCGTGATGGTCATCGACGAACAAGTCTACGGTCGGCTGGTTCCGGCCGACGTAGCCGGCATCCTTGATAAATATCGCTGAGCCATGAATGAAATATCGCTGCATGTTCTGGATATCATCCAGAACAGCATCAAGGCGGGAGCCGATCTGATCGTCATCGTGATCGAATTCGACGGAGAACGACTGACGGTGACGATCACGGACAACGGCTGCGGCATGGACGCGGAGACGGCCGCCCGCGTGACCGATCCGTTCGTCACGAGCCGTACGACGCGGCGGGTCGGACTCGGGATCCCGCTGTTCAAAGCCAGCGCCGAGGCGACGGGCGGCAGTCTGACCGTCCGCTCGGAAAAAGGGGTCGGCACCGTGGTTCAGGCGATATTCTATTACGGCCATATTGACTGTCCGCCGTTGGGCAGTATGACCCAGACGATCGTATCGCAGATCGTATGTCACACGGACGTGGATTTTGCGTACAGCTTCGTAACGCCCCGGGGACGGATGGATTTTTCGACCCGGGAGGTCAGACAGGTTCTCGGGGACGACGTTCCCCTGGACACGCCGGAAGTTGTCGTCTGGATGCGCGAGAGCATTGATAATGAAATTAATGAAATAGGTGGAGGTAGTATTCAATGAAGTCTCTGAAGGATCTGGAAGAGATCAGAAAGAAAACGCTGGATTCGATCAACATGCGGAAAGACGAAGAAAGCACCCGCGTCGTTATCGGTATGGCGACCTGCGGGATCGCCGCCGGCGCGCGCCCCGTTCTGCTGGCGTTCATGGATGAGATCGGCAAGCGGAACCTGCAGCATGTCACCGTGTCTCAGACCGGATGCATCGGCATGTGCAAGCTCGAGCCCATTGTGGAAATCTTTGAGCCGAACAAGGAGAAGGTTACGTACGTCAAGATGACGCCTGAAAAAGCGGTCAGAGTCGTGAACGATCACCTTGTCAACAATAGAATCGTGACCGAGTATACGATCGGCAATTACGAAAAATAATAAGGAGGAAATAAGCATATGTACCGTTCACACGTAATGGTATGCGGCGGAACAGGATGTACGTCCTCCCGTTCTCTTGAGATCATCCAGCGCTTTGAAGAGCTCATCGCCGCCAACGGTCTTTCCGATGAGGTCAAAGTCGTCCGTACCGGTTGCTTCGGTCTCTGCGAACGCGGACCGATCGTCGTCATTTATCCGGAGGGCGCGTTCTACGCGCGTATCACGCCCGAGGACGTCGACCGCATCGTCTCTGAGCACCTTCTCAAGGGCAGAGTGGTCAAGGACCTGATTTATCACGAGAACGACGACAAGCCCACGAACACCTCGCTCAACGACATCGGTTTCTACAAAAAACAGCACCGGATCGCGCTGCGCAACTGCGGCATGATCGACCCGGAGAATATCGACGAGTACATCGCCTACGACGGCTACAAGGCGCTGGGTAAGTGCCTGACCGAGCTCACCCGCGAGGAAGTCATCGACATCGTCAAGAAATCCGGCCTTCGCGGCCGCGGCGGCGCGGGTTTCCCGACCGGTATGAAATGGGAATTCGGTTATAAATCCGTCAGCGATCAGAAATACGTGGTCTGCAACGGCGACGAGGGCGACCCCGGCGCGTTCATGGACCGTTCCGTTCTGGAAGGCGACCCGCACAGCGTGCTGGAAGCCATGGCGATCGCGGGTTACGCCGTCGGCGCCAGCCAGGGTTATATCTACGTCCGCGCCGAGTATCCGATCGCGGTCAAGAGACTGGAGATCGCCATCGGACAGGCCAGAGAATACGGTCTGCTCGGCAAAAACATCTTCGGTACGGATTTCTCCTTTGATATCGAAATCAGACTGGGCGCCGGCGCTTTCGTCTGCGGCGAAGAAACCGCTCTGCTGACCAGTATCGAGGGCCGCCGCGGCGAGCCGCGTCCCCGTCCTCCGTTCCCGGCTGTGAAGGGCGTGTTCGGCAAACCCACCGTCCTCAACAACGTCGAGACCTATGCCAACATCCCCGTCATCATCAATAAGGGGTATGAGTGGTTCAGTCAGATGGGTACCGAGAAGTGCAAGGGCACCAAAGTCTTCGCGCTCGGCGGCAAGATCGTCAACACCGGTCTGGTCGAGGTTCCCATGGGCACCACCGTTCGCGAGATCATCTACGATATCGGCGGCGGCATTCCGAACGGCAAGAAATTCAAGGCGGCTCAGACCGGCGGTCCGTCCGGCGGCTGCATCCCGGCTTCCTGCCTGGATACGCCTATCGACTACGAATCCCTGATCGCCATCGGTTCCATGATGGGATCGGGCGGTCTGATCGTCATGGACGAAGATAACTGCATGGTCGACATCGCGAAATTCTTCCTCGAGTTCACGGCCGACGAGTCCTGCGGCAAGTGCACTCCGTGCCGTGTCGGCACCAGAAGAATGCTGGAGATCCTCGAGCGCATCACCAACGGCGAAGGCCGCGACGGCGATATCGAGAAACTCGAGCAGCTGGCCAAGAACATCAAGGCCACGGCTCTGTGCGGTCTGGGCCAGACGGCGCCCAACCCGGTCCTCAGCACGCTGCGTTATTTCCGTGACGAATACGAGGCGCACATCTACGAGAAGCGCTGCCCGGCCGGTCACTGCAAGAAACTGGCGCGCGTCACGATCGATCCGGAGAAGTGCATCGGCTGCAGCCTTTGCTCAAAGGTCTGCCCCGTCGGAGCCATTTCCGGCAAGGTCAAGTCTCCGTTCGTCATCGATCAGTCGAAGTGCATCAAGTGCGGTGCATGTATGGAAAAGTGCCCGAGAGGCGCCATTTCCAAGAAATAAGCGGGAGGAGAAAAGTCAATGAACATGATCAATCTGACCATCGACGGTGTAAAGGTCACCGTTCCTGCCGGCTCGACTGTGCTTGAGGCCGCTAAAAGTGTCAATATCAACATCCCGACGCTCTGCTATCTGAAGGATGTCAACCAGATCGGCGCGTGCCGTATGTGCCTCGTCGAGATCAAAGGCGCCAGAGCGCTGGCCGCCGCCTGCGTGATGCCGGTTTCCGAGGGCATGGAAGTCCATACCAACACCGCGAAACTGCGCGAGGCGCGCCGCGTCAATCTGGAGCTCCTCCTGTCGAACCACAACCGCGAGTGCACGTCCTGCGTCCGTTCCGGCAAGTGCGAGCTGCAGGAGCTGTGTCATCAGCTCGGCGTCGACGAGTATCCTTATGACGGGAAAAAGACCGAGAGCGAGATCGACGAGCTCAGCCCGTCCATCGTGCGCGACAACAGCAAGTGCATCCTGTGCCGCCGCTGCGTCGCCGCCTGCAACGACATTCAGAAAATCGGCGCCATCGGCGTAGCCAACCGCGGCTTTGCCACTCGCGTCGGCTGCGTTTTCGACAAGAGCCTGGCCGAATCTCCCTGCATCAACTGCGGCCAGTGCATCATTTCCTGCCCGGTAGGCGCGCTGCATGAGAAAGACAGCACAGCCGACGTCTGGGCCGCGCTCAACGATCCGGACAAATACGTGATCGTTCAGCCCGCTCCCGCCGTCCGCGTGGGTCTGGGCGAGGAATTCGGCATGCCTGTCGGCACGAGAGTGACCGGCAAGCTGGCCGCCGCTCTGCGCAGACTGGGCTTCGACAAAGTCTTCGACACCGATTTTGCCGCTGACCTGACCATCATGGAGGAGGGCTACGAACTGCTCGGCCGTATTCAGAACGGCGGCGTCCTGCCCATGATTACCTCCTGCTCGCCCGGCTGGATCAAATACTGCGAGACCTTCTACCCCGAATTCATCCCGAACCTCAGCTCCTGCAAGTCTCCTCACGAGATGCTCGGCGCCGTTATCAAATCCTATTTTGCCGAAAAGAACGGCATCGACCCGAAGAAGATCTTCGTCGTCTCGGTTATGCCCTGCACAGCCAAAAAATTCGAGCGTCAGCGTCCCGAACTGGGCCATGACGGCCTGGCCGACGTCGACGCGGTGCTGACGGTCAGAGAACTGGCCCGTATGATCAAAGCGGCCGGTATCGACTTTGTCAATCTCGAGGACGAAGAGTTCGACGACGTGCTCGGCGATTCGACCGGCGCGGCCGTTATCTTCGGCGCCACCGGCGGCGTGATGGAAGCGGCGCTTCGTACCGTGTACGAGGTCGTCACCGGCAAGACGCTTGAGAAAGTCGATTTCCACGCCACCCGCGGTATCGACGGCATCAAGGAAGCGGAAGTCGATCTCAACGGCAAGATCGTTCGCATCGCCATCGCCAACGGCACGGGCAACGCCTCGAAACTGCTGGACAGCGTCAAGAGCGGCGAAAAGCAGTATGATTTCATCGAGATCATGGGCTGCCCGGGCGGCTGCGTCAACGGCGGCGGTCAGCCGATCCTGACGGCGACCCAGCGCATGACCATCGACCCGAAAGTCCTGCGCGCCAAGGCCATTTACGACGAGGACGAGGCCAAGACCCTGCGGAAATCTCACGAGAATCCCTCGATCAAGAAGATCTACGCGGAGTATTTCGGCGAGCCCAACAGTCACAAGGCGCACGAACTGCTGCACACCACCTATACCCCCAGAAAGAAATACTGATTCGAAAGGCGAAAAAGGCAGGAGTTTTCTCCTGCCTTTTTTACGGGAACTTTTATGATTACGAATAAATGGTTTATGGGAAGCGAGGGCATCGAGGACGCGCACGTCGTCCGCGACGCGGTCTTCGTGCGGGAGCAGGGCGTCCCGCGAGAAATCGAATACGACGACATGGACGCCCGGTCTCTGCATCTGGTGGTCTATGAGGACGAAAAACCGGTCGGCGTCGGACGGATGTATTTCAAGGGCGACTATCACATCGGCCGCGTCGCGGTGCTCCGGGAGTACCGCGGGCGTCAATTGGGCGACCTGCTGATGCGGCTTCTGCTCTTCAAAGCCTTCGATCAGGACGCGTCCTCCGTTTCCGTCGACGCGCAGCTGACGGCCGAGGGGTTTTACGCCCGTTACGGCTTTACGCGCTGCGGAGACGAATTCATGGAAGCGGGCATGGCGCACGTTCCCATGCGCGTGACGCCCGGGACCGTTCGTTTGGAAAGCAAATGCGGGCATTGTCCCCATCCCTGTACGGAAAAGCGCTTCTGACACGCGGGGGAGGATCATCATGAGTGAAGCAGTCTGCGCCGCCCCTCTGCGCCTTGTTCACGGCCGCCCCGCTGAACGCCGGAGCGAGGTCGAGGAGAGGACCTATGCTTTTTTGGACGGCCTCGGCGTTCGTTACGACCGCGTCGATCACGAACCGGCGATGAATATGGAAATCTGTATCGGGATCGAAAAGGTCCTGCGCGCACCGGTCTGCAAGAACCTTTTTCTCTGCAACCGTCAGCAAACGGAGTTTTTCCTGCTGATGATGCCGGGCGAAAAGACCTTTCACACCCGGGATCTGTCTCCGCAGATCGGCTCGTCGCGGCTTTCGTTCGGCAGCGCGGAGCAAATGCGCGCGCTGTTGGGCGTGACGCCCGGCTCCGTAAGCGTTTTCGGTCTGCTGCAGGATGTCGGCGGCCGTGTCCGTCTGCTGGTGGACAGAGACCTGTTTGAGCGCGAAGCCGTCGGCTGCCATCCTTGTCTCAACACCTCGACGCTGCGGCTTTTGGTCGCGGATCTGGTGAATGTGATCCTGCCCGCGATGAATCGCCGGCCCGAGTTCGTTGCGTTGTAATACCGCTCCGGAATCGAACAGCCCCGACTTTTGTCGGGGCTGTCTTTTATCAGTCTGTTTTTTACGCGTTTTCGGCCTGCAGGCGTTCTTTTTCGGCCTGCAGACGGTACAGCTCGTAATACGCGCCGCCCGCGGCGATCAGTTCGTCGTGCGAGCCGCTTTCGCGGATCTCTCCTTTGTCGAGGAGATAGATCTTATCGGCCCTTCGAACGGTGGAAAGCCGGTGCGCCACGATGAGCAGGGTGCCGATCTTCATCATTTTCTCCAAAGAATCCTGGATCAGCGCCTCCGTCTCCGTGTCGATATTGGCCGTCGCTTCGTCGAGGATCATGACCGTCGGCGTATGGATGATGGTGCGTGCGAAAGAGAGCAGCTGCCGCTGACCGGCGGAGAAGTTGTTTCCCCGTTCGAGGACTTCCTCGTCGAGCCCTTTGGGCAGCTTGTTGATAAGCTTGTCCGCGTTGACCAACCGCGCCGCTTCCATGATCTTTTCATCGGAAACGCCCTCCATCCTCAGCAGGATGTTGCTGCGGATCGTCCCGGCGAAGAGAAACACGTCCTGGAGCATTTGTCCGAAATGCCGCCTCAGGCACGCGATCTTGATATGCCGGATATCGACGCCGTCGATGAGGATCTGCCCGCGCTGAATGTCGTAATTGCGGCAGATGAGCGAAAGGATCGTCGTTTTGCCCGAGCCGGTGGCGCCGACAAAGGCGACGGTGTCCCCGGCGGCGATCGTAAAGGACACGTCCTTGAGTACCCAGACGTCGGGCTTGTAGGCGAACCACACGTGGCGGAATTCGATATTGCCCTCGATGTGTTCCGGCTCGATGGCGTCGGGCTCGTCCGTGATCTCCGGTTTCATATCAAAGATCGTGAAGATCTTTTCGGCCGAGGCGAAAGCCGACTGCAGCCAGTTGAATTGCTCGGCCAGACTCTGGATCGGGTTGAAAAATTTCGAGATGTACATGTAGAACGTCACGACCGTCCCGGCCGTCACGGTCTGTCCGAGGAACGAACTGTCCTTGATGACGCCGCGGCCGCCGAGATACAGCAGACACATCACAGAAGAGATGTAGAGCATGTATACCAGCGGACGGAAGACGCTGAAAACAAAGATCTGTCCGCGTTCGGCACGCCGGAGCGCGTCGTTTTTACCTTCGAACTCCGCTTTTTTCCGCTCCTCACGGTTGAAAATCTGGATGACCTTGATCCCGGAGAGGTTCTCCGACAGGAACGTGTTGATGTCGGTCGTGCAGTCCTTGACTTTGCGGTAGGCTTTACGCGAGAATTTACGGAAAATCAGCGTGAAGAGCACGATGAACGGCGCGACGCACAGAATCATCAGCGTGAACATATAGTTCAGGCACAGCATCGCCACGAGTACGCCGAGGATGACGAAACAGTTCCGGATCAGGTTGACGATGATATTGGTGAACATCCGCGAGATCGCGCCCGTGTCGTTGGTCACGCGCGTGACCAGCTTGCCGACGGGGATATGCGACAGCTGATCGTGCGACAGCGTTTCGATATGGGCGAAAAGATCTTCTCTCATTTTCGAGAGGATCTTCTGACCGATCTTCTGCAGGATCAGCGCCTGCAGGTAGGTACAGAACACATTGACGATCAGTGCGGACGCGTAAACGCCCACGTAGATCAGCAGCGACGACATCTCGAAGTCGGCTTTGATCATTTCCTCGATCTGACCTACGATCAGAGGAGAGAGGATATCGTAGCCCACGGCGACGAGCATCAGCGTCAGCACCAGCGCGAACTGCCAGACGTAGGGCCTGGCGTATGTCAGCAGACGGCGGATGATCTCGCCGTCTTTCATATTGCGGTCAAAGCCGATGGCTTCTTTTCTGTCTTTGATGGAGAAGAAAGCGATCAGGAAAATGACGGAGAAGACGCCCATGACCGCCCCGGTGAAGATCAGCGGAAAGTATTCGTACATCTCTCTCACGCTCCCTTCGTTTCCTCGAGCCGCTGCAGCTCGACGGTCGTGCGGTAGGCAGGGCAGGCGGCGTAAAGCTCCTCATGCGTGCCGACGCCGAGGATGCGCCCTTCGTCCATATAGACGATGCGGTCCAGAGATTCCACGGTCGAGACGCGGTGTGCGATCAGGATCGTGGTTTTTCCTTCGCGCAAACGCCGCAGATTGGCCAGGATCTTCTTTTCCGTGCCGACGTCCACGGCTGAAACCGCGTCGTCCAGGATCAGGATCGGCGCGTTTTTCATCAGCGCGCGGGCAATGCTGATGCGCTGCTTTTGTCCGCCGGAAACGGTCACGCCGCGCTCTCCCAGCACGGTCTCGTAGCCGCCGGGAAAATCGATGATGTTGTCGTGAATATCCGCCAGTTCCGCCGCTCCCGTTACTTCTTCCGCCGAGTCGGTATCGCTGGCAAATGCGATGTTATGAGCGATCGTGTCGCTGAAGAGAAAATTATCCTGCGGGACGTAGGCGGCGTTGGCGCGCACCGTACGGATGGGCAGGGCGTTGACGTCGTGACCGTCGATCAGGATCGTGCCGTCCGGCACGTTATAAGTACGCAGGATCAGATCCACCAGCGTCGTTTTGCCGGAACCGACCTTGCCGATGATGCCGATGCTTTCGCCGGCGCGGATGTCCAGACTGATAT
>JAHAZM010000078.1 GCA_018385275.1 Eubacteriales bacterium | reverse complement strand
TGAGGTCGACGAGGATCTCGATCTCTTTTTCGCTCAGGATCCTTTTGGCTTTTTCTTCGGAAAAGTCGACGCCCGCTCCGTTTTGGCAGACTTTGACGACACCGGCTTTGCTTCGGAAGAACACGTCGATTTTCCCCGGATCGACCTTGGCTCCGCTGTAGCCGATCGCGCAAAGCACGCGTCCCCAGTTGGCGTCGGCGCCGAACATCGCGGCTTTCGTGAGATTGGAGCAGATTACGCTTTTCGCCACAGTCCTGGCCACGGTTTCGTCCGCCGCGCCGCTGACGCGGCACTCGAGCAGTTTGGTCGCGCCTTCGCCGTCGGAGGCGATCATGCGGCAGAGATAGACGGTGACGGTATTGAGCGCCTGCATGAAGGTTTCAAAATCCGCTCCCTCGGAGGCGATCTCGGCGTTGCCGGCCATGCCGTTGGCCAGTACGGCGACCATGTCGTTCGTGGACGTGTCGCCGTCGACGCTGATCATATTGAACGTCTTTTCGACGTCCGTGCTGAGCGCCTTTTGAAGCATGGCAGGCGAAACGGCCGCGTCGGTCGTGATGAAGACGAGCATCGTCGCCATATTGGGGTGGATCATGCCGCTTCCTTTTGCGATGCCGCCGATGGCGCAGGTTTTGCCTCCGATCTCAAACTGAACGGCGATCTCCTTTTTGACCGTGTCGGTGGTCATGATCCCTTCGGCCGCGAAAGACCCGCCGGAGGCGCAAAGCCCGGCCGCCAATGACGGGATACCGTTTTTGATCGGCTCGACGTCGAGCGGTTGGCCGATCACGCCGGTCGAAGCGACGATGACGTCGTCGGCGTCGATCCCGAGCGCGTCGGCGGTCAGACGGCTCATTTCTTCGGCGACCTCGATCCCGTTGGCATTGCAGGTGTTGGCGTTGCCGCTGTTGCAGATCACCGCCTGCGCTTTTCCGTTTGCCAGATGCCGCTTGGTAACGACCAGAGGCGCGCCTTTGACCAGATTGGTCGTATAGACCGCCGCGGCGGAGGCGCGTTTTTCGCTGACAATGAGCGAAAGATCCTTTTTGGTTTTGTTCTTGCGGATCCCGCAGTATATTCCGTTGGCTTTGAAGCCTTTTGCGGCGCAGACGCCGCCGTCGATGATTTTCATGATAAGTCCTCCGATAAGACAAGCCCTGTTTGTTCCGGCAGAGAGAGGGCGATGTTCATATTCTGGATCGCCGCGCCGCAGGCGCCTTTGCCGAGATTGTCGAATCTCGATACGAGGGTGATCCTTTCGTCGTTGCCCCAAACGCTGATTTCCATGTCGTCGCGCCCGGAAAACGCCCCCGCGGAAAGGAAGCCGTTCTCGTCCGGGCTTTCCGCATATCGCACGATGGGGCCGCGGTATACCGACTTGTAAACCTGTCGGAGTTCTGCGATCCCGCCGGCAAGTATGTCGGCAGATACAGGGACCGTGACCTGCATCCCGGAGTAGAAAGAGGAAACGACCGGACAGAATACCGGCGGCGAGGAGAGACCGCAGATTTTTGTCATCTCGGGGAGGTGCTTGTGCGACTGGGACAGCGCGTACATGGACGGCGCTTGAAGTCTTTCGGCGTTGAGCGGATCCTCGTACTGAGCGATCATCTTCTTTCCGCCGCCCGAATACCCGGTCAGCGAAAAGCAGGCAAGCTTTGCGTCCGGATCGAGGAGACCGGCTTTGACCAGCGGCGCGACCAGCGCGATGAAACCGCTCGCGTGGCAGCCGGGATTGGCGATGCGCTTGGAGCGCGCGATTCTTTCCCGCTGTCCGTTGAGTTCGGCAAACCCGTAAGTCCATCCGTCCGAAGTTCTGTGCGCGGTCGAGGTGTCGATGAGGATCGTATCGCAGTCTCCCGCGAGCTCGACGGCCTGACGCGCCGCGTCGTCAGGCAGACAGAGAAAGGCCACGTCGCTCTCCAGGATCGCGTCTTTCCTCCGGAGAGGATCCTTGCGGTGGTCCTCGTCCAGCGTAATCAGCGAAAGTTCGCTTCTTTCGCTGAGTCTTTTTCGGATATTCAGGCCGGTCGTACCCGAGCCGCCGTCAATAAATACTTTTATCACGTTATCGCTCCGATTGTTATTTTATACCAAGGATTGTAACCCCGATCGGCGTTTTTGTCAATTAAAAATGAAAAAATATACATTAAAATTGGATGAAAAAACTATAAATATTCACGATAACAGGTCGATTATTCATAAATCTCGGATATTCCGGCCGTGCGGACGGGGGAGAAAAGAAAAAAGAAAAATCGCCGCAAGCGACAACTGCCTGCGGCGGCGGGGAGATGGTTTCAAGAGAGAAAGGGCGCCTGCGCGTCACGCCGGAGGTTTTTCTCGCGGGGCGGACCTGTATTTTCCCGGCGTCAAACAAAGCCGGAAAGGCGTCGAGGAAGACCGGATCAAACTGCGAGCCTTTTCCGTTGACGAGTGCCTGACGGATGACGGCGGTCCCGTTTTCAAAAAGATATCCGGAAGGTCCCTCTTTTCGGGCACTTCAGCGGCGTTGGCGTCAGGTAAACGACGCCCGGCTCTTTTTCGACGACGATCTTCGCGGCGCTCCAATGAAAAAGCAAACGAATGCTTCTGACGCGGCGCGGCGATTGTTCTTTGAATAAAGGAATAGGGTTTGCTATTCTATTACAGAATAACGACCCTATGAACGGCAAGCGGGTACGAAAAAGATGGATTCGAACTCTCGGAAACCCGCAAAAGGTTGGTAGCGACAGGGAGCCGTCGTGAGGGCGCTTACAACCGAACAGGCGAGCCGAGCGAGACCTTTTGCGGAAAGGAGGCGCAGCGGAATGAGCGCGAGACGACTTTTGATGCGGTACAAAAAAGTCGTCGCAAGCGATAGCGGCTTGCGACGACGTGGCGGAGAAAGAGAGATTCGAACTCTCGCGCCGGTTTCCCGACCTACTCCCTTAGCAGGGGAGCCCCTTCGGCCAAAACTTGGGTATTTCTCCATAGCCGGTTTGATTGAATCCGAGGAACTGGCGGAGAGAACAGGATTCGAACCTGCGGTACCTCTCGGTATCACCAGTTTTCAAGACTGGCTCCATAAACCCCTCGGACATCTCTCCGCGAAACAAGTTTCCCGGAACACTTATGTAGTGTATCAAAAGTCCCTTCTTTTGTCAATGTCTATTTTCTTTTCAGGCGGAAAAGCAGGAAGAAAATCGTACAAATTGTAAAAACAGATTTTTCCCTCGATATTACACTTGCAAAAAAAAGAATTCGATTGTATAATCATCTTACAAGAGATGTGCCGTAAATGAGGTGCAAACAACACGGCTGCTTCGGTCCTGTGCGACAGGCGGCTGTGAATCATGTCAGGTTCGGAAGAAAGCAGCATTAAGCAGTTTTGCGTGAGCGCCGCAGTCAACCGCAGCAGTCGTGTTGTTTGCATCCGTCCGCGGTCATTATTTTTTCAAGGAGTCCGGTCAAGTGCGGAAAGTCGTTACGGAAAAAGAATACATTCAGTCTGTGCGGCAGCAGATCCACGAACAGGAGGATCTGTCGTTCGTCGAATCTGCCGAAACGGAAGAAAGCACGTCGGCGTTCGTAGAGCGCCAGGGTCAGGTCGATTATCTGACGGAGAAGAACAAGCCGTTGACGGACGCCGAGACCAAGGCGGCGATGCTTGGGACGGCCGCCGTGAAGCGGCAGCGCCGGTGGAAAGCGGCGAAAAAGTTTTTCCGCGGCAGCTTGTTCCAGAACGCCGTGACAATCGCGGCGCTGATCGTTTTCGTTTATTGCGGTTACGTGCTGCTGAGCAATCATGCCAGCATCGAGCTGGGCGTGGATTTCTATAACCGTCTGATCGAGGAGGTCAACCCGACCGAAAGCTCGCTGCCGTTTGCGGTCGTGACCAAGCCCCCGGTCCGTACGCCGGTTCCGGGCGAGACGGTCCAGCCGGGCGTTCCGACACCCGAGCCGGGCGGCAACGTCAGCATTTCTTTCCCTGCCGGCGTGGTGGTCCACGTGACCGACCCGTCGACGGGTGAAACCAAAGAAGCTATCGATATTACCAAACTGCCGCTGCCGAACAAGATCTCGTTCTATCCGGACAGCGTGGGTTGGATCAGCATCCCCAACGCCGACGGCAGCATCGGACGGGTCAATTATCCGATCATGCAAACGGACAACAACGACGATTATCTGTACCGCCTGCCCAACGGTCAGGAGGCCAGCTGCGGCTCGCTGTTTATGGATTATCGCTGCGATGCGGAGAATTACAGCCCGAATACGATCATTTACGGGCATAACATGAATAACAAGACCATGTTCGGCTCCTTGTATCAGTACGTGAGCGACCGCGAGTACTGCGACGAGCACATGACGATCTATACCTGTACTGAAAAAACGGTTTCGATCTGGTATGTTTTCTCCGTATATACCGTCAAGCAGGATTACGATTACCGCCAGGTGGATTTCTCTTCGGATGCGGAATTCCGCAGTTACTGCGCACGCATGAGCGCGAACTCCAAGTATGACGATCTGACGTATCCGGAAGACATCACGAGGATGCTGACGCTGACGACCTGCTATGGTTCGGCCGGCACGACGAAACGCACGGTGGTGCAGGCGTATCTGCTGACGACTTATCTGATCAGCAACAAGATCGTTCAAAGGACTACGGTGCCTCCGTCCACGCCTACGCCGGTTCCGACACCGACGCCTACGCCGACGCCTACGCCTACGCCGGTTCCGACACCGACGCCTACGCCGACGCTTTCTCCGGTGGAAACGGTGCTGGCATATGAGGACAGATTTGCCGTAGTGACCTCGGAAACCGGCGTCAGGCTCTATAAAGACATTGCCCGCGTGATCGACAGCGGTATCGCGCTCAAGACCGGATATCCGCTTCAAGTGGTTTATGAAGCGGAAGGGACGGGCATGTTGGTGGTTTTCTATCAAGGAGAACTGTATTGGATCGAGAAAGATCAGGTCGGATTGCTTGAGCTCGGTGCGCAGCCCAAAACGGTCCGGACGGACACAGAGGATACGGTAAACGTTCGCGATACCGCGTCCAGCACCGGCAGGAGAATCGGACAGATCACGGAAAGGGACGTCTGTATCCTGCTGGAGGAGCCGCAGGAAGGCGCGAAGTGGTATAAGGTCCAGACGCCCAACGGAACGGTCGGGTATGTCACGGCGAACTATACGCGGATCGTACCGATGGAGTTGACGGACATTACGCCCGAAATGGCGCAAAAGCTGTTTGAAGCGCCCTTTGTGGTTGTGACGCCTACGCCTACGCCGTCTCACGCGACCAATCCGCCCACGAACCCGCCGGCGACCACGATCCCGCCCGCTACGCCGACGCCAGTAGCGACGCCGACGCCGAGGCCTACGCCTACGCGTACGCCTACGCCGCCCCCGACGCCGGAACCACCGCCGGTACCGACGGCGACGCCTACGCCTACGGCTGAACCGACACCGACGCCTACGGCTGAAC
>JAHAZM010000072.1 GCA_018385275.1 Eubacteriales bacterium | reverse complement strand
TCGTTCGCGGCGACTTTTTTATCAAAAAGCCGCCTCTCATTCGCTTCGTCGCTCCTCCTTTCCGCAGAAGCGGCCGCTCGGCTCGCCTGTTCGCTTGTAAACGCGCTCACGACGGCTCGGAGTCGCTGCCGCGCTTCTGCGGGACGATGCAGCGACGGACGTTTTTCGTATCTGCTTGCCATATCGGTATGCTGATGGGAATATCAATAGTCTGCCTGTTTTTTGGATCTTCATTACCGGAATTTCAGAGACATAACCGGCTGATGACGCGCTGTTCCGGACGGCGCGGAAAGAAGAGACCGGGGATGCCGGCTATATTATAAAATTAATTATATATAAAGAGATTTGAAAGAAACTTGACATTCTGTGTGAAAAACTGTATGATATACTGGAAAAAAGTTTTTCGGGTTTGCTGAAAATGAAGGAAGCAAGAAGAAAAGGTATTTCAATTAAAAAACTGAATTATATCATGGGTGCGCTCGGTTTGGTGGTGGCGATAGCCCTTTTATTTGTTTCTTATCGGGCGTTTACTCTATATGATGATGTGCAGAAATCGTCCGATAATTATTTTATCGGTGAAAAAAGCGCCAATGAACTGCAGGCTTCGTCCGACTATCTGACGGAGCAGGTCCGCAGTTTTGCCGGGACCGGAGTTCTGCTTCATTTGGAAAACTATTTTGAGGAAACAGAAGTGGTTCAGCGTCGGGAAAACGCGCTGAGGGAACTGGCGGAGCATTTTAAGGATTCGAAGGCGTACGAATCGTTGGAGAATGCGATGAACGAGTCGTGAAACTGATGGAGACCGAGTATTATTCGATGCGTCTGACGGCGGAGGCTTTCGGATATGATTTATCTCTGCTTCCTCAGCAGGTACGGGACGTATCGCTTACGGAGCATGACGCCGCGTTGTCGGCGGAGGAGAAGAAGACGCTTGCCCGCGAGATCATTTTTGACGATTTATATCATCAGGAGAAGGATCTGATTTTTAAGAATACGCAGGAATGCCTCTATCAACTGATGAGCAACGTCAAGGTGAACATGGACAGGAACATGCAGACGCTCAGCGGTTTGTTCCGCATGCAATGGTTTTTCATCATCCTGCTGATCGCGGTGGTGCTGGCGTTCGTTGCTTTGGCCACGGCACAGGTCATCGGACCGCTGGTCCGCGCCGTTCCGCGTATTCGCGAGGATAAGCCGATCCCGATCAGCGGCGCTTCCGAGTTCCGCTTCCTGGCTTCTACTTATAATCAGATGCACAGAGACAACCGCGAAAGCAAGGAATTGCTGGCGTATGAGGCGGCGCACGATCAGTTGACCGGCGTGCTGAACCGTAAGGGCTTTGAGAAGAAGCTGGCGGAAAAAAGACAGGATTCTTTGGCACTGCTGCTCATTGACGTGGATGAGTTCAAAAGCGTCAATGATATGTACGGACATGACGTGGGAGACCATGTGCTGATCAGGATTACCAAAGCGCTGAGAGACAGTTTCCGATCCGGAGATATGCTCTGCCGGATGGGCGGCGACGAGTTCCTGCTGCTTTTGACGGATATCAATTCGGAAAAGAAGGATTTGCTCCGGAAGAAGATCAAAAGCATCCATGACATTCTGAACAAACCGGAAGGCGATACGCTGCCGGTGACCGTCAGCGTCGGCATCGCTTTTTCGCAAGGCGTTTTCGACGAAACTCTTTATAGAAAAGCGGATAAAGCGCTTTATGAAGTGAAGAATAAAGGGCGCGGCGGCTGTGCTTTCTACGAGTAATCAAGAAAAAAGCCGGATCGTTTCGGATCCGGTTTTCTGTTTTTTGCATAAACAATAGATATATGATCGGAAGGAGAGGCATCTTTGCTTGAACAAGTACCGCGCTTCGATATGACGCGTCCGCCTGCGCGGCAGCATCTTCGCCTGTTGATGCGCCTGCTGTGCGCGCCGTCGCTCATCGCTCATCGCAACCGTCTGGAAAAAGTGGGGATGGAGGGCGTTCGCCCGCCGTACCTGTTGCTGTGCAACCATAATTCGTTCATGGATTTTACGGTAGCGATCAAGGCGACTTTTCCTCATCGGACCAATTTTGTCGTGGCCATCGACGGTTTTATCAAGAGAGAGTGGCTGCTGCGGCTGATCGGCTGTATCTGTAAACGCAAATTCACGCAGGATCTGATGCTGGTCCGTCAGCTGCGCCGGGTCGTCCAGCGAGGGGATATTCCGGTCATTTACCCGGAAGCCCGTTATTCTCTGTGCGGCACGACGGCCGTTTTGCCTGAGTCCCTCGGTAAACTGGCCAAGCTACTCGACGTGCCGGTCGTCACGCTGATCTGTCACGGACATCACGTTAATTCTCCTTTCTGGAATCTGCCGGATCATAAGCTGAAAGGCACCGAGGCCGAGATGACCTGTCTGCTCACGGTCGAACAACTGCGTTCCATGAGCCACGAGCAGGTCACGTCTGCGATCGAGAAAGCCTTCGTTTATGATGATTTCGCTTGGCAAAAGGCCGCCGGCAAGGTCATTTCCTATCCGCGGCGCGCCGAGGGCCTGCATAAAGTACTGTATCAGTGTCCGTATTGCGGGACAGAGTACCGCATGACGTCCGAAAAAGACCGCTTGCGCTGTGCTTCGTGCGGCAAAACGTGGCGCATGACCGAACTGGGAGAACTGCAGGCGGAGGAGGGGGAAACCGAGTTCACGCACATCCCCGACTGGTATGAGTGGGAACGCGCCAACGTGAGGCGTGAGGTCGAGGAGGGCACGTATCGCTTTGAGGGCGACGTCCGCATCGACGCGCTGCCGAACGCCCGCGGCTATATCGATCTCGGCGCGGGACGCCTGATCCACGACGCCGAGGGTTTCACACTGACGGGCCGCAGCGACGGAGAGGAGTTCACGGTCTCCATTCCGGTCCCCGTGCTTTACTCCGTGCACATCGAGTACGATTATCTCGGCAAATACGGCGACTGCGTCGATCTCAACACCCTGCGCGATACGCTGTACGTCTATCCCGCCGGCAGCGATTTCTCCGTCACCAAATTTGCACTGGCCACGGAAGAGATGTATCAGCACTACTGGAGGCAAAAGCGCGGCCCGGCCGAATGATCTCAAAGAAAAAAACGACCCGATCGGGTCGTTTTTTGCGTTTGCGGATCAGTAGTTTTCCGCCCGTACCTCAAAATATGCCTGCGGATGCGCGCAGACGGGGCAGAGCTCCGGCGCGGCCGTTCCGATCACGATATGACCGCAGTTGCGGCACTCCCAGATCTTGACCTCGCTTTTTTCAAAGACCGCTTTGGTCTCCACGTTCTTGAGCAGCGCGCGATAGCGGGCCTCGTGCGCTTTCTCAATGGCGCCGACGGCACGGAATTTCGCGGCGAGCTCCGGGAAACCTTCTTCTTCGGCGGTCACGGCAAAGCCTTCGTACATATCCGTCCACTCGAAGTTTTCGCCGTCGGCGGCCGCGGCGAGGTTCTCCGCGGTGCTTCCGATTCCCTCGAGCTCTTTGAACCACATTTTGGCGTGTTCTTTTTCGTTGTCGGCTGTGGCGGTGAAGATTGCGGCGATCTGCTCATAACCTTCTTTCTTGGCCTTGGAAGCAAAATACGTATACTTGTTTCTGGCCTGGGATTCGCCGGCAAAAGCCGCCAGCAGATTCTGTTCCGTCTTCGTTCCTTTGTACTTCATAATGATCTTCCTTTCTGAAATTCAATTATAGTTCGCAGAGTTTTTTAAACTGTTCCTTGGCGCGCTCCAGCAGCGCGGTGTAATCCATGTCCGTTTTAGCGCGGAGCAGTTCGGTCATTTCCGAAATGGGCGCATAAAGAGGGGTGAGGGAGAGGTTCCCGTACATTCCTTTCAGGGCGTGAGCCAGCTCGAAAGCCTTAGTAAAGTCTTTTTCGTTCAAGGCGCCTTCCAGCCGCGCCAGACGGTCGTCCGGGAGGATCCTGCCGACGAGCGAAAGATAGAATCCCTCGTTGTTCAGGCAGCGCTTCATGCCTTCTTCCACGTTAGCGCCCCATTGTTTCAATGCTTCCAGTGTCATGACGTTTTTTCCTTTCTACCCGAGGCGCCCAGAAGCGTCGTAAATGAATCGGCGGGTACCGGTTTTGAGAAATAATAGCCTTGTACGATGTCGCAGCGGGCATCCCGCAGGAGAGACAACTGTTTTTCCGTCTCCACGCCCTCGGCGATGACGGGGACTTCCAGAAACGCCGCGATGCTCATCATGATCTTGAGCATGCCGTAAGCTTTTTCGTTCGTATCGATCGTCCTGACGAATTTCATATCCAGCTTCAGCGCGTCGACAGGGAAGGAGGACAGTACGTTCAGGGAAGAGTACCCGGAACCGAAGTCGTCCATTTCGATGCGGAAACCATGGTTTCTCAGTCGATGGATCGTTTCCAGGATCTGATCGATGTGCTCGGTGTAGGCAGACTCCGTGATCTCCAACAGGAGATCCTCGGGCTGAAGGGCGTTATTGCGCACGATGGAGAGGAGATTTTCTTCAAAACCTGGAGTCAACAGGTCGATACGGGAGACGTTGACCGAAATCGGGACGCAGGTCCGGTATTCCTCTTTCCAGATGCGGAGCTGCGCCGCCGTAGCGTTCCACACGAACAGGTCCAGTTTGTGGATCAGACCGTTTTCCTCAAAAAGAGGGATGAAAAAGCCGGGGCTTATCATGCCGTAGACGGGATGAAACCAGCGTACCAGCGCTTCCGCGCTGCAGAGCTTGGGCTTGTCCTGACGGATATCGTATTTCGGCTGATAATAGACCTGGAATTGTCCGTCGCTCAGTGCGGTGTCGATGTCCTCGAGGAGCTTTTCGGCGTAGACTTCTTTTTCGTGCGTCTTCATATCGTAGACGGACACTTGCGAAATATGCTGAGTACGAAGCGGCGCGCAGGCAAGGTTGGCCCGGTCGAAGCGCTGTTCCATATCAAGAGCTCTGTCAACGTACGGATAAACGCCCATACGAAGAGAAATAGCGCCGGTACCCGTTTCCTTTTCCAGCGCTTCGGAAAACTGGCAGAGCAGATCGTTGTAGTCGTCGCGGTGAGGCAGATAAAGATAGAAAGAGTCTGCGCCGCTCCGACAGGCAAGACCGCCGGTCTGATTGAGCAGGGCGGCGATCTGGCCGGCGATGACGAGAAGAATCTTGTCGCCGAAAGCGCGCCCGTGTATTTCATTGGCCAGATGGAAACGGTTCACGTTCAGCACCAGAGCGTCCATCGGGGAAGTGTCGAACTGATCGCGCTGATGGCAGTATTCGAGAAAGAAGTCTTTGTGAGCCAGGCCGGTGAGCGGGTCGTCTTCCGTGGCGTGGATCAAAGAACTGTCCTCTGCCAGTTCGATGGAGCGGTGGACGCGGGCGCGAATGACTTCGGGCATGTCGTAGGGTTTTGGGATGAAATCCGCCGCGCCCATCTGCAGGCTTTTGACCTCCGCGGATTTTTCGGAGGTCAGGACGATGACGGGAATGCGGCGCAGGTTCCGGTCTTTCTGGATGGTCTGCAAAACCTCGTAGCCGTCCATGACGGGCATCATCAGGTCCAGCAGGATCAGCGAAAGGCTGTCCTGATTTTCGGTGATGAGCTGAAGCGCTTCCTTTCCGTTTTCGGCGTACAGGATCTGATAGTCGCTCTCCAGCATGAAGCCTAAAAGCTGACGATTGATTTCTTCATCGTCGACAACAAGAATTTGACGTTTCGTACTGCGGATTCTTTTGGTTCTGTTTGGCAGCATAGCGACAGGTCCCTTCCTCTGGCAGCAATGATAGTACGGAAAACCGGAGCGTGAAAGCGGCGGTGCCGGTTCGGGATTGCTCGGTTCATATCATTCATTCTATCATAAATAACAAACAAATACAATCTTTTTTTCACTTAAAAGCAGACTTTGCGAAAAGAAAAAGAGTGCGGGAAACGGTTGCCGAAAAACACGGGGTGTGATACGATAAAACAGGTGAAAAAAGAATGATCGTCAGACCCCTGGAGAGACGGGACGTGCCGGCCTGTCTGGAGATTTACAACTACTATATCGAGAATACGTCGTACAGCTTCGAAGAAGAACCGCTGAGCGAGGAAGCCTTTGCCGAGCGGCTGGCGCGGATCTGCCGGGATTATGCCTGCGTCGTGGCGGAGGAAGACCGCCGCGTCGTCGGGTACGCGTATCTGGACCGGTATGCCGAACGGTCGGCCTATCGCTATACGGCGGATCTTTCGATCTATGTGCGGCACGATCTGTTGTCCAGGGGCGTGGGCACGGCTCTGCTGAAAGCGGCGGAAGCGGCCGCCCGCCGTCTCGGTCTCCGTCAGATGGTTTCGATCGTGACGAGCGAAAACGAAAACAGCCGCCGGTTTCATCTGAGGCACGGCTTTACCTGCGCCGGCGAACTGCGGGAGGTCGGATACAAATTCGGCCGCTGGCACGGGACGGTTTTCCTGCAGAAAACGATCTGAGAGAAAGAAACGATCCGAAAACGGATCGTTTTTGTATAAAAAAGGCGGCCGCGAGGGCCGCCTTTTGAGCTTTGGTCGGATCAGAACATGGGGACGACCGCGCCGGCGTAGGTTCTCTCGATATAGTCGCGGATCGCGTCGGTCTTGAGGACCTCGATGAGCGCTTTGACGGCGGAGTTGTTTTCATTTCCCTGCTTGACGACCAGCACGTTGGCGTAGGTCTGAGCAGCCGTGGAAGCCTTGTCTTCGACCGCCAGCGCGTCGGCGATCTTCAGGCCGGCCTGAATGGCATAGTTGCCGTTGATGACGGCCAGGTTCACGGAATCGAGGCAGGTGGGGATGACGGCGGCGACCATTTCTTTGATGTCGTAACCGTTGTCTTCAACGATATCAAGCTTGGTGGCGGCCAGACCGACGCCTTCCTTGAGCTTGATGAGACCCTGCGCTTCCAGCAGCAGCAGCGCGCGCGCCTCGTTGGTGCCGTCGTTGGGCACGGCGATCACGGCGCCGGCCGGCAGATCGGTCAGCGAGGACGAGGTGCCGGCGTACAGGCCGTAGGGCTCATAATGGATTGCCGCCACGGAAACGAGATGGGTATTGTTTTTCTCGTTGAAATCATTGAGATAGGGCGTGTGCTGGAAGTAGTTGGCGTCCAGATCGCCGTCTTCGGTAGCGGTGTTGGGCAGGATGTAGTCGTCGTAAACGCGGACGGTGAGCGTGTAGCCTTTCTGGGCCATTGCGGCCACGCACTGGTTGAGGATCTCGGCATGAGGCGTGGAACTCGCGCCCACGACGAGCGTTTTTTCTTTCTGCGGCCCGCAGGAAGTGAGGCAGAGCGCGCCGATGGCGAACAGTACCGTCAGGAACAGGGAAACGATTTTCTTCATGGTTTTTTCTCCTTTACTAAAATGATTTTGGATTTATCTTGAGATCCTTTTGTCGGAGCGTTTGGCGAGCCGGAGGCCCAGTTCCTGAAGGATCTGAACAAGAATGATAATGAGGATCGAGGCGATATACATGACTGGATAGTTGAACCGGTACAGGCCGTACTGGACGGCGATGGCGCCCAGTCCGCCGCCTCCGACCAGCGTGGCCAGCGGCGTATATCCCAGGATCGTGGTCACGGCGATGGCGCCTCCGACCAGCAGCGACGGTTTGGCTTCAGGCAGGAGCACCTTGAGAATGATCTGCATATCGGTACTGCCCATGGAATGGGCCGCTTCGATCACGCCCTTATCCACCTCTTTGAGAGAGGACTCGACCATGCGCGCCACGAACGGCGCGGCCGACAGGATCAGCGGCACGAGAAAAGCCGTATCGCCGACCTTGGTGCCGACAAGAAGTTTTGTAAAGGGCAGAGCCACTACCAGCAGGATGACGAACGGGATCGAACGAAGCACGTTGACCAGAAAGCCCACGACGGTATTGACGAGCTTGTTGGGCCGGATTCCGTCCTTGTCCGTCACGCTGAGGAGGACGCCGACAGGGATTCCGATCAGATAGGAGACGAGCGCGCAGGCCAGCGTCAGATAAAGCGTCGTCAGCAGGCCGCTGCCGTATTCGCTGAGCATTTGGCCGTCAAAGGCGGCGGAGAGCAGGCTATTCATGGAGCGATTCCTCCGTATAGGAAATATGGATGCGGGCGAGATAGTCCGTGACGCGTCGTACGGCCATCTCGTCGTCGGGCAGTTGGATGATGATCTGACCGTAGGCTTTTCCGTCGATATTTTTCGTGTTGGCGCCGAGAATGTTGACGGCGGTACGGCATTCCAGCGTCAGGTTGGAGATCACCGGCTCGAACGAGGAGTTTCCGTCGAAAACCAGTCTCAGACAGGTGCGGCCCGTTACGGCGGGGACGGCTTCGCTTTGCGGCAGGATCAGCTCTCGGGCGATATGAGAGCGCGGAGCGAGGAAAATATCCGATACGCTGCCGCATTCGACGACTGTGCTGTTGTCCAGTACGGCGACCTTGTTGCAGATCTGCTCGATGACCTTCATCTCGTGCGTGATGATGACGATGGTCACGCCCATTTCGGTGTTGATTCTCTTGAGCAGATCGAGGACCTGACGCGTGGTGTTCGGGTCGAGCGCGCTGGTCGCTTCGTCGCAGAGAAGGACTTCCGGATCGGTGGCCAGCGCCCGGGCGATGGCGACGCGCTGTTTCTGCCCGCCGGAAAGCTGCGCGGGATAGGAGTTTTCCCGGTCGGCCAGCCCGACGATGGAGAGGAGTTCGCGCGCTTTTCGGAGCGCTTCGGATCTCTTTACGCCGGAAATCTCCAGCGGGTACAGGACGTTGCCCAGGGCGGTGCGTTGGGCCAGCAGATTGAAACTCTGAAAGATCATCGACATCTTGCGTCGTACGGCGCGCAGTCCGGCGTCGTCCAGCGTGCCGACGTCCGTTCCGTTGAAAATCACACTGCCGGAGGTAGGCTTCTCCAGAAAATTGATACAGCGGACGAGCGTGCTTTTTCCGGCTCCGCTCAGACCGATGATGCCGAAAATATCGCCGTTTTCGATCGTCAGATTGATCCCTTTGATGGCCGTAACGTCCCGCGTCGCGGTATGATAGGTCTTTTCCAGATTTCTGAGCTCGATCATATCAGGATTCCTTTCAAAAGGATAATAAAAAAAGGAAGCAGCCGCTTCCCGTGAATGACTATAAAACGGATTTTCAGCGGGAAGCACGGAAAAAGGGCATGAGAAAACGACGCATGGAGCACATGCGTTCACCGGTCGTGGTGTTCCGAACACTCATGACTTTTTCCTCCCTTCGTCTAATGAGGAAATCATAGCAGATAACGGCTGATTTGTCAAACGGAATATTTCAAAATGGCGAATGTTTTTACGAAAAATCAATAAAATGTTCGTATTATTATGGACGATATGCGCTTGACAAGAAAAGTGGTTCATCATATAATAAAAGTACATTCGAGATCCTTTGTGACTGACGGAAAATGCAGAGCACTGCATGGAGCAGAGGGTTATAGAAATTGCCGACCGTCTGGGCGCACAGGAAAAGGTCCGCGTGCGTTCTTTTGTTTTTCAGGAGGCTGATTTATGAAAAAAGCAGGTATTATTATGGGGAGCGACAGCGATCTGCCGATCGTGCAGAAAACGGCGGACACGCTTAAGGACCTCGGGATTCCCTACGAGGTGCACGTCTATTCGGCGCACAGAACGCCTGCGGAGGCTCAGAGTTTTGCCGCGGGGGCACAGAAAGCCGGGTTTGGCGTGCTGATCGCGGCGGCCGGTATGGCGGCTCATCTGGCCGGCGTGATCGCGGCGAATACGATGCTTCCGGTGATCGGGATCCCTTGTAAATCCAATACGCTCGACGGCATTGACGCCCTTTTGTCGACAGTTCAGATGCCATCCGGTATTCCGGTGGCGACGGTCGCGATCAACGGTGGAGTCAATGCCGCTTTACTTTGCGCCCAGATCCTGGCGCTTTCGGATCCGGAGCTGGCGGAACGACTGGCGGCCAGACGGGAGAAGGATCATCGCGCCGTGCTGGAAAAGGACGCCGGTATTCTGGCGCGGATCGAGAACAGGATCGGGTGACGGAAACGTTCCGGCCGGTGAAACAGGCCGGGAGCAGGGTCCGTTTTTACGAAAAGGTGGAGGTTTATCATGGGCGGTTTTTTCGGTGCCGTGGGGCACAAAGACGTGGTCACGGACGTATTCTTCGGGACGGATTATCATTCGCATTTAGGGACGAAAAGCGCCGGTTTGGCGGTCTATAACGAAACGTACGGTCTCCAGAGGAAGATCCATAATATCGACCACGCGCCGTTCCGTACACAGTTTGAAACGCTCCTGGAGCAGTTCTCCGGGACCGCAGGGATCGGCTGCATCAACGACGGCGATCCGCAGCCGCTGCTGGTACGTTCCGGCTCGGGCGTTTACGCGATCGCGGTTGTGGGCGTGATCAATAACGCCGAAGAACTGGTCGAGCGGTATATCGCCGAAACCGGCGCGCAGCTGGCGGCGATGTCCGGCGGCGGGATCAATACGACTGAATTGACGGCCGCTTTGATCAACCGCAGGCACAATATCGCGGAAGGGATCCGGTACGCGCAGGATATGATCGACGGGACGGCCGAGATCCTTCTGCTGACGGCGGAGGGAAAGCTGATCGCCGCGAGAGATAAATGGGGTCGTCTTCCGGTTCACGTGGGACGCAGTTCGGACGGCTACTGCGTGTCGTTTGAGCATTTCGCCTATGAAAAACTCGGTTATGAGAACGCTTACGAACTGCGTGCCGGCGAGATCGTGGAATTGACCGCCGATAAGATGACGGTTCTGTCCGAGGGACGGGAGCAGATGCATATTTGCTCTTTCCTTTGGTCGTATTACGGGTTCCCCACCTCAAATTACGAGGGGATCAACGTGGAAGCGATGCGTTACCGCAACGGCGAGATCATGGCCGAGAACGACATCCGCAACGGCTGCCTGCCGGAGGCGGACTGCGTAGCGGGCGTTCCGGATTCGGGCACGCCGCATGCCATCGGCTACGCGAATCGCAGCCATATTCCTTTTGCCAGACCTTTTATCAAATATACGCCCGCCTGGTCGCGGAGTTTCATGCCGCCGACGCAGGTGGAACGTAACCGCATCGCCAAGATGAAGCAGATCCCGGTCGACGATCTGATCCGCGGAAAAGAACTCCTGTTCGTGGACGATTCCATTGTGCGCGGCACGCAGCTTCGCGAAACGGTGGAGTTCCTCTATGAGAGCGGAGCCAAGGCCGTTCATATGCGCTCGGCTTGTCCGCCGATCATGTACGGCTGCCGATTCCTCAATTTCTCCCGTTCGACGGGCGATATGGAACTGATTACGCGCGCCACGATCATGGAACTGGAAGGATCGAAAGGCATGGAATTTCTCGCCGATTACGACGACGGGTCGACCCCGCGCGGAAAACGGCTGCGTCAGGCCATCTGCGCCAGACTGCATCTGGCCTCGTTGGAATTTCAGACGCTGGAAGGCCTGCAGAAAGCCATCGGGCTTTCTCCGGATAAACTCTGTACTTATTGCTGGAACGGAAAGGAGTAAAAACATATGATCGAGAATTCGAGATCCGACGTCTATGCCGCGGCCGGCGTGGATATTACCGCCGGTTATAAGTCCGTCGAACTGATGAAAAAGCATATTGCCCGCACGATGACGCCGGGAGTCTGCTCCGACGTGGGCGGCTTCGGCGGACTGTTTGAGCCGGATCTGACCGGCATGACGCATCCCGTGCTCGTCAGCGGCACCGACGGCGTCGGCACCAAGCTCAAACTTGCTTTCCTGATGGACAAACATGACACGGTGGGGATCGACTGCGTGGCCATGTGCGTCAACGACGTGATCTGCTGCGGCGCCAAACCGTTGTTTTTCCTGGACTATATCGCGTGCGGGAAAAACTACCCCGAGCGGATCGCCGAGATCGTAGCCGGCGTATGCGAGGGCTGCGTGCAGAGCGGCGCCGCGCTTATCGGCGGCGAAACGGCGGAAATGCCGGGTTTCTATCCGACGGACGAATACGATCTGGCCGGCTATTGCACGGGTATCGTCGACAAAAGCCGGATTATCGACAACAAAACGATGCGGGCCGGCGACGTGATCCTGGCGTTGCCCTCGAGCGGCGTGCATTCTAACGGATTTTCGCTGGTGCGCAAAGTTTTCAACGTCGAGCGGGCGGACCTCCGGACGCCGATCGAGGCGCTGGGCGGCCGCTCTCTGGGCGAAACGCTGCTGACGCCGACGCGTATTTACGTCAAACCCGTTCTGGCCCTGCTGGAGCAGATCGCCGTCAAGGGTATTTCCCATATCACCGGCGGCGGTTTCTATGAAAATATCCCCCGCAGCATTCCCGACGGACTCGGCGCCGAGATCCGGCGCGAGGACGTGCGGGTCCTGCCGATCTTCGACCTGATCGCCAAAACCGGCGACATCTGCCAGAGAGATATGTTCAATACGTTCAATATGGGCGTGGGCATGAGCGTCGTGGTTTCGCCGGCCGACAAAGAGCGCGCGCTGGAGATCCTGCAGGCGAACGGCGTGGACGCTTACGTCATCGGACGGATCGTTTCATCTAAGGAGAAAATAAAGATATGCTGAAGAACTTTTTCGGCGGCGTTTGCGCCGGCATTCTGATCAGTATCGGCGGATGCGTGTATCTGGCCTGTGACGACCGTTATATCGGCGCGCTGTTTTTCTCGGTCGCGCTGCTGTGCATCTGCTGGAAAGGCTACGTGCTTTTCACCGGGCGGGTGGGGTATATGGCCCTGAGCCATACCGCCGAGGACTGGAAAAGCCTGTTTCTCGGGCTTGCGGGGAATTTGTTGACGACGGCGCTGCTCGGACTCGTGATCCGCTATGCGCTGCCGGGACTGGCGGAGAAAGCCGCCGTTCTCTGCGACGGAAAGCTCGTCCAGACCGCGGGCCAGACGCTGATCCGCGCCGCGTTCTGCGGAGTACTGATGTATCTGGCCGTCAGCATTTATAAAGAGAATAAAACTCCGCTCGGGATCGTTTTCTGCATCCCCGTGTTCATCCTCAGCGGATTTGAGCATTCCATCGCCGATATGTTTTATTTCGGCGCCGGCCGACTGGATGGCCCGTCGCTGCTGTTCGTGTTGGAAGTCATCGTCGGCAATTCCGTCGGAGGACTGCTTCTGCCGATGCTGGCCAAGATCGGAGGGAAAAAAGCATGAGAACGGAACCGATCCGTATCGCCGTGCTGGTTTCGGGCGGCGGCACCAATCTGCAGGCGCTCATTGATGCGCAGCAAAGCGGCCTGCTCAAAAGCGGTCGCATCGCGCTGGTCGTTTCCAGTAAAGCCGACGCCTACGCCCTGACGCGGGCGCAGAACGCCGGGATTCCCACCGCGGTCGCGAGCCGCGCCGCGTGCGGCGGACAGCGCGAGACGGAGGCGTATATCGTGAAACTGCTGACGCAGTACCGCATCGAACTGATCGTGCTGGCCGGATACATGAGCATCCTGAGCAGGGATTTCACCGCCCGCTACGAACGGCGCATTCTCAACGTCCATCCGGCGCTGATCCCGTCGTTCTGCGGAGAAGGTTTTTACGGACTGCGGGTGCATGCCGCGGCGCTGGCCAAAGGCGTGAAAGTGACCGGCGCGACGGTGCATTTTGTCAACGAGATCCCAGACGGCGGGGAAATCATCATGCAGAAAGCCGTTCGCGTACACGACGGCGACACGCCGGAAAAACTGCAGAAGCGCGTCATGCGGCAGGCGGAGTGGAAGATCCTGCCGGCGGCAACGGAAAAAATCGCAAAAGAATATTTAAAAAAGGAGAACGGTTGATATGAACATTTATCAGATCCATTCCATCGGAAAGCTCATCGAGGGGAATTCGTATGTGGGCCGCGGACTCGTGATCGGACGTTCCGCCGACGGGAAAAAGGCGTGCACGGCTTATTTCATCATGGGGCGCAGCGCCAACAGCCGTAACCGCATCTTTGTCAAAAAGAACGACGTCCTGTATACGGAGCCCTTTGACGCGAGCAAAGTCGTCGATCCGAGTCTGATCATTTACGCGGCGCTCCGCAGGAACGGGAACCGGCTGATCGTGACCAACGGCGACCAGACCGATACGATCGACATTTTCCTGAATGAAGGCGGCAGTTTCGCTTCGGCGCTGGAAACGCGGTCCTTTGAGCCGGACAAGCCCAATTACACGCCCCGCATCAGCGGCATGCTGACGTTTGCCGACGGCGGATTCACTTATGAAATGAGCATTCTGAAGAGCGCCGACGCGGAGGGCACGGCCTGCAACCGTCAGCATTTCTCGTACGCGGCGCTGCCCGGACTGGGACATTTCCTTCACACCTATGTGTGCGACGGCAATCCCATTCCGAGTTTTCAGGGCGAACCGGAGCGCGTCGCGATCCCGGACGATATCGACGCGTTCACGGACGAACTTTGGAACGCGCTGGACGCGGACAACAAGATCTCGCTCTACGTCAGATATACGAATCTGGAAGACGGCAGCGAAGAGGACCGTCTCATCAATAAAAATAAGTGAGGGAACGATATGAAAGAATTTGAACTGAAATACGGCTGCAATCCCAATCAGAAGCCTGCGCGCATCTATATGCGCGACGGGAGCGAACTGCCGATCCGCATCCTGAACGGACGGCCCGGCTACATTAATTTTCTGGACGCCTTCAACGGCTGGCAGCTCGTCAAGGAGCTGAAAGAGCAGCTCGGTCTGCCGGCGGCGACGTCGTTCAAGCACGTCAGCCCCACCTCGGCGGCCGTCGGGATCCCGCTGTCCGATAAACTGAAGAAAGCCTGCTTCGTCGACGATATGCCCGGTCTGGACGATTCTCCGCTGGCTTGCGCGTACGCCCGCGCCCGCGGCACGGACAGAATGTGCTCCTTCGGCGACTGGGTCTCGCTGTCCGACGTCTGCGACGTGACGACGGCGCGCCTGATCGAGAGAGAGGTTTCCGACGGCGTCATCGCCCCGGGATACGAACCCGAAGCGCTGGCTATTCTGATGACCAAGCGCAAGGGCAATTACAACATCGTCCAGATCGACCCGGACTACGTTCCCGAACCGGTGGAACGCAAGCAGGTCTTCGGCATCACCTTTGAGCAGGGACGCAATAATTTCAAGATCGACCGTGCGCTGCTGTCCAACGTCGTGACCGAAAACAAGATCCTGCCCGATCACGCGATCCGCGATCTGATCGTAGCGCTCATCACGCTGAAATACACGCAGTCCAACTCCGTCTGCTACGCCGTCGACGGCCAGGCCATCGGCGTCGGCGCGGGTCAGCAGTCGCGTATTCACTGCACCAGACTGGCCGGCGGAAAAGCCGATACCTGGTTCCTGCGTCAGTGCGACAAAGTCCTGTCTCTGCCGTTCCGGCCCGAACTCGGCCGTCCCGAGCGCGACAACGTCATCGACGGTTATATCAATAAAAACGAGGAAGACGTCTGCGCTCCCGGCAACTGGGAGAAGTATTTCACGAAGCGCCCCGAGCCGTTGACCGAAGCGGAAGCCAAGGCTTATCTGGCCACCATCAAAGGCGTATCGCTGGGCAGCGACGCGTTCTTCCCCTTTGATGACAACATCGAGCGCGCTTATCGCAGCGGCGTGAGCTATATCGCCGAACCCGGCGGTTCTATTCGTGATCAGATCGTCATCGACTGCTGCAACAAACTGAACATCTCCATGGCCTTTACCGGCATGCGTCTGTTCCATCATTGATTGAAAAAGAGGTCGTTTTATGAAACTGTTAGTCGTCGGCGGCGGCGGTCGCGAGCACGCGATCATTAAAAAACTGCGGGAGAACCCGGACGTTACCGAGATTTTTGCCTTGCCCGGCAACGGCGGCATCGCCGCCGACGCGACCTGCGTGCCGATCAAAGCGACGGATATCGACGCGATCGCAGATTTTGCGGTCCGGAACAGAATCGATTACGCGGTAGTGGCGCCGGACGATCCGCTGGTGCTCGGCTGCGTCAACGTATTGGAGGCGGCCGGCATTCCCTGCTTCGGTCCGCGCGCGGAAGCGGCCGTCATCGAGGGGAGCAAGGTGTTCGCCAAGGACCTGATGAAAAAATACGGGATCCCCACGGCGCGTTACGAGAGCTTTTCCGACGCGGAAGAAGCGCTCGCGTATCTGGAAACGGTTCCGGCGCCCATTGTCGTCAAAGCCGACGGACTGGCGCTGGGGAAAGGCGTCATCATCGCGGAGACGCGCGACGAAGCGCGCGCGGCCGTGCGCTCGATCATGCTGGATAAGAAATTCGGCAAGAGCGGCAGCCGCGTCGTCATCGAGGAGTTCCTGACCGGCCCCGAGGTCTCCGTTCTGGCTTTTACAGACGGAAAAACGCTGGTCCCGATGGTTTCCTCGATGGATCATAAACGCGCCGGCGACGGCGATACGGGCCTCAATACGGGCGGCATGGGAACGATCGCGCCCAATCCGTATTATACGGAAGAAATCGCCCGCGTCTGCATGGAAACGATCTTTCTGCCGACGATCCGCGCTATGAACGCGGAGGGCCGCACGTTCCGCGGCTGCTTGTATTTCGGCCTCATGCTCACGCCCGACGGTCCCAAGGTCATTGAGTATAACTGCCGCTTCGGCGACCCCGAGACCCAGGTCGTCTTGCCCCTTCTGGAAAGTGATCTGCTTACCGTCATGCGCGCGACGACCGACGGCACGCTGGATCGCACGGAAGTGAAATTCAGATCGGGCAGCGCCTGTTGCGTCGTTATGGCCTCCGAGGGCTATCCCGTGGCCTATGAAAAAGGCTGTCCGCTGACGATCCCGGCGTCGGTCGCACCCTATGTTTATGTGGCCGGTGCGGCACAGAAGGACGGACGGCTGGTAGCCAGCGGAGGACGCGTGCTGGGCGTGACGGCGACGGCCGACACTTTGTCCGGCGCGATCCGCACCGCGTACGAGCGAGTAGCTTCTATTGATTTTGCAAAAGGCTTTTACAGAAAGGACATCGGTGCCAGAGCACTGAAAGCGAAGGGGGCGCAATAGTGGTTTACCGGGTATATGTGGAGAAGAAAAAAGAACTGGCGCTGGAGGCCGAATCCCTGCTTTCCGAAGCGCGCGAACAGCTGGGCGTCAAAAATCTGACGGACGTACGGATCCTGAATCGTTACGACGCCGAGAATATTACCCCGGAGTTGTTTGAATACGCCAAAAAGACGGTGTTTTCCGAGCCGCAGCTGGATATCCTGTACGACGAGATGGAAGCAAGCGGCGCGAAAGCCTTTGCGGTGGAATATCTGCCGGGGCAGTTTGACCAGCGCGCGGACTCGGCGGCGCAGTGTATTCAGATCATTTCGCAGGGCGAACGCCCCCTGATCCGCACCGCGCGCGTTTATCTGCTCAACGGCGGTCTGTCGGATGAGCAGGTGGAAAAGATCAAAAAATACGTTATCAACCCGGTGGAGGCGAGAGAAGCCTCTTTTGCCCTGCCGGAAACGCTGAAAGCAGACTATCAGATCCCGACCGAGGTGCGGACGCTGGACGGCTTTACCGACCTTGACCGCGCCGGTCTGGAGGCTTTCGTTCGTCAATACGGGCTGGCAATGGACGCCGACGACATCGCTTTCTGTCAGGCCTATTTCCGCGGCGAACACCGGGATCCGACGATCACGGAGATTCGCATGATCGACACCTATTGGTCGGATCACTGCCGTCATACCACTTTCCTGACGGTGATCGACGCGGCGAGTTTCGACGACCCGGAGATCCAGAGCACGTATGAGCAATACCTCGCGCTGCGCGCTTCTCTCGGCCGGAAGAAACCGATTTGCCTGATGGATCTGGCGACTATCGCCGTGAAAGAGCTGAAGCGTCAGGGCAGGCTGGACAAGCTGGACGAAAGCGAAGAAATCAACGCCTGTACCGTCAAGATCCGGATCAAAACGGACGGCGTCGAGGAGCCGTGGCTCCTGCTGTTCAAAAACGAAACGCATAATCATCCGACGGAGATCGAGCCGTTCGGCGGCGCCGCTACCTGCATCGGCGGCGCGATCCGCGACCCGCTTTCCGGTCGGTCATACGTTTACGGCGCGATGCGCGTGACCGGCGCGGCCGATCCGCTCGTTCCCATCGATCAGACGCTGCGCGGCAAGCTGCCTCAGCGCAAGATCGTGACGACGGCGGCGGCCGGATATTCCTCTTACGGCAATCAGATCGGTCTGGCGACAGGGATCGTCGACGAGATCTATCACCCGGGCTATGCGGCCAAACGCATGGAGATCGGCGCGGTGATCGCGGCGACCCCGGCCGAAAACGTACGCCGCGAAGTCCCCGCGCCGGGCGACGTCGTCATTTTGCTGGGCGGTTCCACCGGCCGCGACGGCTGCGGCGGCGCGACAGGCTCGTCCAAATCCCATACCGTGGCTTCGCTGGAAACCTGCGGGGCGGAGGTCCAGAAGGGCAATGCGCCGGAGGAAAGAAAACTGCAGCGGCTTTTCCGCAACGGAAAAGCCTGCCGCATGATCAAGCGCTGCAACGATTTCGGCGCCGGCGGCGTCTCGGTTGCCATCGGCGAACTGGCCGACGGTCTGGTCATCGACCTCAATGCCGTGCCGAAGAAATACGAAGGACTGGACGGCACGGAACTGGCCATCAGCGAAAGCCAGGAACGTATGGCCGTTGTCGTGGCTCCTGAAGACACGGCGGCCTTCCTGGCGCTGGCCGCCGAAGAAAACCTGCAGGCCTGTCCGGTTGCGCGGGTCGTGGCAGAGCCGCGTCTCGTCATGAACTGGAACGGAAAGCGCATCGTCGATATCAGTCGCGAATTTTTGAATTCCAACGGCGCCGAAAAGCATATGACCGCCACGTCAAAGCGCCCGCACGCTTCGAAAAAGAGACGGGCGGCGACTTTGCCGAGCAATATCGCGCGCTGGCCGGCGATCTGAACGTTTGTTCGAAACGCGGCTTGTCGGAGCGCTTCGACTCGACGATCGGAGCCGGCACGGTGCTGATGCCTTTCGGCGGAAAATATCAGCTCACGCCCATCCAGGCCATGGTCCAGAAGATCTCGGTGGAGAAAAAGCACACGGACGCCTGTTCTCTGATGGCGTTCGGTTATAACCCGTTCATCACGGAAAAGAGCCCCTATCACGGCGCGTATCTGGCGGTGGTCGAGTCTCTCTGCCGGCTGATCGCCACGGGCGCGGATTTCCGGGACGTCTATCTGACCTTCCAGGAATACTTTGAGCGTCTCGGCAAAGATCCGTCTCGCTGGGGCGTGCCGCTGTCGGCGCTGCTCGGCGCTTTCCGCGCACAGCTCGATTACGGCGTCGGCGCCATCGGCGGCAAGGATTCAATGAGCGGTTCGTTTGAAAATCTCGACGTTCCGCCGACGCTGGTTTCTTTTGCCGTGACCACGACGACGACGGATAGAATCGTATCGCCTGAATTCAAACGCGCGGGCGACCGCGTCGTCCTGCTGCGTCCGGAAACGGATGAGCACGGACTGCCGGTCCCCGCTTCTCTCAAGAACGTTTTTGCGCAGGTGACCGAGCTGCTTCACAGCGGCAAGGCGGTGGCCTGCTATACGCCCGGTATGGGCGGTATCGCCGAAGCGGTCATGAAAATGGCGTTCGGCAACGGATTCGGCTTTGCTTTTGAAAAGGAACTCGACACGCAGACGGTTTTCGGTTATTGCTACGGCGGTTTTCTGCTGGAGCTGACAGATCCGGCCCTTACGGTCGGTACGCCCGTCGGCGTCGTGACGCGGGAACAGGCGATCACGCACGGAAGCGAGAGCCTTCCGCTGAGCGAATTGCTCTCGATCTATGAAGATAAACTCGAGGGCGTTTACGCCTGCAATATCGGCCCGTCCGGCGTTAAGACGGAAAACTTCCGTTATGCCGCTTCCCATTATCCGGCGCCGGCGATCAAAACGGCGCGTCCGCGCGTGCTGATCCCGGCTTTCCCGGGCACCAACTGCGAGTATGACAGCGCCAAAGCCATGGCCGACGCGGGCGCCGATCCGCAGATCATGGTCGTCAACAATCTGAGCGCGGCCGATATCGCCCGCAGCGTGGAACGCTTTGCCGAAGCGCTCCGGGACGCGCAGATGATCTTTATTCCCGGCGGTTTCTCCGGCGGCGACGAACCGGACGGCAGCGGAAAATTCATCACGGCGTTTTTCCGCAGCGCGGCGGTACGCGATGGAGTAGGGGAACTGCTGGATCGGCGTGACGGACTGATCTGCGGCATCTGCAACGGCTTCCAGGCGTTGATCAAACTGGGCCTGGTGCCGTACGGAAAGATCGTCGACGCTGACGAGAACAGTCCCACGCTGACCTTCAATACCATCGCGCGGCATCAGTCCCGCATCGTGCGCACGCGCATCGCTTCGAACAAATCTCCCTGGCTGAGCCTGACGCAGGTCGGCGATGTGTACAACGTGCCGATCTCTCACGGCGAGGGGCGGTTCCTCGCGAGCGAAGAATTGGTGCGCCGGTTGGCGGCCAACGGGCAGATCGCCACGCAGTACGTCGACCTCGACGGCGACGCTTCTATGGATATTCATTTCAATCCCAACGGAGCGGTTTTCGCGGTAGAAGGGATCACGTCGCCCGACGGCAGAGTTCTCGGGAAAATGGGTCACAGCGAACGCAAGGGTTCCGGTTTGTATCAAAACGTCCCCGGACGATACGATATTCGTATGTTCGAGGCGGCGGTAAAATACTTTAAAGGCTGAGGAGGAAACAATATGGCTTATTTGTCGGATATTGAGATCGCGCAGGCCTGCCGGCCGGCGCACATCATGGAGATCGCCCGACGCGCGCACATTGATGAAAAATACGTGGAGCAGTACGGGAATTATAAGGCTAAGATCGATCCGGCTCTGATCAAGGAATCGTCCCGCCCCGACGGAAAACTGATTCTGGTGACGGCCATCACGCCGACGCCTGCCGGCGAGGGCAAGACCACGACGACGATCGGTCTGGCGGACGGTTTGCGCCGGATCGGTAAAGACGTCACCGTAGCGCTGAGAGAACCGTCTCTGGGTCCGGTTTTCGGCGTTAAAGGCGGCGCGGCCGGCGGCGGTTACGCCCAGGTCGTTCCCATGGAGGACATCAACCTGCATTTTACCGGTGATTTTCATGCGATCGGTGCGGCGAACAATCTGCTGGCCGCCATGCTTGATAACCACATCCAGCAGGGCAATACTCTCGGGATCGATCCGCGCCGTATTACCTGGAAGCGCTGCGTGGATATGAACGACAGACAGCTCCGCTTTATCGTGGACGGTCTGGGCGGCCGCGTCAACGGCACGCCGCGCGAGGACGGTTTCGACATCACCGTGGCCAGCGAGATCATGGCGGTGCTGTGCCTGTCTTCGTCCATTACCGATCTGAAAGCGCGGCTTGCGCGCATCATCGTCGGCTATACCTATGACGAGAAGCCCGTTACCGCCGGCGACCTCAAGGCGGCCGGCGCAATGGCGGCGCTGCTGAAAGACGCTCTCAAGCCCAATCTGGTACAGACGCTGGAAGGTACGCCGGCATTCGTACACGGCGGACCGTTCGCCAATATCGCGCACGGCTGCAACAGCATCATGGCGACGCGCATGGCGCTGAAAATGGGCGATTACACCGTTACGGAGGCGGGCTTCGGCGCGGATCTAGGCGCGGAGAAATTCCTTGACATCAAGTGCCGTATGGCGGGTCTGACGCCGGACGCGGTCGTGGTCGTCGCGACGATCCGCGCGCTGAAAATGCACGGCGGTCTCGACAAAAAAGAACTGGCCAGAGAGGATCTGGCGGCGCTGGGGAAGGGGATCCCGAACCTGCTGCGGCATGTTTCCAATATCAAAAACGTTTATAAGCTTCCCTGCGTCGTGGCGGTCAACCGTTTCCCGACCGATACCGACGCCGAAGTCGATTTTATCATTGAAAAATGCCGCGCCCTCGGCGTGAACACCGTTCTTTCCACGGTCTGGGCCGAAGGCGGCAAAGGCGGAGAAGCGCTGGCGCGCGAAGTCGTTCGCTTGTGCGAAGAAGAAAAAGGCGACTTTACTTTCTCTTATCCGGACGATATGAGTCTCTCCGATAAGATCAACGCGGTCGTGACCCGCGTATACGGCGGCAAGGGCGTCAATATCACGCCCGCGGCGGCCAAGCAGATCGCACAGCTCGAAGCGCTGGGATTCGGCTCCTGCCCGGTCTGTATCGCCAAAACGCAGTACAGCTTTTCCGATGATCCGACGCTCCTCGGCGCGCCGGAGGGCTTCACGGTAACGGTGCGCGCCGTCAAAGTGTCGGCCGGCGCCGGTTTCGTCGTCGTCCTTACCGGCGACATCATGACCATGCCGGGCCTGCCGAAAGTTCCGGCGGCCGAACGGATCGACGTTGATGAAAACGGCCGGATCAGCGGATTGTTCTGATAAAAACTTTTCTCCGGCGGCACGCCTGAAACGACGCGCCGTCGGAGTTTATATCGCCTCGAAAGAGGCGGGGAGGTGAATGAAGTGAGCATCGCCATACGTTATTTTACCAAATCCAAAAAAGGCAACACCAAAAAACTGGCCGCCGCCGTAGCCGACGCTCTGAAAACGGAAGCACTGGACGTGACGCACGATCTGACCGAGCATGTGGATCGCCTGTTTCTTATCAACGCCATGTATGCCGCCGCGATCGATCCGGAGGTCAAGGCTTTTCTGATCCGGAACAAGGATCGGATCGGAGAAGTCGTCAATCTGAACACCTCCGCTTCGGGTCAGTCTACGTATCATGCCGTTAAAAAAGTAACGGACGAGCAGGGGATCGCGTTGAATGAAAAGGAGTTTCATTGCCGCGGCTCATGGGCTTTCGTCGGCAAGGGACTTCCTTCTGCGGAAGATCTGGCCGGAGCCGGTGCGTTTGCCGTGTCGCTGGCCGAATAACGGAGTCAAAAGACCGGACGTGAAGTCCGGTTTTTTTGCCGAAGTTCTTGAAAAAAACGGTTTGTTCTGCTATAATTATTGCGATCGATACGACTGACGGGGAGGCGGCGTGATGGTTGTTGAAAAGCTGCGTGACTGGAAACTCGAGGGCTACTGGCCCTATGTTCCCATTCAAAGGGGCGCGGTGGAAATATCGCATCTTCATCAGGGCGTGACCGATCCGTTCGACGCGCGCGTTCCGGGCAGCGTTTACGCCGATTTGCTGCGCGCCGGGCTGATTCCGGACCTGTATCGTGATCTGAATTCCCGGCAATGCGAGTGGGTCGAGAACCGTTGGTGGGTCTATTCGACCGCGTTCACGGTGGACGGATCGCTTCGCGGCAGACGTTTGTTTCTCGTTTTCAGGGGCGTTGATTACAAAGCCCATATCGACTTCAACGGCGCTCATCTGGCCGAGCACGAGGGGATGTACGAGCCCGTCGTGCTCGATATTACGGACCGTGTCCGCTTTGGAGCGGAAAACCGCCTCAGAGTGGTGCTCGAAAGCGCGCCGGACGAGATGGGACAGGTGGGCTATACCAGCCGCACAAGGACGCAGAAAGCGCGGTTTACTTACAAATGGGATTTCTGTACCCGGCTTGTCGGCATGGGGATCTGGGACGACGTGACACTGATTTCGACCGGCGAGGCGCGGATCCTGAACACTCGGGTGAAATACATGCCCGGCCGCCTGCAATATACCGTCGAAACCGACAGCCCTGACGGCCGCGCGGAAGCGACTCTGTCCTACGGAGGAGAGCCGGCGGTCTCGGCGCACGGCGCGGTCAAAAACGGCAGGGCACGGCTGACGTTTCCGATCCGCGAGCCGCGTCTTTGGTATCCGAACGGATACGGCGATCAGCCGTTATACGATCTGTCGCTGCGCCTTTTTGACGCAAACGGCGTGCTTTCCGATGAAAAACGGCAGCGCGTCGGACTGCGTACGCTGACCTATACCCGTCCCGAGGGCGCGACGGCCGAGACGCTTCCCTATACCCCGGTCGTCAACGGGGAAAAAATCTATATCAAGGGCGTGAACATGACGCCGCTGGACATGATGTACGGCTGCGTCGACCGGGATCGCTACCGGAAGATACTGAAACTGGCCAAGGAAGCCAACGCGAACCTGATCCGCGTTTGGGGCGGCGGCATTATCGAGAAAGAAGAGTTTTACGATCTTTGCGACGAATACGGACTGATGGTCTGGCAGGAGTTCATCCAGTCCAGCTCCGGACTGGAAAACACGCCTTCGGAGATCCCGTCGTTTTTGAAACTGCTGCGCGCGACGGCGACTGCGGCGGTCACGGAAAAGCGCGATCATGTGTCGCTGACGTTCTGGAGCGGCGGAAACGAGCTGTTTGAGAGCACGGGAGAGCCGGCGCGGCTTTCCAACCGGAATATCGCCATGCTTCGCCGGATCTGTCGGCGTTTGGATCCGGAACGCCTGATGCTGCCGACTTCCGCGTCCGGTCCGATCGGCTGGCGCGACGACAGGCGCCCCGCGACCGATCACCATGACATTCACGGCCCGTGGAAATACGCCGGCGCCCGCGGCCCGGGCAGCCAGTACGAACTGTACAACACCTCGCCGATCGAGCTGCACAGCGAGTTCGGCGTCGACGGCATGACCAATCTGTCAGCAATGAAGCGGTTTCTGTCGCCGTCGAACCGCAAACTGACGAGCGTGACGGAAAACCTCGTCTGGCGCCATCACGGCGAGTGGTGGGATACCGGAGAGCGGGACCGGACGATTTTCGGAGAGTTTGCCTCTTTGGAGGATTTTATCAAGGTTTCGCAGTTTATGCAGGCGGAGGGCATCCGCTACGCGCTGGAAGCCAACCGCCGCCGCAAATGGCGGAACGTGGGCAGTATCGTCTGGCAGTTCAACGAGCCGTGGCCCAACGTCTCCTGTACCTCGCTGGTCGATTATTACGGCAGACCCAAGCTGGCTTATTACGCTTATCGGGACGCGATGAAACCCTGGCATATCAGCATGCGCTACGAGCAATTGTTGTACGGCCCCGGCGAGGTGTTCCGCGCTTCTCTCGTTCCGCTGGACGATCCCGGCGTCGGTTGGGACGCGCTGTCGGTATGCGTGACGGACGAGCGGGGGAACGTCCTGCTGGACAGGGCGGTCGAAGCTTCGGAGGCGTTCAGCCTGACCGTGCCGGAGGACGTTCGCAGCTTCAGCGTCGTGTGTCGGATGCGCAAAGGCCGCCGTTCCGACAGCGCGCGGTATCTGTTCTTTGTGACGGACGAGGCGCATCCCTTTGCCGATCAAAAGGCGGTTCTGCGTTATTGGCGGGCGTATCGCCGCTGAAGCGGCGTCTCTGCTTTTCAAGATAAAAAAAGTAAACGAAAAAGGAAGGTTACGGCGATGAATGATTTGAAAACAGAGAATGAGGAAAGAACCAAAGCAGGGTATTACTCCGGAGAGCGCAACGCCGCCGACCGGACGAGCGGCAGGATCACGCTCGGCGACGACGGAAAATACCGTTGGGTTTATGAAATGAGTTTGTTCAGGAATCCGACGGTGTTTTGTCTCGTTTGGAAGATTTTCTTTTTCATTATCCTCGGCATTTTCTCTTTTGTGATGATCGTCGACGCGATCGAGTGGAGCGATTTCTTCCCGGATCGGTTTTTGAACAATCTGAAATTCTTTGCGTACTTCCTGATCGGCATGACGGCGCTCACAGCCATCGGTTACGGGATTTACGCGTTGATTATGGGCGGAAAGTATATCGTCGAGTTTGAAATGGACGAGCAGGGGGTCCTTCACAGACAGATCGCGTTTCAAGCCGAGAAAGCAAAAAAAATCGCCAAGGCCACTATGGCGGGCGGGCTGGCTTCCGGGAGATTGACGACCGTCGGCGTCGGGATGAACGCTCAACGTACGGAAATGTACTCGGAGTTTTCAACGGTACGCAAGGTCAAGGCCTATCCGCGTCGTCATCTCATCAAGGTTAACGGCTTGTTGGCGCACAATCAGGTCTACGTTGCCAAAGAAGACTTTGAGTTTGTGGAAAACTACGTCTGCTCACACTGCGTCAATCGGAAATGAAACCTAAAACAAACAAGGCGGGGCTGATGCCCCGCCTTGTTTCGGTTTGTTATTTGCTGATTGTGATGCTGCACGTTCCGGCGGCAAAGCTGATCTCTGCGCGATAGCCGGCGGTATTATATGCCGTATAGGTGTAGATCACGACCCCGTATACATTCTGATCTTCCTCCTCGGCGTCAACGGTAAAGCCTTTCGCCTTGACTTTTTCAGCGTATGCCCTGACCTGATCCACGGTGACAGACTGAAAAGCCGCCGTAAACTGATCCTCCGTCGTGCTGGCACCGGTCAGTTTAAAATCCGGTTTGGGAACGAGTCTCGTAAACTCGTTGTC
This sequence comes from Eubacteriales bacterium, assembly GCA_018385275.1. Classification (GTDB taxonomy): domain Bacteria; phylum Bacillota; class Clostridia; order Christensenellales; family MB2-83; genus MB2-83. The sequence goes on along the minus strand of JAHAZM010000072.1, from coordinate 2,626 downwards.
CGGCCAGTTTCCGCCGAATTGTGCGGTCGATCCGTCCTCATTCCGGGCCGTCCAGGTGCCGTCCGGATTCTGGACGACTACGGTCCCATCCTCGCCTACGACCGTCATACTGCCGTCCGCACCGAAGGAAACGTCGTAACCGTCAAGTTTGGCGGCATCAATGATTTCCTGCTGCGCCGCAGCGTTCTGCTCTCCCCAGACGGTATCCGTCGATGCGGTTCCCGCCATAATGGAAGCAAAATCAGGTACACTGACCTCGCTATCGGTCGGGGGCGCCGTTCTGCCGGCGTCGTCGTCACGGATCAGAGGCGCATCGTCGTCCGCGATCGGTTTGATCCCGCTGCAGGACGCGAGCGAAAAGACAATGATAACGGAAAGCAACAAGGCAGAAACGCTGATTATTTGTTTTTTCATGATTTCCTCCACAGTTTTTTATTCTGAAAAACGGATCGTAATGACCGGATCGCTTTCGATCGGGGCGAACACCGAGCCGCGGTCCTGAGGATACGTCTCGTCCGATTTCCTCGAATCGCCGCCGGCGGTTTTGTCGCTATAGACTTCTGAAAAAGTCTTCATGTGCGCCGAATCCACGTCGCTGCTCGTCACGGTCGCTTCGGTAAAGCCGTGCGCTCCAAGCGCCGCATGCGTTTCGTCGCGCCATTCCAGATGGCGGTCGAACGAGAACGTTATCTCTTTATCGTTATCGAGGCTGCCCACGACGTTCGGCTTTATCGTGCTTTCCGTGCCGTTGATATAGAACGTGAGCTGCCCCTGCGATTCGCATCTGAGCACAGTTTTGCCGCCGGTATCGGACGTTTTCTGGTAGCCGCCCGTGGAGTAAAGCAAACTCATCACGGGTTTCAGCCCGGTTGTGTTTTCGACGTTTGACTCAAGGGGCGAAAAGTCCTCTGCCGCGAGCTCCAGCCACAGCGTTCCGGTGTATGAGCCGGTGATGCTGTTATCGGCGCTTTTCAGCTCGCCGCTGAGCGTACAACTCATAAGATTGCCCGAAATGCCCCAGAAGGTGCAGTTGTACGTCCGGTAATTTCTCCGTTTATCAAATTTGATTTTCCACGTGTTCTGTTCGTCCTTATCTTCGATGAGCTTGGCGGCGCGCTGACTGCAGGTCGAATAAAAATCGTTGATCAGCGCCAGATTCTCTTCCAGCAGTTTCTGATACTGATCAAAGCGCTTGCTGCCCTCTTTCCAGGAGGAACCGACCATGACCGTGTTGACGATCTGCCCCAGGCCGGGGAGTCCGGCCACCGTTGAAGCAACGCGACCTACACGCCCGACTTTGCCCGAAAGCCTCGCCGCTCTGCTTATAGCAGAAGAAGCCGTCTTTTTCGATGCGCCGAAGATCGCCGACTTGACGCTCGGCTCGATCTCTCCGTGAACTTTGTACGAATAATAGTCGCCGACGCTGTTGAGCGTAAGAGGCACCGCAAGATAGGACAGCAGGCCCTCGACGACCTGATCGCCCCAATAGAGCGCGGCGTCCGTTTGCGCGCGAGCGGCGATATTTTTGACCGTAACGACGCGATCGACGGTCAGGTTTTTATCCGCGAGGGTCTGGTAAATTCTTCCTTATTCAGATAGAAGCTGCCCCATTCCGTTTCATCTGGATTTTCCGCATCCTCGGGATAATGAAGATCGCAATAGTTCGCAAAGTTCGGATCGAGATCGGAGAATTTGGCTTTGTTGTAATACTCCTGATCGTCGCGGTGCTTCAGGATCCAGACTCTGAGTCCGTAGGTCGCGTCGGTATCCGGGTAGAAATAGACCCACTCGTTCAGTTCAAAGATGCAGCGGACGTCGGTAAGGGAAGACTCTTTGCTGTTGAAGCCGTCCGCAGTGCCGGCTTGGTTGCCTTTGATGGTCACGCCGCGAAGGACGGACGGATCCCGGTCGTCAAGATTGATGAGGTTGTCTGCCATGTCAGCAAGCTGACCGCAAGGTTCTATGTAAAAAGCGGTCTTATCAAAAATAAGAACAGCGGAAAGCAGACAAGATGCTATTCCGTCGCCCGCGAGGACTTCCTCAAGTTCATAGAAGAATACAAAGAAGATCCCAGCCGATTTATTCCGCCGCCCGATTGGTATAAATCCGCAGGACATACCAAAGCGAAAAAGCGCCGCAAGCCGATTCCGCAGCAAGCCGAGGAGTATTGCAAATATCTTTATTACAACAAACTGCTAAAGGATTATCCAGATGTGATGGAAGTTGACGAAGTCGCAGAGATCACCGGCTACTGCGTCAACACCCTGCGAAGCTGGTGCAAAAAGGGACACCTCAAGCCGATCATGCTTCGCCCAAAATTCCTTTTTCCAAAGCCTTATGTCTTGGAACTGCTGACCTCGGAATTCTATGAGAACATTTCGGCGAAATCATACACCCATGCAATGCACCTGAACAATATCTATAAAGAATACACCGAATTACATACCGAAAAGGAGAACGAAAATGAAAACTAAACTGATATACACAAACATCAACGGAATCAATTATCCGAACCTTCAACTACCGGAGCAAAAGACTGTTACCATAGGCAAGTACGGACACCTGCGGCTTGACTATCTCAAGAAGCACCGCCGCGGCACCTATACCACCCTGCTCACCACCTGCA